>CAWUUU010000001.1:0-10378 GCA_963924995.1 uncultured Opitutales bacterium
AGACAAATCTTGGGGAGTAACCACAGCAAGAAAACCTCTTCTTACGATCGGTCCCAAATTTCGAATATCTCCTCGTCGATGAACATGCCAATCGCTCGCTTCATTGTGTTCACGAACTGACATTACTTTCACCACCTTGGGTGGAGAATTTTTTTGATGAGCTTTGATTTTACTTTTTAACTCATTGACTAGTAACTCAAGACCTTCCTGTTGCGAGCGTACTTCCTCTTTTTTCTTATCATCCACATTATTTCCGTCCGAAGACTCTTGGCTTTTAAATTGCGGAAGGAGTCGAATGGCGTCTACAATTACAGTTTGTTCGGTAGCCTCTGTTGAGATTTTTACAATGTCTCTTTTTCCTTTTGCGAATTGAAAAGTACCTAATGAGATAAAACTTCCAGAGATCGGGGGTGACTTAGTCTGGTCGATCATTACCTTTTTTATGCCATTATCATGGGTAATGCTTACCGGCGTATTCCGGGAACGATTGGTGCCACTTGTGTAGGAAAATTGTACTTCATAAAGACCCGGTTCTAAAATATTAACCGGAAAAGTAACTGATTTTTCTCCTTTCTCTGTCGACGCGTCATGAAGGTATCGCCTTCCAAAATAGCCTTTTACAGAAGTCGAGGATATCCACTTACCCACGACTTTTGCTTCTTCATCATCGATTAGGATACCCTCTATTTTGTTCGCTTCTACAATGGACTTAAGCTTCGATTCCGCTTGCTTCAACTTATCCTCCAAATTCTTTTTTCGCTTCAAATGAGTTACTCTATCGTCTGCGTGAGTATCTCTTAATTCGCGCTCGACAAAATTTCCCACATTTCCCGAAACTACACTATTAGTACTCCGGAAAATTCCTGCAAGGGAGTAATATTCATCCGTGGGGATTGGATCAAACGGATGATCGTGACATCGGGCACAACCCATAGTCACCCCAAGAAAAGCTCGTCCGACTGAACTCAACTGTTCATCGACAATCTCCATTCGTAGAAGAGCCTTATCCTGTAATTCATAATTATGTGGACCAAGAGCAAGGAAACCTGTTGCAGTTAGGTTTTGATTATATTCAGCATCAGTGGATGAATCGAGCAGATCCCCTGCGATTTGCTCACTCGCAAATTGATTAAAGGGTTTATCCTCGTTATAACTTTGAACAACATAATCTCGATAGAGTGGGGCACTGGGAAAAGGCTTATTTCGCCCCCCACCAGTCGTATCCGAATAGCGAGCCACATCTAACCAATGTCTCCCCCACCTTTCTCCAAAGCGAGGAGAATTAAGTAATTGATCTACCAATTTTGAATATGCATCTGCAGAATCATCGTTTAAAAAATGGTCAATCTGCTCAGGACTAGGAGGTAACCCGATAAGATCGAAATAAACTCTTCTTAATAAAGTATTTTGATTTGCGGGCAAAGCAGGCTTTAAATTCCTCGACTCCAACTTTTCCAAAACAAACCGATCTATCGGATCTTCGATCCATGCCTCGTTCCGTACAGTCGCTAACTTTGGGGAAACGACTGGCTTAAATGCCCAATACTTTCGCCCTTCCTCCAAGCCTTTTGTTTGAAAAGTATTGGAACTCTTTCTCACAATATCCTCCAAAGGGGCATCCCGTGGATCTGGTGCCCCCATCAGGATCCATTTGCTGAAGTCATTCATTACACTTTCTGGCAATTTACCTTTGGGCGGCATTTGTAAATCGTTATCATGATAACCAATCGCCTTCATCAACAGGCTATCTTCTGGCTTATTAGCTATAATAACTGGACCGCTATCTCCTCCCTCGATCCATCCCTGCTTTCTATCCAGAAACAGATTGGCTTTTACTTTCTTTGATTTCTCCGAATGGCACTCGTAACAATTCTCAGCCAAAACGGGACGTATTTTTTTCTCAAAAAAATCAAACTCTGAATTTCCCCAAAGTGGTGAACTACCAAATATAATTATAAATGGAAAATATGAATGAAGTTTCATGGTAGTCTTATTATATAAGAACACCAAAAAGTTATATTTAAGTCAAATTTAGATGAACTAATTCCCTTATATTTTCAAACTAGGAAGCTCAACGATTTCCAAATATTTATTTAAATTTAAAGCTTCGGAGCTTTCCAATTTGGAATGCCACCATTCTCTAATTGTTTGGCGTGTAGTACATGATAAGGGCGAGTGGGGGACATGGGTGCCTCTTCGTTCACCATTAGCGGACGGGCTTCCTTCCAAAACTTCTCGTACGCATTTCGCAGGGACTGGACGACTTTCGGATTTTGTTCAGCAATATTAGTTTTCTGTCCGGGGTCGGATTGCATATCATATAAATTATTTCCAACCAATCGATAGCGATTGTTTCGAACCGCAAAGTTTTTCCACATATGTTCAGTCGGTTCGGAACCGGTTTTCCAGCGGGCAGTTTGGGTAAAAAGAGGACGATCCTTCCATTTGGACTTTGGGTTCTTGATCAAGCTTACGAGACTTCTACCTTCCACCTGTCCCTTGGGAAGTTTATTCACCCCAGCAATATCAGCCAGAGTGGGTAACAGATCAATGTGTGCGGCAACACGGTTAACTGTTTGACCGGCCTTAAATTTACCCGGCCAACGAACGAAGAAAGGTACACGCACCCCGCCTTCATCTGCTGAACCCTTCTGTCCTTTCATATTTGCATTGTACGCTTCCATAGGCTTGCCCTCGGCAGTTGTGCCAACTCGACCACGGCCCGAACCTCCCCCGGTCATTCCATTATCTGACATAAAGATAAGAATGGTGTTATCGGTCAGTTTCCACTCGTCCATCTTCAACATCAAGCGACCCATATTCTCATCGATGTTCTCAATCATGCCGTAAAAACCTGCGGTTTTCTCAGTGAATCCGAGGTCGGTGAATCGCTTAGTATTGGATGGAGGGGCAATAAAAGGACCGTGCGGGGCATTGGTTGTAATGTAAGCAAAAAAGGGCTTTTTTTGATCCTTCACTTGCTTGATCCATCCCATGCCGGCAGTAAAAAAAAGATTGGTACAGTAGCCTTCCGTTTTAACAAAGGATCCATTGTGTCGAATAGTCGGGTTAAAATACTTATTACCTGGAGCGTCAGCACATGAACAATTATAAGCCTGACCAATTCCACCCGCTCCATGAATAAACGCCTCGTCAAAACCCCTCTTGTGCGGTTGGTAGGGTTCCTCATCCCCCAAGTGCCATTTTCCAAAAATTCCCGATGTATATCCACCCTGAGACAAGACCTGAGGAAGTGTGACCGTGCTAAGCGCCATCCGTTCGCGTTCGAGAATAGTATGAGTAATTCCATTTTTCATAGGATGCCGGCCAGACATAAGAGCGGCTCGTGTTGGTGAACAGGTCGGACTGACCAGAAAATTTTCGAAGCGAGTGCTTTGTCCGTGAAGTGTGTCCAAATTGGGTGTCTTAATCCATGGATGGCCATGCTTTCCTATTGGTCCATACCCCTGATCGTCAGTAACGACCAAAATAATGTTCGGCTTTTCGGAAAAAGCGGGGTTCTTCGCAGAAAGATTAAAATTTCCAAAAAAGAGAAAAAGAGGAAGGAGAGAAAAGGAGAGTGATTTCATATTATTCTGGTTATTGGGTAATCGTATTAAATTGAGTATCGAATGATATCATTACAATATCCTCAAGCTCAAAAACTACCCTTGTGATTTGACGAATCAGCCTGTTACAAAGTAGATTAAATTAGAATGTCTTATTTTAAAGCGATTTCCTGGTTCTTTTTCCTAATATCTTTTTTGGACGCTCGCACATTTACAAGTTCGGATGGAGTTCGTAAAATGGAAGCATCTATCTCTGCTTTTGATGAAAAATCTGAAGTAGTTAGCATTATTCGGAAGGATGGAAAATCATTTAATAGTAAAATTTCGTCATTCAGTGTTGGAGATCAGCAATATATTTTGAATTGGTTGGAGGGAACCAAAGAAAACTATCTCTATGTGGGAAAGGAATATCCGGGCCACCTGCAAATGTTCCTGAAGATTGTAAACGCAGGCGGGGTAGGGTATGGGCAAACTATTCTTTATCAACCTGGTCAAGCACCAGTCGTGATTGGAAATGGAGCCACCCCATTTCTCGCCTGGGTAAACGGATACAACAAATTGGATCGTTCCTTTAGCCGATTTAATGCCACACGGGTAAACTTCGATTTAATTAAGGATAATTGGCGGGCCAGCATTTCATTTCAGACTGGTCGATCGATGACTCAAAATACTGGAGTGGCGGTTATTCCCTCGGGTAATTTTTATGGTTTACCCAGTGTAGGCGGTCCCATTCTTTATCAACAACCCCAACGGGTTGTGATCCTCGGCAATAATCCAGGCGCCAATTCAGTGCTTGTTTTACCGCGCGGTCCAGCCCCGGTCTTTATTAATCCATACACCGGTGGGATGAATATGAATGGAAACGGAATAAGTGGAGGTGGCTACTCGGGGATGACTCGGACTTATTCTCGTGGAACTGGGATTTCTGTTCGAATAAACCGATAAATAATCTCACAGTTCTTACATTTTCGAAATAAGGTTTATTATCATAAATCAAATTGGGGAGCAGGAGCAGGTACATTGAGTATTTTTAACCTATCTAGTTTTCAGAGTTGAAAGAAAATCAATCTTGTTCCTCATGTGAAATGTGAACCTAACTTGTTTTAGCTTACTTCTGGTTATTTTTTGGTCCGTACACCTTGACGCAAAACCCAATATTTTATTAATTTGTGTGGATGATTTGAGGCCCGAATTAAATTCATTCGGAGCGGATCATATACTCTCCCCAAATATTGACCGGCTCGCCTCGCAAGGTCGTCCTTTCCTCCAACATTATGTTCAGGCTCCAACCTGCGGAGCCTCTAGATACACCTTATTAACAGGACAATATGGACCTGCGGGAAATAATGCTCTTTTTGAAAGAGCCAAAAATCTAAAATTTCCATCGTTACCTGCTTATTTTAATCAAAATGGATACCAGACAATATCAGTGGGTAAGGTATCACATCATCCAGGGGGAAAAGGGGGCGAAGATTGGGATGATGAATCATCGCTTGAAATGCCAAATTCCTGGGGTCGGCATATACTGCCTTCCGGTGATTGGCTCCATCCACGTGGAGCAATGCATGGCTTAGCCAATGGCGAAATTAGAAAAAGTGCAAAGGATATGGATGTCTTTCAATCTGAAAACGGCGGAGATGAAATTTATCCAGATGGTTTAATAATAAATGAAGCCTTATCTCAACTTGATCAAATGCCCAAAGAAAAACCATTCTTCCTCGCAGTCGGCATTATTCGTCCACACCTCCCCTTTGGTGCCCCGGCTCAATATATGAATGCGTATAGGGACAAACCATTTCCAAAAATAATCAACCCCACCAAACCTGATGGAAAAACAACCTGGCACGGATCAGGGGAATTCATGAAATACAACCGATGGAACAAAGATCCAAATCGAGATCCTGCATTTGCTCTAGAGGTAAGAAAACATTACGCAGCTTGCGTCACATATGCCGATGCACTTGTCGGACGCCTGCTGGCAAAACTTGATCAATTAAAATTGAGGAAAAATACGATTGTGATTCTTTGGGGTGACCATGGTTGGCATCTTGGAGAACATGCGATTTGGGGAAAACATTCACTTTTTGATGAATCCCTTCGATCGCCTCTGATAATCAGTTATCCCAAAATTCCAAAACCGGGGAAATCTGCTAATGGTATTGTTGAAACATTAGATATTTTCCCCACTCTATGCGACTTGGCTAAACTGCCTATTCCTAATTTTACTCATGGACAATCCCTTTATTCTATTCTCAAGGACCCCCATGCAGATGGACACTCTGCTGTATCTTACGGCAAAAACGCTCGCACCATTCGTACATCTCGCTACAGACTTATCTCACATCCAAAAAAGTATTTTGAGTTATATGATCATTCAACTGCTGAAAAGGAATCTAAAAATATCGCATCTAAAAACTCGAAAATTGTACTACAATTACTAAATGAACTTGAATTCAAAATAAATCGAAATTAATGAAAATTAAACTTTACCATACTAATAAAATTCTTTGCTTTTCTTTGCTCACGCTTTTTTCGCTTATCCCTTCGCTACTCCTTCATTCGGAAGATGAAGATTTTCAAAAATATGCAATGTTTGCATCGAATGCGGAAAGGCCTAAATCTACTAATCCCATAATCACCAAGCTGCCTCTCCAGTTAACAAAGCACGCCCGGATTGCATTAATTGGGAACACACTTTTTGACCGAATGAGGGATTTTGGGCATTTCGAAGCACTCCTTCAACAAGCCCATCCAAAACTTGAACTCGTGGTTCGCAATTTGGCCTGGTCTGCCGATGAAATTGATCTGCAACCCAGGCCGGCCAACCTTGCCGACACTGAACAATACCTCACTGCAATGAAAGCCGATATTATCATTGCTGCCTTTGGCTTCAACGAATCGTTTGCCGGAATAGGAGAAATCTCATCCTTCGAAGATCGGTTGGGGAAATATTTGGCAGGTTTAACCACAAAAGCTTATAATGGAAAATCCGCTCCATTGGTGGTTCTCGTGTCCCCTATCGCGAATGAAAATATTAAAGGAGTCGCGGCGGCCGATCGAAATAATAAGAATTTAGGTGCTTACATAAAGTCCATGCAAAAAGTTGCCCGACTTCACAAGATTGCTTTCGTCAATGTCTTTAAAGAAACTAAGTCATTAATGGATTCTGGAGAGAATGATTTAACAATTAATGGAGCACATTTAAACACACTTGGCTATTCACAATTTGCGAAAATTCTCTTTACGGGATTGTTCGAAAAAAACGCCCCGTTTATTAATCAAGATATTCGATCCGCAGTGATAGAAAAGAATAAGCAGCACTTTTATCGATATCGTCCACTCAATACTTTTTATTACACTGGAGGTCGTAGAGGAAGTTATGGTTATCTCGATTTTCTCCCCGCGATGAGAAACTTTGATCTCATGACTGCGAACCGAGACCGTCAAATTTACCGTTTGGCACAATCCAAAAACCCATCACCCATCATAGATGATTCCAATGTACCCGCTCTGCCCATAACCAAAGAAAGTAGAGGAGCGAATAAATGGATGAACCCCAAAGACGAACTCGCCGCCTTTAAAGTCGACCCGCGATTCGAAGTGTCTCTTTTTGCGAGCGAAGAGGAATTCCCTGATATCGCATGTCCAATTCAGATGCGATGGGATGGCCAGGGTAGAATGTGGGTGAGTTGCTCGACCACCTATCCTCATGTTTACCCAGGGCAAGCTCCCAACGATAAAATTGTTATTTTGGAAGACATCGATAAAGATGGTAAAGCAGATTCCTGTTCTGTTTGGGCGGAAGGGTTAAATGTTCCACTCTCCTTTGAATTTGGAAACGGGGGAGTTTATGTCTCTGAAGAGCCCCACATGACTTTTCTTAAAGATACCGATGGGGACGGAAAGGCAGACCTTCGCGAAATTACTCTTACTGGATTTGGCTGTGAAGACTCCCACCATGCTCTGCATGACTTTGTCTGGACTCCCGATGGAGACCTGATCTTTAGAGAATCAATTTTTCATCATACTCAGGTTGAAACTCCTTACGGCCCTGTTCGTCAACAAAACAGTGGCTGGTTTGCTTGGGAGCCAAAGTTGCACCGACTCACCGCTTTTGGCACACATCCCAGCACAAACCCTTGGGGCGTTACCTTTGATGATTGGGGCCAGCATGTTGCCAGCTATCCTATCTTTGCCTCTGCCCACCATGCGTTAGATCCACCTTATCCCGAACAGCACCCTAGCCCTGCTGGGCTACAGGCATATTCTGGGGTTTGTGGACAAGAATTTGTTGATTTTCCTAACTGGCCCAAAGAACTTCAAGGGGGTATGGTTAAAGTAAGATATAAATCAACTAACCGTGTCGAGTTTCTTGAATGGAAGGAAAACGAATATGGGTATGAAGAGAAATATAAATTTGATATTATTTTCTCATCTAACCTCAGTTTTATTCCTGTCGACCTGAGATACGGGCCAAGGGGGGCCATGTATGTGTGCGATTGGTATAATCCCGTAAAAGGACATGCTCAATATTCGTTGCGAGATAATCGAAGAGATCGATCTTCGGGAAGAATTTGGCGAATCATGCCCAAGAATGCAAAACCAGTCAGTTCACCCAAAATCTCTGGTGCTTCGATTGAACAACTACTCGACCTACTTAAACGAGATGAATACCGCTATCGATATTGGGCAAAGAGAGAAATTCGTGAAATGAATCCTCTACAAGTTAAAAAGGCTCTCGATCTATGGGTAAATAAATTAGATCCCAAAGACCCAAGATTTCGGCACCATCAAGTTGAAGCAATGTGGGCTTATCGAAATGTTGAACAAAAAAACCTAGACCTACTTCGTGAATTATTGTCATGCGAAAATCATAATGCTCGGGCAGCGGCAGCTCGCCAGCTTAGACATTGGCATGAATTAATAAAAGACGGAGATCAACTCCTGACCCAAGCGGGTAAGGACACTAATGGTCTTGTTCGATTAGAAGCTGCAATAGCCTGTAGTTATGTGGGTACAAAGCATGCCTTTGAAACCCTCAAGAATATAAGCACATTACCGAATCAAAAGCATCTCACCTATGCAATTAAAACTTCTCTTGGATCAGCCCCAATCAGGAAGTTTTGGGATCCGAAAAATGTAGAGGAGAAACAACCGCTTATTTTTACATTTTTGAATAAACAAAAAATAAATATTAAGCTCGCTAAAAAATCTCAAATGGACAGTAAATTCGATCGACAAAAAAACTTGCTCAAAGTTAAAATTTCATGCGTGAAAGAACGAATGATTTTTAATCTAGAAAAGTTTTCTGCAAAAAGTAATCAAGCAATAAGACTCGAATTTTATAATCCAGACGCAACTCCCCATAATTTTGTGTTAGGCCAACCGGGGTCACTAGAAGAAATCGGATTAGCTGCTAACGAAATGGCTAAAGACCCAAAAGCCGCCCAAAGTGGTCAGTTTATACCTAGCTCTAAAAAAATAATTGTGCATACTAAAATGCTCAAGCAGGAAGAATCTGAAATACTACGATTTAAAGCTCCCAGGAAACCAGGAAAGTATCCTTATTTATGTAGTTTTCCTGGTCACTGGGCGATCATGAAGGGAACTTTAGTAGTGGAGTAAAAATTTATGATTAAAATAAGCATATATATTTTACTATTTAATTGCTTAATTTGTATTGCAAAGCAAACGAATTTCGTCTTGGTCATGGCAGACGATCAAGGTTGGGGACAAACAGGCTATTATAACCACCCTGTACTCAAAACTCCAAATTTGGATAAAATGGCATCCAATGGTCTTCGCTTTGATCGCTTCTATGCAGGTGGACCGGTTTGCTCGCCCACTAGAGCTTCCGTATTAACAGGTCGTACACACGATCGAACTGGTGTGTTCGATCATGGATATGCACTGAGGAATCAAGAAAAGACCCTTCCACAAGCTATGAAAAACGCGGGTTATGCAACTGGCCATTTTGGTAAATGGCATCTCAATGGCTTACGAGGGCCGGGAGTACCGATACTTCGAGGCGATAAAAATGGACCTGGTGCCTTTGGGTTTGATACATGGCTCTCGGTTACCAATTTTTTCGACCTTAATCCAATTATGAGTCGAAATGGGAAATTTGAAGAATTCTCTGGCGATTCCTCTGAGGTAATTGTTAATGAAGCAGTCCAATTTATGGACAAGCAAGTCGCAAATGAAAAACCGTTCTTTTGCGTGATCTGGTACGGGACCCCGCACAGCCCCTGGATGGCACTTAAAAAAGATATGAAGGAATTTACCGAGCTAAACGAGAACTCCCAGTCACACTATGCCGAACTCCGTGCCATGGATAGAAGCATAGGTACTCTTAGATCTAGATTGCGTGATATGAATATAGAAAAAGATACTCTCGTTTGGTTCACCAGTGATAATGGGGGTTTGCCCAAAATCAACCCAAGCTCCACGGGTGGACTAAGAGATTTTAAGGGTAGTATGTATGAGGGAGGTATTCGAGTACCTGCAATAATTGAATGGCCTAAAAGAATAAATAAAGCTCGTATTTCTAGTTATCCCGCTGGTGCGGTCGATATCTTTCCAACGATTGCAGACATTGCAAGACTACCTGACTCCTCTATGATTAAACCTGTAGATGGGCTGAGTCTCGTTCCATTAATTAAAGATGAAATCAAAACACGAAATAAACCTCTTCTTTTCAGCAGTAGAGGAAGAATGGCGGTGATTGACAACGACTGGAAAATGATTTCCCAACCCAAACAACAAGGTCGATTAATCGAACTATTTAATCTGTCTAAAGACCAAAATGA
>CAWUUU010000002.1:0-5194 GCA_963924995.1 uncultured Opitutales bacterium
CCGCTTCCTTTGGCCACTTTTGGGGTGGCAAATTCGACATGTAAACGACAGGAGCCAAATTCTTTCTTGCTTTGTAAATAGCCGCCCCCACGAACAGATTCCAGAGCCCCTTCCACTAATTTCCACTTGGTCGGACCGCCATTTCTCGCCTGCCAATTTTGGAGAGTCTTTTTCGTTCCATCAAATAAAACAATTGCCCCCTTTGGTGACTTGGCAGCCTTGGCATCGTAAGGCCTCGGTTCAACTATCTTGGGTTGGGGTTGTTTCTTGGGATCGGTTTCGTGTACTTTAATACCATCGATAAACATATATTCAGTCTTTCCGCGCATTTCCTTACGGATTTCGGGACCGTCTTTAGCCCAAAGAATCGAAGTTAAGGTTGCACAAAGAAAAGCCATTGTTGATAATTTATTCATCCTTTGAATTTCGCTTATTCAGCCAAACCTTGTCAATTTTATACCCTTTCGTATTTACTCTTTATTGAACCAGCAATCCTACCTTTTTTATAGATGAGAAAAATTCCATTCCTTATCCTTATCCTCTTTTCACACTTTGCCTGTGCCGATAACGGGCTCGCTCCGGAAATTACAGATCTTAATGCCAAAGATATATCCTTCGAACTCGAAAAGAAACTGGCTTACCTCAAATCCCCTTTTATTAATTCATCCCCTCGAGACAAGGGAGATGGTTTGCTCGTGGGGAGCCTCGAAAACGGAAACAATAATAAGAATTCAATTCTTTTATATGCCCAAGAACTCGCCGAAACCTCTAATACAATCAAGAACGGACGAACGGATAGCCTTCTCATTGCCCACAAAGGAAAATTGATCTTTGAATCCTACTTTCGTCGAGGACGGGCAAATTTCCCCCATTATCAAATGTCGATCACCAAGTCCTATACCACCATGGCTCTTGGACGGGCGATGCAGTTGGGTTACCTCACGATGGAAGACCTGCACAAACCTGTAGTCTCCTTTCTCAAAAAACTTGATCCATCCAAACTGGTAAAAGGAGCAAGTTCTATCACGCTACATGAAGCCATGCAGATGAGATCGGGAATTCGACTACCGGAGAAAAGAATTAGTCAACTCATCAAAAAACCTGAACGTCTCCTTGGACAAGGGCAAATTCAAGCTTATCTTCAATTTAGCTCACCCATCACCTCTTTCCCCCGTGATTTTAAATACCAGGCCGCCGATCCATCCATCACCATGCAAGTATTGGAAGCAATCGTACCTGGAACCGCCCAAGATTTCATACGCGATGAACTACTTAAGCCCATGCAAATTACCAATTACCACTGGCAGGACGACATCAGTGGATTGCCCAAATCGGCAGCTGGTTCGAGTTTCTTATCCCGCGATATGGTAAAAATGGGCCTACTCGTACTCAAAAATGGCAAGTGGGACGGCAAGCAACACATCCCTTCATCTTTTATCAAACAGGCAACCTCCCCTCTCGTTCAGGCTAATAATGAGAATAATTACGGCTATTTTTGGTGGAGCCAAAACAGAGAAATTGAAGGAACGAAATACCCCGTAATTCAAGGTCGTGGAGCCGGAGGGCAATTTATTTTCATATTCCCCAGCATTGAACTTGTGGTTGTCGGAACTGCCCACAATAAAGGAATGGGCACCATGCTGAAGGAACTACCCGAAAGACTTGTCCCCGCGTTTAATTAGCAACTTAAAAAAGATCGGTATTTACTCCTCCCGAAATCTTCAAGATAGGTTCAATTTCTCCCGATAATACTTCAGCCGGCGGAGAGCTAAAGATCACCTTGAAATTCTCTTTGGCTCCAGGGCTAATGTCCGAACGCACATACTCACTGGCCTCATCAATAAATTCATTCTTTTGGTTAAAAAACTCCGCTTCAATCGTAACCGAACTCCATTCTCGATCACTAGAATTAGTAATCACACCGATCACTTCAAGTTCATCGTCTACGACCTTTGTTCTTATTTCGCCAAGCGATAAATCTTCCGACACTACTGGCTTAAAAAAACTCATCGAGAGCAAAGGGTAAAAACCAATTAATAATATCGGAACGATAAACCACAATTGCTTGGCATTCTGCTTAATGTTCAAGTTTGGCAATTCGGTATGACAATGGGGACAGGTGATTTTATTTTTCATGGGAGGAATTTATTGACCAGAACTATTTTAAGAATGTAAAAACATCACTCTCGATATGAGAATCCCGCATGGCAACTTCTATTTTTTTAACGATCTGGGGGTACTCGCCTGCAAGGTTATTCTCTTCGCCAATATCCTTGCTTAGGTCATACAATTCAATGGGAGAGTTCGGATTCTTGCGAACATTAAGACGTATCCCCTTCCATTTGCCCATGCGTACCGCCTGTTTGCCTCCACGCTCGTGAAATTCCCAATATAAATAATCTCTCTTCTTTTGCATCTTAGACTGACCAAGCAGAGTAGGTGCAAAAGACACTCCGTCCAATCCTTTGGGGCTTTTTATTCCTGCAAGTTCGCAGACCGTTGGGAGAAGATCCCAACCCGCGGCGACATGCGAACTTTTCGAGCCCGGCTTAATTTTACCAGACCAGCGAGCAAGAGTTGCCACTCGGATTCCACCTTCGTACAGGTCGCGCTTATAGCCTTTAAGTGGGCCATTACTGTCAAAAAAATCAGGCTTATGCCCGCCTTCCTTGTGCGGTCCATTGTCAGAGGTAAACATGACCAATGTATCGTCACTTATCCCAAGTTCCGAAAGCAGGTCAAGAATCCGACCCACATCCTCATCCATATGAGTCATCATCGCAGCAAAGGCCGCCACCGGATTTTTAATGACTGAACCACCATATTTACCAGTAACATTTTCAAACTCGGGAAATTTCTTGCGCCAAGGTGTGATTCGTTCCTCTGGGGATTGCATCGCAGCGTGAGGAATGGTGAAAGGAACATAACAAAAGAATGGATTATCTTTGTTTTTACGAATGAACTTAAGGCATTCATCCGCGATTAAACTGTGGGAATATTTCTTGCGATTAAGTTCGACTTTATTTCGATCGCTCCACACATGAGTGGGATAAAAATTATGAGACTGACGCTGGCAATTCAATCCGTAAAAACGGTCAAATCCTTGATTCATAGGATCGCCCTCAGATCCAGGGAATCCTAATCCCCACTTCCCAAACATTCCCGAAACATAACCCGCAGATTTAAGCACTTCGGGAATAGTTTCAGCTTTTGCAGGTAAGGGATGCTGGCCCTCCGGTTTAATTTCTTTATTTCCACGAATGTAGCCGTGCCCGGTATGAAGGCCCGTCATTAGACTGGCTCGAGATGGAGCACATACAGTGCTAGATGCATAAAAGTCTGTGAGCTTCATACCTTCTCTTGCCATCCGGTCCACGCTAGGAGTCTTAAATTTCTTTTGTCCGAAACAGGAGAAATCCCCATAACCTGCATCATCCACCATAATATAAATAAAATTCGGTTTGCGATCGGCAGCGTAACAGAAAAGACTAATTAAGAGAGGAATAAGAGAAAAGAATTTCATTAGTTTAAGAGATTGGAATGAGTAAGAAAGATTATCAAAAAATAGAACTAAGAAAAGGTCACGCACAAATCCTTAACTTCGGGGAAATCTTTACAGTTATGTTCAATGTTCAATATTGACCTCTTCTTGAATTCACTTTGCTTGTTGAATGATGTACAAATCTTACCTTTTTCTTTGGTTAAGCTTTTTTTCAATTTCACTGGGATCGAAACATCCTAATGTTTTAATACTGATGGCCGATGATATGGGCTACTCGGACCTCGGCTGTTTTGGTGGGGAGATAAACACCCCTCATCTCGACTCCCTCGCTAAAGGAGGGGTTCGCTTCAGTAATTTTTACAGCGAGAATATGTGTTGGGTATCCAGAGCCTCCATGTTGACTGGAGTGTATCATAGAACCTCGCTTCAAAACAGTGCACTTCATCCAAATTGCCTGACTCTAGCGGAAGCACTCAAGCAAAATGGATATAAAACTGGGATGATGGGCAAATGGCACCTCGCCGGAAAATATACTCTCAATAATGGAAAAGAGGCCGTTTATCCGGACGAGCGCGGATTTGATTACTTTTATGGAATCTTGGGCGGAGCCAATAGTTTTTTTGCTCCTTTTGGACTAAAAAGGAATCGTACCCCCATTGACCATGAATTCATAAATGATCAAAATTATTACTTTACTGATGCAATCGGAAAAGAAGCAATTTCATTTCTAAAAAACACGGGTAAGGAGAAACCTTTTTTTCTCTACCTACCCTTCACTGCCGCTCATTGGCCCTTGCACGCACCCGAGGAAGAAATTCAAAAGTATCAGGGCAAGTTTTCCAAAGGGTGGGATGAATTACGAAAAGAACGACTCAATCGAATGAAGAAGCTCGGAGTGATCGATCCATCGGTCAAGCTCTCCCCACGCCATTCCAAAGTTCCTGCATGGAAAGATGAGAAAAACAGGGCGTGGCAGGAAAGAAGAATGGAAGTATACGCCGCACAGGTCACGATCATGGATCGTGCCATCGGCCAAGTCATCAAACATTTAAAATCAACTGGGCAATTAGAGAACACGCTAATCTTATTCACCATAGATAATGGAGGATGTCATGTTGAATACGGTTCAGATCGAAAGGGGGATTACCTACCTGAAAAGACGAGAGACGGCAAAAAAATGAAACCCGGGAACCTCACAAATATTATGCCCGGACCCGAGATTACCTACCAAAGCTACGGTTATGGTTGGGCCAACCTATCCAACACCCCCCATCGTCTTTTCAAACAGTACGACCATGAGGGAGGAATTCACACACCCATGATTGCCCATTGGCCAAAGGGTATTAAAAGAAAAGGAACAGTGAGTAAGACACTCTCTCACCTCGTCGACCTTATGCCCACTATCCTTGAAGCTACCGGTATAAAACCTGCCGAAAAATCGGGTGGGAGAAAACGTATCGCATGGGACGGCCGTTCTATCCTTCCCTCCCTTCAGGGAAAAAAGCAAACTGAACCGGCCATCCTTTTTTTCAATCATGCCCGAGGCAAAGCGGTTCGGGTGGGGCAATGGAAGCTCGTTTTCAACAAAGATGAAAAAAAGAATGCCAAGTGGGAATTGTACAACTTAAACAATGACCCGAATGAATTAAAGGACTTGGCCAAGACTCTTCCGAACAAAGTCGAGGAACTCTC
>CAWUUU010000003.1:0-8281 GCA_963924995.1 uncultured Opitutales bacterium
GTTCTTTTAAAAGCTTTCGAAATGTGGCTTCTGCCGCAGGTGAACGACAAATATTTCCCCAACAAACAAATAATATATGCATGAAGACGCTTTTACCCGTAAATAGTGAGTGAGTTCAAGCAAGATCGTTTTTAGACTCAAACTTGACTTTTGTGATAAAATTTAGGTATAAAATGATTAGTGAATAAATCAGTTACGATATTAGGGTGTGGATATTTAGGAACAGCACTTGCTGAGCAATATGTCAGTAAAGGCTGGAATGTATCTGCGTTAACTAGAAACGCAGATACTGCTCAAAATCTTCGATCGCTTGGCGTGTCTCAAGTCGTAGAGGCACAGCTACAGGATGATCGTTGGCACGGGCAATTAGACCCAAATCAGGAATTTGTAGTCAATTGTGTTGGTGCTTCTTCTCCCGATAATCAAGGGTATATTTCTTCTTATATAGAAGGACAGGATTCCGTGATGAAATGGTTGGAACAAGGGAGTGTCGGTAGTTTTGTTTTTACTAGTAGTATTTCAGTGTATCCTCAGACTGAGAAAAGATTCGTAGACGAAACTGCTTCTTGTGCAGGAGTTTCGGAAAAAGGTGGGTTACTCTTAGCTGCTGAGCAAAAATGTTTTCCGCCAGTTTCTTCAGTGAAGAGAAGTTTTATTTTAAGATTAGGTGGTTTATACGGGCCCGGTAGGCACTTACTAATTGATAAAGTTAAAACCGGCCAAGAATTGCAAGGTAATGCGGATCGTATTTTAAATCTCATCCACCGAGATGATGCGGTTAGAGCTATTCTAGATTGCTTAGAAGCCGATGAGTCCAATATCGGGCGGATATATAATGTATCCGATGGTGACCATGCCACGAGAGGTCAAATAGTTTCATGGCTTGCCGAAAAATTTCAGGTGACTGAACCCTCTTTTAAAGAAGACGATGAAGAGGGTACGCCCAATCGAAAAGTTTCGAATAATCGAATATTGGATGAACTCTCTTGGTCTCCCCAGTTTACTAATTTCCAGGTAGGATATGATTCAATTCTTAGTTCCACTTAATTGAAAATTAAAATTTAAAATATTATGGTTGGCGTTGGCAAATTACTTAAGCAGGCTCAAAAAATGCAACAGAAAATGGAAGAAGCCCAAGCTCTTCTTTCTGAAGAAATACTTGAAGTTTCGGGAGGAGGTGGAGCGGTTTCTATCCAAATATCTGGGCAAGGCGAGTTTAAGGGGATCAAGTTGGATCCTGATTTTCTCAAGGAAGATGTTGAATTTGTTTCTGAAGCAATTTTGCAAACGATTCAGGATGCAACCGAGAAGGCGAAAAAGAAGAGTGATGATGCGATGAGTGGATTGACTGGAGGCATGCAAATGCCTGGCCTTTTCTAAGAATTTGATTCGGTGACGCCTGGTTACGACCAGTTAGTTCGTTTATTGAAAAGTTTACCAGGACTTGGGTTCCGGTCAGCTGAGAGAATTGCGCTCCATTTACTAGTGGAGAAACCAGAGAGACTCCATCAACTGGTCGAACATTTACAGGAATCGGCAGGTACTATTGGTCCCTGTATAGATTGCGGAAATTTGTCTGATGGTGATCTTTGTTCGATTTGCTTAGATGAGAATAGAGAGGTCGATTCAATTTGCGTGATCGAACGGGTACCCGACCTATTTGCGATCGAACGATCGAGTGCCTATCGAGGTTTATATCATATTTTACAGGGCAAACTTTCCCCACTTCGACGGATTGGTCCAGAACAGCTTAATTTATCCACTCTTGATAAACGAATAAAAGAAGGCAGTGTAAAAGAAGTAATTTTAGCTTTGGGCAATGATCTAGAAAGCGAAGCTACTTGCCATTACATACAAGAGGAAATTATTGGAAATCAAGAAATCAAAGTATCTCGTATCGGATTTGGTTTGCCTAGTGGGGGAGGGGTAACATTCGCAGACGAGATGACTTTAAAAAATGCCATTGAAAGTAGGAGATCGTTCGATGTTACCTGAAATTTCTAAAATAAAATATCAATAATAGAAATTGCCTGATTTTTATCGAATTCACTCCAGGTTTCATTCTTGAAATTGTAAATTTTGGCTCCTGCTTCAGAAATAAAATCAAAATAAAGCCAATTATTATCGTTTCCTGACCACCCGTAATTATCGGAATATGATGATGAACTCAGCCATATCCATTTCAATTGCGGCGACCATATCCATAAGGAACCGTCGGTTTGCGACTCTGGGTATAACCAACCAAGATTGAAGTGGTAGCACCACCCGTTACTCGCTTGATAAAAATACCCAAACCAATTATTCGAATACCAATTTGCTTGGTATTGTTTGACCTCCAGGGTTTCGTTGAGTTTATGCGGAGATTCTAGAAAAGTCCCTGTAATATTTAAATCCTCAGATACCGTAATAGTAAGAGATGAAATGTTGGAGTCTTCAATTCCATCCCCACTCCACTGTGAGAAATAATAACCTGTGGTGGGTTCGGCTAATAGACTAACGGTGTCTCCATAGTTATATGTTCCAGCGCCAGTTGCCGTACCTTCTCCTTTTGTTGAAATGTTGATGGTGTATGATTGTGGAGCAAAAGATGCGCTGATGTTTGCATCGCCGAGTAAGGTGACTTGAGTGGACGCTGAAAACCGGTCTGTAAAGGTAAAATTACCCTCCCAGCTCGCGAAGCGATAGCCTGTGTCTGGCACGGCATTTAAAGAAACTAATTCGCCATAGAGTTGAGTCGAATTAACATCATTAACGCTCCCACCAATTCCCGCAGATAAATTGAAGGAATATGAACTTCGTGAAAAAGTTGCAGTCAGATTCAGGTCTTCGGTTATGGTTAAAGATAAAGTCGAATTATTTGAATTAGTAATTCCACTTCCACTCCATTCTTTAAAATTATAGCCAGTCGATGGGGCGGCTAAAAAAGTTATAGTATCGCCATGCGAATATATTCCAGTCCCATTGGCGACCCCGTTTCCGATGGTAGATATTTGTATGGAGTAGGCAATTATTTTAAAGGTTGCGGTTATGTTTGTATCTTCAAGCATGGAGACATTAGTTGATGCAGAAAATCGGTCTTCAATATTGGCACTTCCTTCCCAATTTAAAAAAGTATAACCAGTATCTGGTATCGCATTTATGGATACAGATGCCCCATGAATTTGGGTCGTATTTACATCATTGATTTCTCCACCCTGGTTAGCCGACAGAATCAGGGTGTGTTCGTTTAGGGTAAAGTTAGCAGTCAGGTTCAAGTCTTCGGTGATAGTTAAAGAAGTAGCGCTAGAATTTAAATCAGTAATAGTTCCACCGGTCCAATTGAGGAAAGTATATCCTAGTTGCGGTGTTGCTGAAATTTCAACAATTTCATTTGCTGTATACACGCCAGCTCCCTTTAAATCGGAGGCTGTAAAATTGGGGTTCGAATTTAAACCGAGAATGAAATGATTATTTGGAATCAAAGCAAAATTCGCTTGAATAGAATGATTTCCCGCAATGGTTAAAGTGGTGGTGGAGGAATTGATGTCTTCAATTCCACTCCCTGACCAATTGGTAAAGTAATAACCGCTATCAGGGGTAGCATTAAAAGTAATAACGCTGTTGTAGGGTTGAGAATTCCCAGGGGGAGAAGAAGAGATCGATCCGCCCGACCCAGTAGTTACATTCAAGTCATAATTGATTGGTGTAAAGTTTGCAAAAATTGCCTGATTTTTATCAATGAGCAGGGTAGTGCTTGAGGAGTTTATATCGGTGATACCCGTATTGGACTGGGTCCAGTTAGTAAAACGGTAACCTGTCTCTGCTGTTGCCACAATCGAGATATTGGATTGATAAGGATAGGAACCATTTACATCATTTACAGTTCCGCCATTCCCCGCAAGCGAGCTTATGGAATATTGAAGGGGGGTGAAATTTGCGGTTGCAGTACGTGCCTCAGTCATGTGTACCGAGGTAGAGGCTGTAGAGGAATCAGAAATGCCATCTCCTGTCCAATTAGTAAATGAATATCCGATGCTTGGAGATGCATTTATGGCGGCATGAGTACCGTGGGAGATATTGCCCGACCCGGTAGCAGTACCTCCATTTCCAGTGTTTACAGTTAATGTGTAAGAATTTAAGCCAAAGTTGGCAGTGATGTTCATATCGGAATTAATTTGAAAAGTGAGAGGGTTGTCACTTCCTACTGATGAGCCACTCCAATAGTCAAAAGTATAACCATCTGCAGTATTTGAAATGGCGGACAGGGTCACGGTATCGCCATGATTGTATGTGCCCGCACCGTTGACTGAACCAGCATTATTAGGAGCGATCATGACATTAACTGAATATGTATTGAGGGCGAAATTTGCGGTCACGGTCCGTGCCTGAATCATGTTAACGGTGGTAGTCGATGTGGTTGGGTCGGTTATTCCATCACCCGTCCAACCTGTAAAAGAATAGCCAGTACTGGGAGTGGCAGTTATTGTTATAAGGTTTCCGTGGAGAATGTTCCCTGAACCGGTAGCGGTTCCACCAGTTCCCGCATTTACTGTTAAGCTGTATGTATTGAGACCAAAGTTTGCAGTTAAATTTAGATTGGAATTTACCTCAAGGGTCAGAGGGTTGGATGAGCCAGTTTGTCCGTTACCCCAAAATTCAAAGCTATACCCATTGCTAGAATCGGAGGTTATTGTTAAAGTTGCACTTGCACCTTGGTTGTAGATTCCCGTTCCATTAACTTCACCTGCACCTTCGGGTTCGATTATTACATTAACCGAAAAACTGGGCCAAGCACCGGTGCGACTTCCATTTCTTTGAAACTCTGGCCATGCGGTATCCGCTAAGCCCGACCCCACATTTACTGCATAGACTTTATGGTCATAGCATCCAAAAAATAGATTCCCACTTGCGTCTAAGGCAAGGGAGGAATCGACTAGGCCCCCAATTGTAAGTGGGGATGAAGAATTATTCGTATCCCATGCTTTACTTCCGTCCGAATCATAGGCAAAGAGGTGATTCTCCCCAGCACCAGTATAACCAATCACATAAACTCGTCCGTTGGAATCTACGACTGGAGAACTGTAGAAGACATCTCCAACAAATCCTTCCCAGTTATTAATTCCTGTGCTCGTATCAATCGATCGTAAGTATCCATCGCGAGAAATGAAAAATACTTCATTGTTCGTCCCAAGGACAGGAGATGCATCGACTCGATCCGATGTTTGGTATTTCCAATTTAAGGATGGTGAACTTCCGTTATCAGCAATTGAGTAGCAATATCCATTTCCGCTCCCAAAAAAAATATTCCCCGAAAGATCAATTGCAGGGGAAGAGAGAATTGATTTATTTGTATCTGCCACCTCGTCGACAACATAAGTCCATTTGGTGGTCCCATCTTGATTAAGGGCATGGAAAGTGCCATTTTCATCTCCGAAATAAATAGTACCATCTTGACCCAAGGCGGCGGAGGATGAGATTGGGTTGCCTATATAAATTTGCCACGCAAGAGAACCATTCGATTCAAGAGCATAGAAAAAATCGTCTTTCGAGCCAAAGTAAATTCTTCCATCGACTGCCACAGATGGCGAAGCAATGATGCTACTACTCGTATTGAAATCCCAAAGTTTTGTGCCATCGGATGGATTGATGGCGTAGAGTTGGTTGTCCCATGAGCCCACATAGATTACACCATCCGACCCGATTGTGGGGGTGGAGTCGATCCAGTCGCCCGCAGTGAAGGTCCATTTTGCAGTGCCATTTGCATTTATTGCATGCAGTTTTTTATCATTGGAGCCGATGTAGACTGTGCCATCATTGGCAATCGCTGGTGATGAATAAATTGGACCATTTGACGAGTAAGGTGTCGCCCAATGAAGGGTTGGGTTTCCAAAAGAAATATGCGAAATCCCAAACAAATGAACAAATATTGTTAGGTACAAGCAAAGCTTACACACGCAAGGGGTCATATATAAATTATTGGGGTAATATTGATTGAAGACAAATTTTTTATTTGGGGTTATCCCTTAACGATAAATTGGATACAGAAAGTGGAACCTTTATCAGTACTAGATTTCAGGGTAATCTTTGCATTAATCTGCTCGGCTAATTCTTTGCAGATGGCGAGACCAATTCCACTCCCATTCTTTTTATTACTCTGCATGGGGGAAAATAATTTGTCTTTTAATACCTCGGGAACTCCTGGACCATTATCCATCACATTAAAAAGGAAGGAGTCGTCTTTTTTTTCCACTTGTAAAAAAACTTTTGAATCAGGGGAGGCATCCAGGCCATTTTGAACCAGGTTCTCAAGGATTGGTAATAGCAGGTTGGCTTTTAAATTATCAAGTTTACAAGAGTCGTGAGGGCTGGAAAGTATATTTACTCTGTTGTTTTTTGATAGATGAGAAAATTTATTAGATGTAATTGATAATAATTCATGGATTTCAAAGGTGTAGGATTCTTCGTCCAATTCATGCTCGCGTAGACTGTTAAGTGTATCATGAATTAAACTTTCAATTTTTTGGGTGGTCGCCTTTAACATCTTAGTGGCCGTTTCTTTGTCTTTTTGATCTCCTCCAAAATCCAAGTTTTTTAATCCCATGAGCGGGCTTTTGATCGCGTGCATCAAGTGGGCCGAGATTGCACCTAAACCAGCAGACTTACAGGCATTAGATAGTCTTTGATTCGTCTTCCTCAGCGTTTCAGATTTTTTGATCAATTCGACTTCAGCTTTTCTTAGTCGAAACAAGAATATCCTAAAAACGACTAGGAGTAAGAGGGTTCCGATTAGAAAAACAATCAGTCCCTGCTTAATTACCTCTAGTTTAATTGCCTTACGTTCGGGCAGAATTGCTTTCGTCGGGTCAATTTGAAGTTCTAAAAATCCAATTTCTGCCTTTTCTCCAATCGGAAAAATAATCGAAAGATATGTATCCCCAAGGTGAATCGTGGTAATAGATAAATTTAATTTTTCCAATCCGAATTGGAAATGAGATGTATTATCTATATTGGTCGGCAAATCGAGAAGTTTTGCAGATTTATTATAAGCGTACACAGATTGAACATTCGAAATACCTAAAGAACGAAGAGCCAGAATTTCTAATGTTTCATTTTCGTCGTAAACCAATTGCTCCATGCCCAAATCAATAAAAAGAAGATCTTTTTCAAGGTTTTCATTTTCAATTTCTTCGAGAAGTTTTTCTACTTGGGGGAGCAGGGCACTTGCTTCTCGATCGAGGGCAAGTTTATAAAACTGTGAAAGAGCGAAATATTGTAATGAAATAGTAAGCAATGCAAATAGTGAGATAATTGCTATAATTGTAGTACCTTGGTGGCTTTTTCTAATTTTCAAAATCGAATTTCTTAGTGTTCCCAGTTCACGCCCAGTGACCAAAAGTTACTGTAATATTCGTAGTCTCTAGAATTGGAAAGATCTTCCTCGTACCTCCATTTGAAATAACTGTCCCAATTGGAATTAAGTTTTCGAGTAATGAGAAGGTCCATGCTTTTACTTTGTCTTTCAAAAGTTCCCTCAGTAGCAGTTTGGCGAAGGTCATATTGGTAATCTGTCCAGCCCAATGTCGTTTCAATATGCCAGTCAGTCCAGTTCATTTGATGGGATAGCTTAGCACCAGTTTTTACATAGTCATAATACCCGCCTGCATTATCGTGAAGATCTTCGTATCGAATTTCAAACACAACTGAGCGAATCCATCTAGATTGTGATTCTCTCTCAAGGGATAGTAATGTACCCCATTTGCTGGTGTCTAGTATTTTATTATTAATGCTGGAGCCATCGG
Source organism: uncultured Opitutales bacterium (assembly GCA_963924995.1). Taxonomy (GTDB): domain Bacteria; phylum Verrucomicrobiota; class Verrucomicrobiia; order Opitutales; family Seribacteraceae; genus Seribacter. Next base: position 7,779 of record CAWUUU010000003.1, read on the forward strand.
CATTTTTTTTAACCCGTTCATCATACTGAACCCAACGATTAAAAAATCTTCCCTTCCAAGTATAATTTTTATTCTGCATCCATTTTATAGATGCTTGGATTTGTTGATCTTCATTGTTCTCGGACGGTGTGTCATATTTTTCTAAACCTTGTGAACCTTCAATACTCAGTTTTGTGGTTGAGTTTATTCGATATTCAAAATGAGGGATTATCTCAGATTTGTTGGATTGTACTTGCATAGAAAAGGGAAGACCAAGGTCAGAAAAATCAAAAGCTTGATCATAATAAGTGTGACGGAGTTTTAGACCAAAGGACCTGTTGGACTTTTTTGGCTTGTAAGTATGTTCGCCTTGTAAAAGTAGGATGCCCGATAATTTATAATCGGGTAGGTCAAAAAATCTTTTTCCTTCACCATAAAAATAAAGATAACTTAAATAATCTGGATCACTCTGCCTCATTAAAAAGCTTTCCGTTTCTATTTCCGTATACCCACTTGATTCTCTA
>CAWUUU010000004.1:0-2764 GCA_963924995.1 uncultured Opitutales bacterium
GCGGCAACTTGCTTACTACCGGGTTGAAGAACCCATTTTTCGGGGTTATCCATGGCTACACCATCCGGCTTGCGCAAAATAGAAAAAGTGGTACCCACACTTACATTCACATCGATATTCGATGAGCCATCTAGAGGATCAAATACCACCGCGTACTTCGCTTCATTCGAGCCCTGGTGCACCAGCATAGGTTCCTCATTTTCTTCTGAAGCCAATACACCAATACTTTCTCGACTGCTCAAACAATGCACAAGTGCCTCGTTAGAAATAACATCCAACTTTTGCTGAATCTCTCCTTGTACATTTATATTTCCATGTTCTCCCAATACATCAGTTAAGCCTGCACGCCTTACCTGTGCCTGAATCATTTTGGTGGCCAATGTAATGCCGGATAAAAGAAAAGAAAACTCACCTGAAGCACCTGGAAAGCGCTTTTGTTCGCGCATGATGTGTTGCTGTACAGTTATGATGGAGGAACTTGTGGAAGGCATAATAAGAAGGATTGAGATAAATATTTAAAAAAGATTATTAACAACTCATTGAAGAAATACCAAGAACGATTCTTTTTCTTTCACCAATTTAGGATTATTCATTGCATTTTATAGATAAAAAGAAATCTTCATCATTATGAATATTCTTATTTTAAAATTTCACCTTCTGATTTTCTTAATAATTTTGCCTATTAATTTCGGACTATCCAAACAATTTAATGTTCTTTTTATCATTTCGGACGACCTGACTTCGACCGCCTTGTCCTGCTATGGCAACACCGTGTACAAGACACCCAATATCGATAGTTTGGCCGAGCGAGGCACACGCTTCACCCAAGCCTATTGCCAAGGGACTTATTGCGGACCATCCCGAGCCAGTTTCATGTCTGGGTATTATCCCCATGCCACCGGCGTATTGGGCTACAAAAGCCCCCGCCCCGCCATCGGCAACCGAGTGACTTGGTCTCAACACTTCAAGAACAATGGCTATTACACAGCAAGGGTAAGTAAGATCTATCACATGGGCGTCCCCAGTGGCATAGAACAGGGCAGTCACGGTGCGGATGACGAGGCTTCTTGGACGGAGCGATTCAACAGCAAGGGCCCCGAATGGAGAGCTCCCGGGGATGGAGAAACCTTGCAGAATAATCCTGAAGGCAAGAAGCCTGCGGTGGGCGGGAACACTTTCGTAGTCGTGGAAGCCGACGGGGATGATCTTGTACACTCCGATGGGAAGACCGCTCAAAAAGCCGAGGAACTGATTCACCAGCACAAGGATAAGCCTTTCTGGTTGGGCGTTGGCTTCGTACGTCCTCATGTACCCTTCGTGGCTCCTCGATCCTATTACCCGCCTTTTAAGCCCTATAGCAAGATGGTATTGCCTGAGAAGGTTCCTGGAGATTGGGACGACATCCCCAAGGCGGGCATCAATTACTGCACCAGCACGAACATGAAAATGGACCTCAGACGCCAGAAAAAAGCCATCGGCGGCTACTATGCATCAGTTGCCTATATGGACGCTCAGGTGGGAAAAGTACTCAGGGCACTCGACGACGCAGGCTTACGGGACCAGACCATCATCATCTTCACAAGCGACCACGGCTATCATTTGGGCGAGCATGACTTCTGGGCCAAGGTGAGCCTGCGCGACGAATCCTCTCAAGTGCCTCTCATCATAAGCTCCCCTGGCAAGAAAGCCGCTGTATGCAACTCCTTCGTCGAACTGCTCGACCTTTATCCCACCTTGGCCAGCATGTGCGGGCTGGAATCTCAGGAGCGCCTGCAGGGAAAAGACATCTCGAAGATGCTGGACGACCCCACCCACAAGGTAAGGGATTCGGCCTTTTGTGTAGCCCCGTCTAGGAAAGGCTTCCTTTTGCGAGAAGAAAACTGGGCATACATCCAGTATGGAGAAAAGGGCCAGAACGGGATCGAGCTATTTGACGCGAAGAAAGATCCTAAACAATATACCAACTTGGCCCAAAAGAAGAAATACCAGCCAATTGTGAAATCGTTTCAAAAAAAGATGGCACACAAGTTAACGGTTATCCGCACAAATGACTTAAATCAGAAGAAATGAAGAAAGGATCCATCCTTGCCATCGCCACATTTGTCGGACTGTCATTCAGCTCACTTGCCGTTTCTGCCCAAAAAAAGAATGGGGCCAAACAACCAGTCGCATTCTTTTGGAATAACCCGCCAGAGAAGTGGACACTCAAGGATTCCCCGCCCAATCTTAGCCACGCCACCTTCAAGAGCCCAAGCATGGGCCTAAAAGTAGGGTACTATGTTTATTTGCCAAACGGATATAATGAACCAAATTCCCAAAAAAAATATCCTGTCGTCTACCACCTACACGGCGGGCGGCCTGGGCATGAAAAGAAGAGTATCTTCTTGTCGACTTTTATGCATCAGGCCATGAAAAGAGAACTTATCCAACCCACCATCTATGTCTTTCCAAACGGAGGGCCCATGAGCTGGTACAACTATCCGCAAAAAGAAAATGGGATGGGAGAGGATGTTTTCGTGAAGGAACTCATTCCTCACATCAACTCCACCTACAAGACTTACGCGACTCGTGGGAAGCGCGGACTGGAGGGCTTTTCCCAAGGAGGGCGCGGTACCACTCGAATTATGTTCAAGTATCCTGAGCTCTTTGGGTCTGTGGCTCCCGGAGGATCGGGTTATGAGTCAGAAAAGCGAATCAGGGATAATGATGGCGAAGAGTCAACCAAAGTTCGTTTCGCAAAGGGTTACGACGCATGGACTCTCGC
>CAWUUU010000005.1:0-9576 GCA_963924995.1 uncultured Opitutales bacterium
TTTGATGCAATGAAAATGGATCCGGTGACCAAACCGATTTATAAGAAAATGGTCGATTCTTCGGGGAACCCAATCACTTGCGAAAAGGTATGGATTTCTTACCTTACCGGAGGTCGTGACAACTTGGGGGAGGGTTTCGGCAAATTGACTGCGGGGTATGGATCACGTCGGATTCCTTCGGAGGTTGGTGACAAGATAGGGCCCGAGTTTACCTTTGGGATTTACGCTCAAAAGGAGTTAAAGGAACCCATTCTTATAATTAAAACGGCATGGGGTGGAAAGTCGCTCCATACTGATTTTCGTCCGCCTTCTGCGGGTCCTTATCGATTCAGCGAACAGGAATTGGAAAACTTTAAGAAGCGTGGCAAGAAACTCTCTGAAATCAAAAAGGAAAAGGCAGGACAGACGGGTCGCTTTTATCGACTTATGATTGAGCATGTTCGCAAGGTGTTAGCCAATATTAAAAGAGTCTATCCTCAATACGACCCGCAACAGAGCTATGAGGTTTCCGGTTTTGCTTGGTTTCAAGGGTGGAACGACATGGTAGCCAGTGGCACTTATCCTAATCGTGGACAAGCCGGTGGTTATGATGCCTACACTGAATGCCTTGCCCATTTCATACGCGATGTCCGAAAAGACCTGAAGGCACCGGAGATGAAATTTGCAATTGGGGTAATGGGAGTGGGCGGGCCCTTGGATAAGTATGCAAGTCAGCGATATGTACCCACTCATGGCTTTTTTCGTGAGGCGATGGCGGCACCCGCTTCTCTTCCCGAATTTAAGGGTAATGTAGCAGTTGTTCGTACGGCCCCATTTTGGGATATGCGCCTTAAGGAAATCGAGGATAATCAGGAGAGAATTAAGCAGATGATGGGCTTTCTAAAGAGTAAGCATAAGGATTACCTAAACCGGGATGGTTCGATGAATACTACTGAGCAAAAGGTATATTTAGAAAAATACCGAAAGGAGTTGATTAGTGAAGAAGAGGAAGCTTATGCAAAAATTGCCCGTTCTAATGGGGGCTATCATTACTACGGGAGTGGTAAAACCATGGCTCAGATAGGTAAAGCCTTTGCGGAGGCATTAGTAGGAACGAAGAATTAATTTCTTGTAGAATTTTCTTTCATTGTAGAAAGTTAAGATCATGAAATTATCTTTTGATCAAACTAATCTTAATCGATTCATTGGTCGCTTCCTTTTTCTACTCTTAACTGGATGTGGAATGTCAAGTAGCGGTACCCATACAATTAGCACCGATCAGGATTGGTTTGAAGAGGAGATTAATGATCGAAGAATTGAGTGTCGAAATTGGATAATTTCCATAGATGAAAAAATAAAAAATCCGATAGATAAAAAGAAATCGGTAATTCGAGTAGAAGTTTCTGCCGCGGGTGAAGTCGACATTTTTGTTAACGATGAACAAGTTCACGATGAGTGATGATTTTATTTCTTTTCAAAGAGAAGAATATAATTTTTTTGACCCGCTCATCTAGTATGCCGAGAGAGTGAAATGCCATCCAGATGATCGTCGGTAATGTTGACTATGTAGATTCCCATACTGGGGGCGAACCCACACGGGTAATTGTCAAGGGAGGCCCAGATTTGGGAAGTGGTGAATTTACTGAAAAATTAAATAGGTTTAAAAATGAAAACGATGAATTTCGTCGTGCGGTAATTAATGAACCCAGAGGATGCGAGGCGATGGTAGGGGCTTTGCTTTGCGAACCCACGGACAAGTCCTGTGAGGCTGGGGTCATTTTCTTCAATAATGTGGGGTATCTTGGGATGTGTGGACACGGTACGATTGGATTGGCTGTGACCTTGCATGAAATGGGACGTGCTGAACTCGGAACCATTCGATTGGATACGCCGGTGGGAGTTGTGGAAGTCGAGTTGCATTCATCAAATCGTGTTTCGATTCAGAATGTACCGAGTTATCGTTTTAAAAAATCCGTTGAAGTGGAAGTCTCTGCGTATGGCAAAGTGAATGGGGATATTGCGTGGGGTGGAAATTGGTTTTTTTTGGTTCATGACAGTCCATTACCATTGGATCGTGGCAATATCAGGGACTTGACTGATCTTAGTCTGAAGATTCGATCCGCCCTTGAGGGGGCGGGGATTACCGGAGAGAATAAAGGGGTCATTGATCATATTGAATTGTCTGGTCCGTCTACTTCCCCAAAGGTAAATGGTCGTAATTTCGTACTCTGTCCCGGAGGAGCTTATGATCGATCTCCCTGCGGTACGGGTACAAGTGCGAAGCTCGCATGCCTGGCCGCCGATGGGAAGCTGAAGCCGCGAGAGACTTGGGTACAGGAAAGCATAATCGGCAGTACCTTTGAAGGTTCGTATGAGTGGATTGACGACCGTAAAATTCTTCCCACGATCACGGGCTCGGCTTATCTTACATCCAAGGGTGAATTACTTTTTCAAGAAAGTGATCCTTTATGGGAAGGCATTTGAATACACCAATGGGCTCCTCGGGGAAAGTGGTCATTGCCGGAGCAGGTATTATCGGTATTTCCTGTGCCCATTATCTTTCCGAAGCTGGGTTTGAGGTCACGGTCATAGATCGGGGGAAAGCAGGTGGGGCATGTTCGCGGGCCAATTGCGGTTATGTCTGTCCGAGCCATATTCTGCCGTTGACTGAGCCGGGAGCAATCGGCGTAGCTTTGAAGTCTATTGTTAATCGGCAATCTCCCTTTCACTTGAAGTTCAGACTGAGCCCGGCCCTTTGGCAATGGATGTGGCAGTTCGCGAGACGGTGTACGCATCGCCAAGTTCTTGATGCCGGCCGACACCTCCAATCCATTCTTAATGCATCTATGGCAGAATATCATCGATTGATGGAAAGATTCTCAGAAAAATGCGAATGGCAGGAGCGGGGACTGCTTTATGTTTATCAGACTGAGCAGGGTATGGATGAATTTGCAGAGACAGATCGTATGCTCGAGCAAAATTTTGGAGTTTCTGCTTCTCGAATGAACGGTTCGGAATTATCGAAGTTAGAGCCCGGACTGAATGATGGCTTGGCCGGGGCCTATCATTATCCTAGTGACACCTCCCTCAATCCTGAAAAACTCAACCAGGCATGGATTTCGGAATTACGGAACAATGGAGTCGTGTTTCTTGAGAATTGTGAATTGAAGGGAATTGATCAAGTCTCGGGTCGGGTAAATCGAGTTGAGGTTACCGATGATGTGTTGGAGGCAGATTATTTTATCTTCGCCCTAGGTGCATGGAGTGCAAAATGGTCAAAAGCTTTGGGTTGTTCTTTGCCTGTGGAACCGGGGAAGGGATATTCTCTAACTATGAACCGACCGGAAGGTGCACCCGTTTATCCTATGCTTTTTCCGGAGAAAAAAATCGGAGTCTCCCCTTTTGAAAATGGATTTCGCTTGGGTTCAATGATGGAATTTGTTGGTTATGATGAATCGATTCCTGAGCACAGATTACAGTTACTTAGAGATTCCGCTCGGCCCTTTTTGAAATCCTCGGTCGATGAACCGGCAGGAGATACTTGGTACGGTTGGCGTCCCATGACATGGGACAGTCTACCGATTGTGGGAAAAGTGCCCAAACTCGACAATGCCTATTTGGCGACTGGGCACAATATGCTTGGCCTAAGCTTGGCACCTTCAACGGGTCGTTTGATTAAAGAGATGATTTGTAGAGAAAAACCACACATCGATCCATCCGCCTATTCTCCTCAAAGATTTTAGCTTTTAAATTTGATTGATTAGCGACATAAACCTTAGAGTGAACAAACTATGACTGAACCTACTATGAAAGTGTTTCAAGGTTGTATACCTGCCTTGATGACACCGTGCTCTGCCGATCGAAAAATTGATTATGATGCCCTAGTTAAGACTGCGGAATATCTTATAAATTCAGGAATGAGTGGGGTAGTGTATTGTGGATCAATGGGGGACTGGCCCTTGCTTTCTGATGACCAAAGACAGCAAGGCGTGAAACGGCTTGTAGAAGCCGGCATTCCCACGATTGTAGGTACAGGTGCCCAAAACCCTCAGGGTGCGGTTTCGCATGCTGTTCATGCCCGTGAGGTTGGAGCTGCAGGATTGATGATTATTCCCAGGGTTCTTTCGCGGGGAATCTCTCCGGCCGCCCAAGAAGCTCATTTTTCCGCCGTATTGGAAGCGGCTGGCAACTTGCCGGCGGTTATTTATAATAGCCCGTATTACGGATTTGAGACCCAAGCGGATCTCTTTTTTAAATTGCGCAGCAGACATACCAACTTGGTTGGTTTTAAGGAATTTGGAGGAGCTGATTCACTCACTTATGCTGCGGAACATATCACCAGTGGAGCTGATGACCTGGCGTTGATGGTAGGAGTGGATACGCAAGTGTTTCATGGATTTGTTAACTGCGGAGCGGTCGGTGCCATAACTGGAGTCGGTAACGCTCTGCCTAAGCAGGTGCTTAGATTGGCACAACTTTGTCAAGAGACGATTAAAGGGGATTCAGAATCGTGCAAAATGGCCAAGGAGTTGGAGTCCGCAATGGCTATGCTTTCGAAGTTCGATGAGGGTCCAGATTTGGTTCTTTATTATAAAGAGTTGATGGTCCTTGAGGGTTTTGAAGAGTATGCCTATCAACTTAATCCTGTGGATGAATTGAGTCGATCACAGAGAGATTTTTTGCATCAGCAATGGCGAATATTTAAGGATTGGTGGAAAAATTGGTCCGGATCAAATTAAAGAAAATACAATGAAGATTTCTAAAATTACCGTGTGGCAGGTTGATTTGCCATTACTCGAAGGGGACTATAAATGGTCGGGAGGTAAGTCCGTTGAGATTTTTGACTCAACCATAGTTGCTGTCGAATCGGACTGTGGTGTGATTGGGTACGGAGAGGTTTGTCCGCTCGGACCGGTTTACCTGCCTTCCTATGCTCAAGGTGTCCGAGTGGGAATAGAGGAATTGGGGCCGAATCTTTTGGGTGCAAATCCTCTACATTTGGAGAAGTTGAATCGTCGGATGGATCTGGCGATGAAGGGCCATCCTTATGTTAAGTCTGCTCTAGATATTGCTTGTTGGGATATCCTCGGCAAGGTTTCGGGGTTACCAGTTAGTTCTTTATTGGGTGGTTCCTATGGAAAAGACTTTGTTCTGTACCGGGCTATTTCACAAGAGAGTCCCGAGGCAATGGCCAAGAAGGTTGCGGGTTATCGCGAAGAGGGTTATCGAAGGTTCCAGTTGAAGGTGGGGGGAGATCCGGATACAGATATTGAAAGGATTCGACAAACTTCTGCTCAGTTGAAGTCTGGAGATAAATTAGTTGCAGATGCCAATACGGGTTGGCTCAAACATGAGGCCATGCGCGTGGTTCAAGCAGTTAAGGACATTGATGTATATATTGAACAGCCCTGCTTGAGGTATGAAGATTGTCTTTCCATTCGCCGGCATACTGACTTGCCTTTCGTTCTGGACGAAGTGATCGATGGTATGCCCGAAATAATTAAGGCTTCCCATGACTTGGCGATGGATGTGGTCAATGTTAAGATTAGTAAGTTTGGCGGCCTTACTCGTGCCAAACAAGCCCGTGATTTATGTATTTCATTGGGGCTGGCTATGACCTTGGAGGATACTTGGGGTGGAGATATTGTAACTTCAGCAATTTCCCACCTTGCCCATAGCACACCTACAGAATTTCTATTTACTGCCACCGATTTTAATAGTTATGTGACTCAGTCTCTCGCAGATGGTGCTCCCCAACGCATTGATGGAAGGATGGCGTCTTCCAAGGAACCAGGATTAGGTATTGAGCCGAAGATGGATGTATTAGGTGAACCCGAATTTGTTATCCAATGAAAACTTTCTCGATTTTCTTTTCTCTCGTTTTTTTCAACTGTATAACCATACTCTTGGTTCGTGCTCAAGAGGAGTTTCATGTATTCCTTCTCGCCGGGCAGTCGAACATGGAGGGACAGGGGGTAGTGGACATGGATCATCCGAAAAACTACAATGGAGGAAAAGGCACTTTGCTACGGGTAATGAAGAATAGCACTGAACCCAAGCGTTACGCCCATCTCAAGGATGCCAAGGGTAACTGGGTAACCCGTAACGATGCATTCATTCGTTTTCGTAACAAGCAGGGAGTCATGTCGGGTGGGGTGAGTATTGGTTTTACGGGATACGGGAGTATGGAGAATCGACACCATATTGGCCCCGAGTTACAGATCGGTCATCGCCTGGGTGATCATTTTAAGAAACCCGTTCTTCTGATTAAAACGGCGTGGGGAGGCAAGAGTCTCTACAAGGACTTTCGGCCTCCATCAGCAGGTGGAGAAACCGGTGAATATTACTGGAAGATGTTGGCTGAAGTCGACGAGGCCTTGAAGAACTATGGTAAGGAATTTCCGTCCCTTAAAGGAATGAAACCCAAGTGGGGTGGCTTTGTCTGGTTCCAGGGATGGAATGATATGTTCGACAAGAATGCACTTGCGGAATACGAGCAGAACCTAATTTACTTAATCAAAGACCTACGAATTCATTTCAAGGAACCGAGTTTACCCGTCGTCGTTGGCGAGCTTGGAAACCTCGGGAAAAATGCAGGAACAAATATGAAGACGATTCGAATGGCTCAAGCGAAGGCCTGTAAACATAAGGAATGGAGAGGAACTGTATCCTTTGTTGAAACCACTTCCTTTGCCCGACCCAAGGAAGAGTCTCCCAATGTAGGACACGGGCACCATTGGTTTGGCAATGCGGAAAGTTATTTTTTGATTGGGGATGCATTGGGCAAAAGTATGATCGAGCTATTAAAATAATATTGCAAATTGATCATCGAAAACTTGCATTCGTAGTTCGCCCCCCCCTAGAGTAGTTTATCGCCTCATTAATAAACTGTTTAAATTATGAAAAATCTGCCTCTACTTAATCCTCATTCCCGACGTAAATTTATTAAGCTCACAGGGTTGACCACTGCGACATTGGGCTTCCCTGCGATTACTCAATCCAAGTCGCCCAACAGCAAGTTGGCAGTCGGCCTCATCGGGGTAGGGGGACGTGGCCGCGGTCACGTGGCGGGATGCCGAAACGAACAAGTGGTTTCCCTCTGCGACGTAAACAAGAAAAACCTCGACGGTGCAGCCCGTTTCCCGTGGTGCAAAGGGGCCCGCACCTATGTGGACTTCCGTGATTTTTACGAGAAGATCGACGACATTGATGCAGTGGTCGTTTCCACCACCGAGCACACCCACGCCTTTGCCACTCTTCCCGCCTTGCAGGCGGGCAAACATGTCTATTGTGAAAAACCGCTCACGCGGGACGTTCACGAGTGCCGAATCATTACCGAAGCGGCGGCCAAATCGGGCGTCCAGACCCAGATGGGAACCCAAATACACTCTGGAGGAAATTTCCGTCGGGTGGTCGAACTCATTCAGTCGGGCGCCATCGGAGAAGTTCGCGAGGCCCACACCTGGGTCAGTCGGGCTTGGGGTTGGAAAAGTTCTGCTGACGACACCCCCAAGAAAGCTGATCCAATTCCGGAATTTCTGGACTGGGATCTGTGGATCGGACCCGCTCCCTTCCGTCCCTTCAACAATGTATATTTTCCGGGACCGAAATGGTATCGCTGGTGGGATTTCGGGAACGGTACCATGTCGGATTTGGGCAGTCATCGAAATGATCTTCCATGGTGGGCGCTTAAATTGGATGCACCCTTGACAATCGAGCCTCTTACGGGACCCAAGCCGCACCACGATATCGCCCCTGCCTCCATGAGCGTGAAGTATACCTTTGCCGCCCGCGGCGACGGATATCCGGCGGTCGAGCACACCTGGTACCAAGGAACAGAGAAGCCGAAGATCTGGCATGACAAGAAAATCCCACAGTGGGGCGACGCGACCCTTTTCATCGGAGAGAAGGGCATGGTCATTTCCGATTACGGAAAGCACGCGCTTCTCCCCGAGGACAAATTTAAGAATTTTGAAAGACCGAAAGAATGGATTGAACCTTCTCCGGGGCAGATGGCTGAATGGATTCGCGCATGCAAGGGCGAAGGTCCAAAAGCCTTGTGCAACTTTGCCTATGCCGGTCCCCTGACCGAGGCCAATCACTTGGGCAACGTCGCCTATCGGGCAGGCAAGAAATTAGAGTGGGATGCCAAGAACATGAAGTTTCCCAACGCTCCGGAAGCGGAGAAGTACCTCGGCCGTACCTACCGCAAGGGCTGGAAGCTTGGCTGAGACAACCACCGCTCCCATGAAATTATCCTCCCTCGTTGGATGGCCCCTGCTCTCGCTTGCCTGGGCGCTCTTGTTCTCGAGCTGTTGTTCCCCTGGACCACAGAAGCCCTTTGAGCAAGTGCAGGTAATCGATACCCATATTCATCTTTACGATACCAATCGATCCGAGGGCGTGGATTGGCCACCGGTCGAGGACAAGGTCCTTTACCGCCCGGTATTAACCGAGCACTTCGATGCGATGGCTGACCAGGAAGGCATCGCGTCCACGGTAATCGTGGAGGCCAGCAGTCGGGTCGAGGACAACCAATGGGTTCTCGATCTGGTCAAGCATGACCCTGACCGTTACTTGGCCTTGGTTGGCAACCTGCCGATCGGTACGGATGAATTCGCGGGCTTGCTTGACCGGTTTTCCAAGGATTCCCGTTTCGTTGGAATTCGGATGAGGGATCGTCCGGGTGGGGAAGATTTCTTTACCGATGCGGTATGGCGGGATCTGGGCTTGCTTGCGAAAAAAGGCCTGACTCTCGACGTTTTGATTCACAACTTTACCGTCGATGAAGTCACGGTAGTCGCCAAACGCCTCCCTGATCTGAAGATCATGATCAACCACCTGACCGGCTTGGTCATAACCAATGATCCTCTGGACCCTGCTTGGAAGGAATCAGTCAAACAAGCGGCAGCTCAGCCAAACGTTCATTGCAAGGTCAGTGGTATTTTTCAGAGGTCAGGAGTGTCGCCTCCCCCCAAGGAACGATCCTTTTACGCACCAGTCTTCAAGGTCGTCTTCGAGGCCTTTGGCGAGGACCGGATTGTTTACGGGAGCAACTGGCCTGTCACGGACCGGGGAGGGAGTTATTTTGAGCAATTGAATATCATCCGCGGTTATTTTGAGCTCGATTCAACTTTTCAATCCGATCGTGAAAAACAAGTACGGATTGAGAAGAAACTTTTTCGTGAAAATGCGGTCAGGTTTTACGGGCTCGATTGAGCCTCTTTACCTTTTTACATCGGAGCGATCCGCTCTGAACCGACATCTGTAGTCAGAAGAACATGTGCGTCAAAACTTTCTGCAAGTAATTGATTCTTACGATCCGCATGGGTCGGATTGTCCCAAAGATTTTCGTGCTCCCAAGGATCCGTTTCGAGATCGAAAAGTTCGCCCACTCCTTTTCCGTGGTAGACATTAAGCTTATACCGACGGGTACGGTGCATGGTGGCATAAGTTCCGTTCCCACCTGTGAATTGAGGATCTAGAGCGTCAAAATATTCACTTCGAACGAAGTTGCGATGATTTGTGCCATCCGACTCGCCTGCCAAAATTGGAAGGAGACTTATACCTTGGAGGTAGTCAGGTAATTCAACCTTG
>CAWUUU010000006.1:0-6715 GCA_963924995.1 uncultured Opitutales bacterium
GTAATTCATTTGCGCGTCTGGGCTTTTATCAGAACTGACAAAAACCACTTCGAAATCTTTTTTATTTTTGTCCCGAAAGTCAACGAGTGAAGGAGTGAACCCACGGCAAGGCGGACACCAATGAGCTGAAAAGTAAAACCCCACCATTTTACCTGCAAGCATTTCAGCCGACACTTCTTTACCATTAGAGTCTAATAATTTAGGAGGAAGTAAATCGGTCATCCCAGCACTTAAGGCTACCTTATTCTCTCCCCCTTTCTTTTTGGAGGACACGCTTTTTTTAGAAAGATTATTTTTTTGTGCAGCCCAGTTTTGAACAAAGTTTTGGTCGGGGGGGACGAGTTGATCAATGGTAAGGGTGATCCTTTTCCCCGCCGAGCTTTTCAGTATTACAATACGGTTACTGAAATCAACCAATTCAGCATTCATCGAAGTTCCCGATGAACTCGTCCATTTACGAGTTTCCGCCTTTAAGAAAACAGCAGTCCAAAAGAGTAAAAAAGAGAAGTGGAAAATAGTTTTTCGTAACATAATAAGGTGAATATCCTTGGAATTGATTAATTTGAAATTAAGAATTATTTTGGTGCTATTAGTTAGTTGGAATTTCAGGCTGATTTTCGCATCTCTTTTTGAATATGTTCCATAATGGCATCGACCGATAAATCTATTTCCACCCAGATCATGTTTGCCTTTCGTCTGACCGAGTAGTTCTCTAGAACTTCAGCGAGTCGCTTGTCAGAAGATTTCCTTAGATCAATCATAGCCAGACCTCCTCGGAACATGGCTTCCATTTGTACTGAGGTTTCTTCGTTGATTGTCTCGACCACAGCAGTTATCCGAATTGCACCACTTGCTTCACCGATTACTATTCCGCCGACTTTTACCTTATCGGTCATGAACTTGGCTCTTTGATCAAGATTGTTATTCAACTTGGCACTCTCGAGATCGGCAAAGAATAGGAAACCAGGTTGATCGACGGTGAGGATTAGATCCTGGAGAAGGTCGTGTCCTTTGTAATAATTACTTTTACCCTTTGCCAAGTTAATACCCTCAGAGACATAATCAGTATCGGACCCACCTATTATAATGCCTTTCTTGAGTGCGGCGAAAGCCATAGGTCGACGACCTTTGTCACTCGTGTAGACTTTATGCTTACCAATCAAATTCAATTCCAAACGATCCCTGTATTTCGGATTATCTAGCAAAGTATCTAAATCTAATCCACCTTGAAGAATGGCAATTCCTTTGTCGCGCTCGCCTGAACCGGACATGGTTAGGTAGGAAAAATTGTCCAAGTCTACACCGTATGCTTCTTTCATTCGATTCATTCGATCGATCACCTCGGGTATTTTCTCCATTGATGAACGTATGAAAGAACCTACTTCTGATTTGCGCATTGCATCGAAATCCATGTGAGCAAGCCAATTGGCATCCAGTGAAATTTTGGTTAGATCAAGGGGCTTTGCAACTGATGGCAGAATGACTAACAAAGTCATGCTAAGGGTGATGAGTATTTTTTTCATGATCAGATCATTGGCGTTCGATATTTAAAACTTTTTAATTACTTTATTAATAAAAATTAAATAATATTATGGAATTACTTAACATAACTGACCAAGATAACCAAAAGGAGTCAAGCTCGGTCATTTTATTAAGTGCGCATAACCGGTTTGTACCAGATTATTGAATTTGATTGATTTCAAGATGGATCAAGAAGAATTATAGATACAAAACTTTCTGTTATCCCCAGATAACCCTCATGTTATTAGTAGGTAGTGGTCAGGATTTATAAGGTTCCCAAGCTTTCCAAAAGATTATTGCTTGAGCAATTGATGAGGACAATCTCCAGTAAAAGAGTGAAAAAGAGTAACTTTTCTACATGATCGATGAACAAAAAACTTATACCAGTTGGGTAAAGGAGATGTACCCGAACCGGAAATGTAAAAGAGATGAGCACATCTTATTGTGGGTTAACCGAATCGACAGAGGATGGTCCAAATGAATAAATTTATAGAAATAACGGTCAGGTCAATGATGAATCGCAACTTAAGTTCCCCTGTTAGTTTTGAGCAGTAACTTCAATAAATTTGTAATAACTGGAGTGAAAGGGAGATTCGCTAGGGTGGGAATTACGAGACCTTTTCTTTCTTTTGCCTGTGTCCATGCTTGGGAGAAATTTCGATGTAAAAAGAAGTGAGTTCCTGCTTTTCGGCTTCGTCGATGCATTCATCAAGTTCGGCAATATGAATTTCTTTTGTTTTTTCCTCTGTCCTTCCAAACTTGCAATCGAAGTCCCAAAAATCGACGCCTTTAGGTAATTCTTTTCGGCGGTTTCTTTTAATACATTTTCGCACCTCGGCTTTTACTGATTCAATGAGCCTCGGATACTTTATTTTTTCGTGGGTTAACTTAAATGTTTTTTTCATAAATTGCTTAAAAAGTAATGGGTTCGAATTGCTTAGGCGTTGCTTTTATAAAAACATACAGTGAAGGAGAAAGAAACCTGATGTTAAAAACTTAGCTTCTTTTTGACGCTCACTGCTAATTTTCTCCAATGGGTAATATTAAAGGTGATTAACTCTGTCTAGTTTTGAGATTAGAATACGGTAAACTTTTAAAACAACAAAAGCAAAGCTCATCTGAATTGCCTGATTTTGATAATGGGGCACTTCACGATTGCCAACCCTCAGTGAATTCTTAATTAATCGAATATTTATTAAATGTTTGCCGAGATAGCTCAGTTGGTAGAGCGGCGCATTCGTAATGCGTAGGTCGTCGGTTCGAATCCGATTCTCGGCTCCATTTTTTACTCGTTCTATCCCTCTTATTTGGTGAGGTTAAGCACTCATGACTTAACATTAATTTAGATGATACGAATTCCTTTAATTTTTTTCTCTTTTGTTGGCTACTTTATTTCAGGTGCGGATTGGCCACAGGCGGCGGGTCCAAATGGTGATTTCGTAGTAAGTACGAGTCATCCTGTAAGGGTTTTCAGTGTAGCTAAGAATGAGAAGGTTCGCTGGAGGACGAAACTACCCTCCACAGGGCAGGGGACTCCAGTGGTTAGTGGAGGTCGTATTTTTGTGACTTCTCACGAGAGAATCAAAGAAGATACACAGACAGGTTCCACCATTGTTGGTTTATGCTTTGATGCAAGCACGGGGAAAGAATTATGGCGAAGAAAAATTCCGGGTACTCGTAGGACCGACTTATCAAGTTTGTTTAGTGATAATACCGCCGCTTCACCAGTAACGGATGGTAAAAGGGTTGTGTTTTGCAATGTTGGAGGAACGGTTAAGTGTTTTAATTATCAAGGCGACGAGCTTTGGAGTCATACATGGACTCCTTTTGGGAGGCATCATGCTCGGGCTCACGAGCCTATCATACATGAGGGCAAAGTGATCCTCATGCATGCCCCACTTTACGACCTGCCCGTTTCAGCAACTACAAAAGAAGGTTCCAAGGGGTTGGGACGAGGGAGGGAATATTGGACTTTCCTTCGAGCTTATGACTTGGAAACGGGGAAACTTATTTGGCAAGCAGAGGAAGGTACATCAGTTCATTCGACCTCGATTATGGGTCGATTACCCGATGGACGCCAGGCCATCCTGACGGGTCGTGGTGGTGGGCATCAACCTCCTGAGGAACCTTATGGTTTATCTTTGCTTGATGCAGTTAACGGTAAAAGTATCTGGGGTCGTGCGATTAAGGGATATGCGGCGGCCCAGAATGCTTCCTGGGCAAGGAAGGCCGCACACTTCTTTGTGGATGAAGAGCATTGTTCGATTGCGGTGGAAACGGGCAAAACCTTCAAGCGAGTTTCTTTGATTGAGGGGGTGACGGTGACCAGACGAAAGGGGAGTGGATATATCACTCTGAAAGACCAGAAGCTAAATAAGGCAAAGAAGCCGATCACTTATTTCACCAACCTGATCGTGGGAGACTATCATTACTTTCGTACATTCGACGGCTTTTTTATCGGACGGATTAACTTAAAAACAGACCGAGTCGAGTATTTGCAGGTACCAGTGCAGGTAATTCGCACGCTTGAGAGTGAAGACCAAGTTCTTTGGGATAAAAGCATTGTCAATGATATGAGGAATGCAGATGGATTTAAGGCGACTCAGGACAAGCGGAATGCGGGGAATGGTTGGGGGCATGTTTCATCTGCTCCCCCGATCGTAGCAGGTGATTTGATCTATTTCCCTACCATGGTGGGAATGGTATACGTTCTAAAATGGAATGCTTTGGAGTTAAGCGAGACTGCACTCGTTTCAGTAAGTGATTTGGGAATAGCGGGCGAGACTTGGTCACTTTCCGGCTTAGCTTATGCGGACGGTTTTTTATATGCTCGTACGATGAAGGAATTGATTTGCCTAAGTGGGGACTAAGCCCAATTGAAATTAAAAACTAGCCGAGCCAGTTTTCTTAGCAGCAACCAGAACTTGGTTCGCAACAAGAAGAAGCGACGGGGATAGTTTCTTCCTCTTCGGGAATACCGCATTTGTCTTTGGCTAAGCAGTCAGTCTTTGTGGCGATCAGTTGAAAATGAGCTCCATTGAAGGATAGTCCATATTTGCCAATGGTGTCGGATTGGTATTCCACTTCCACTTCAAGGTCTTCTAAGCCAATAGAATTTTGAGCAAGGTCAATGATGTCTATGATCTTTTTGGGTTCAATTCGATGATCAAAGTCATTTGCACTCCAAAGTTGGAAATTGGCGATTTTTTCTTGGCGAATAGTTCCACCACAATCAATGTAATCTTTAGATATAATGCCTAGTTCCGTAATGTGGAAATGGGGAGGAACATGGCCGCCATTGGGTAAAACAAAAGTAACTTGTTTAAGTTGAGTAAGGGAATTTTTAATTTCTGATATTTTCATAAATATTTATCTTCATACTATTCAGAAAGAAACTTTTTCAAAGAGTAAAGTCAGACTTCAGAAAGATGGATTAGAAAGAAAAAGCGAAGTGTGGGAACATTTCCCCATCAATTAATAATGTAATTTAGTTTTGGATAACCTGAATATTTTTCAAATATTGCTTGGATTACTCTTTTATTCCTCTTGCTTTTGATCGAAGAGACTTTATTCGGTCAATGGATGAAGTTAAATTCGATTTTGTTGATGTTACCAATAATTTTTTGGAGTGGGTGCTTTGACCCAGATAGCAGTAAAGAGGAAGAATTGAAAAATAATACGGGTGATTCTGCATTTGATCGCAAGAAAAAGTTAAAAGAACTGGAGTTGACAGTTGAAACCTTGAAATGGGAGAATTCTAGGCTTTCCTTAAAGTTGAAAATAGTCGATGGGAGTTCCTTGGTAATGGATAAGGTAACCGGTTTATGGCATTATGATGTGGAGCGAATTCCATTTTCGGGAAGGGCATCGGAAGTTTTTCCCAATGATTCACCACGAGGGGAAGCAGATTTCTTTAAGGGTAAAAAAGATGGAATGGAAAGATTCTGGTGGCCCAATGGAAAATTAAAGGAGAATGGCCAGTGGTTTGATGGAAGAGCACACGGAGTATTTCAGAAATGGAATGAAAAAGGAAATTTGATAGAAGTAATTCGGTATAAAAACGGCGAATTGACTGAGGTTATCTTAGAAAAGACCTAGACCAAACTAGTTAGGGAAAGAAAGCCCTCTTGGCAGTTGAACTTCACCGAGGAATTGGGGCCTTTCAGTGAAAATTGGCCCTTTGTGTGAAAGTATTGCGTCGCGAACAATAATTTGAAAAGCACGCGCTGGTTGATCAAATGAAAAGGTGAGCAGGATGTCAGTCCTTTGATTTGGTTTATTCATGTCATCAAGGTCTTTTATTACAATTGGCCCTCCTGCACCTCGCTGGTCCGGACAAAAATAAAATAAATTCGAAGGTGTAGAAGAATCAAACCTTATCAAAATATCTCCTTGCCCTGAACCATTTCCAAGAATTCCAGATTTAAAGCTTTTCTCAGAGTCTTCAGGCTCAGTTCCAATCATAAAAGTTTTTGAATATGTTAATTTATCGAGGGATAGGCGATAACTCAGGTTGCGATCTAGGAAAAGGACTCTTTGATTGCTTCCGTTCGCATCAAGGTCAAGGTCTCCTTTAATTTGAAACCGGCCATTCTGCCAACTTACTGGAAGGAGTACCTCAATTCCGAGGAGCTTGGTCGTTTTCCATTGTATATCATATTCTTTGGTTTCCTGAAGAATGGGAGCAAATGATTCACGATGAACTCGTGTAGGGGAATATCGGGCAATGTGACGAAGTTCGTTTCTCCATAAGTGTTCAAATGCGATATTCCATTTCTCTACAATTGAAGAATTAGTCGGGAATGGTTGCTTATGAAGTGAGATAAGGTTGTCTTGAAGAGATTTATTTCTAACATTGAATAGGAAGAATTTGAAGGATTCTTCATTAAGTACAAAAATAGAACGCTGATAAAATGTATTAAAATCAGCTTGCCTGAAAGAGTCGAAAATTTCTCGACCTAGAGCTTCCATCGGGTGTAATTGAGCGTTTCCTTGGATTGGTGCTAATTGGAGTAGGACGCAAACAGAAATAAATTTAAAGATGCTTCGCATAAATAAAAAGTTATGCATTTCTTTCCATTCAGACAAGCGAGAAGATTAAATATAACTGAAGTTGTACAGATTGTAATAAAATATCGATAGTAAGTTGGATTGGTAATGCAAAGATTTTACAATAAGTGCCAAAAACAAAAAG
>CAWUUU010000007.1:0-5269 GCA_963924995.1 uncultured Opitutales bacterium
CCATAATGCTCCGCCAATTCACGATTAATAAAACTGTAATTTGCAGCGAGTAGTTCACGGGGCGGTAAATTTTTCTTGAGAACATTTTCAAACAGAAGCTCAGTTTCCTGACGCATCGCAGATTCCAGATTGTCCCGGTAAAAACTGACAAATTCCCGGGAAGGAGGCATTTTCCCGATATTATCCAGCTCCAACCAAACTCGTAAAAAATTGCTGGTCAGACGCTTGCTCTTGGGGTCGGCAAGCATGCGCTCCACCTGACCGCGGAGAACGCCCGTATCCTTCAATTTTCCCTGCTCCGCCAGTTCAAATAGTTTGGCATCCGGCATCGAAGACCAGAGGAAATAGGAGAGCCTTGATGCGAGTGAAAAATCATCTAATTCCCCCTCCCCTTCATTGAGGTAAAGAAATCCGGGTGCGGAAAGAATCGTTTGAAATCCAAGTTGCAGGGACTCCAGTGATGATAATCCTTCCTTTAACTTATACTGAACCATATCGAGAATGGGTTGCAATTCACCCTCAATCGGAGGTCGGCGAAAAGCGAGCTTTGCAAACTGTCTCAGGCTTTCCCCAATAATTTTAGAACTTAAATCTTGCGGACTAAGCTTTCCGTAAAGTGCGTCATGACCGACAGGTGGCCATTCATTTATGTGAGGACCATCCACTTGTATTTCCCATACCCTAAGCATTGGCCCTTGGTAGGCTCTTAAAGTGCCGTGCCATCGTTCATACCCTTTGTCCCCCGCGGATTTCATATCAGCAAAAGGTTGGAATTCAGGAAATTGATCTGCTTTGTTTAGCAGCAGACGGGTCAACCGTTTAGCCGCTGCTGTACCGTTACGAAATCGAACCTCGGGTTCGTATCCTTTTTCCAAGTATCCAGTCCATTCAAACCATTCCGGTTGTGCCTCTTCCAGTTCGAATGTGGTCAATGAAACCGCATTGGTTACATTTCCGCTCGCTCCGGCGGTGCTTCCCTTCCGGTCCACCGAAGCAAACTCCATCACCAATGGATCGCCATTCCGAAAATCACCGTGAATCTTGCCGTAGGTATGAGTGCGATTGACCGCCGCTGCCTTGACTCGAATGGTATACCTTCCGCTGTGAGGAACACCGCCCCTTTTATGCAAAGGTAGAAAACCCAAATGTCCGCCCCGATAGAAACGACCATACAAGTCGGTATAGGGAGTTTCTGGAAGGAAGCGATAACGGTCGACTTGAAAAAGTTTGGGTAAATCGTTGGATTCCTTTCCTCTAAAATAAAAGGGGGATTTTTGCAGATAGGATTTAGTCTCCGGTTTACTGTCAAAATGGGTAGCCCGTAAAATCGCCGATTCCGCCGCCGGGAAGTATTTTTCCAACAACAGCCCGGAGGTAACTAGTTCCGCTCCGTCGTTGTCGAATCCGTCCACAATCACATCGGCAGGGAAGTCCGTGGCTGGATTCCAGGACTCCGTATTCAGTCCCAATAGATCACTGATTGTATTAGTATATTCAAACTTGTTCAGTCGACGAAGAACGGTGTGATTGCTGATCCCAGAAAACTTCTCGCGTGCCTCGGCAATTCCGTTGGTTATCATTTCGATCACCGCAAGCCTCTCCGATTCACTTGGCTGGGTCTCATTCTCAGGTGGCATTTCCCCCAAGTTCAACTGGTCCACAATTTCCTGCCACATCTCCTGTTCCCGAAAATTCTCGATCGATAAGGAAAGCATATCGAAGCGCCGATCCGCCTTTTGCTTCTCTACCCCATGGCACTGTTTACAGTATTTGTTAAGAAAATCATTAGGCATTGGCTTCGCCCAAGATGACTTGATCACGAACCCAAACAGGGCTAAGCATAAGAATAAATACCGAAACATTGATTAAGAAAAGTTTAGGCCCGAAAAAGTACCGGTGCTCTTGCCAAAATCATCCCGCTCGATCCCAAACCATTGTAGGGCGGAAAGCCAAAGGTTACTCAGGGGAACTCTCTTATGGTGCTCTTCCGGAGAAACGATATGTCCCTGGTGCTTGAGTCCCCCCCCTGCCATTAGAACGGGCAAATCCTTATTGCTATGTCTGGATCCATCACTCATTCCACTGCCCACAATCACCAGGGTATCATCAAAGATCTTGGCTTCCTGCAAACTATTGAACAAACGATTTACCTGACTGAATATATAATCCTCTGCCACCTGAAGCTCGGTGAGTTTATCTTCTCCCTTACTGTGATGGGAAAGTCCATGATAGCCGTAGGACACCCCATCCAAATCGGTGGTGGAAAACCCGAGCGGAATCTCAAAAGTGGCTACCCGAGTGGAATCGGTCTGCAAGGCAAGAGTGAGTAAATCAAAGAATAAGGGCATCTCTTCAATATGCATTCGTTGCTCGTCTGTGATTGGTTGGATCCCCGGCTCGGGCTTCGGACGGTCGAGCCATTCCTTGGACATCTGCAACCGGTGCTCTACCTCACGAATTGAAGTCAGATACTGGTCCAACTTGTCACGGTCGAAAGCATTAAGCCTACCCTGTAAGGACTTGGCCGAACCCATAAGAGCATCCAGTACACTGCCACGATGCGTCAGGCGTTCACGCTCAATTATGCGCTCGGACTGGGGGGACTGGGTAAAGAGGGCATTGAACAAACGGGCCGGACTATTAACCGGTGGGATGCGCACACCGGTACGCGTCCAACACATATCAGTACCCGATCCGATTCCTGCGGTTATCGAAGGAAAGCGTGCCGCACTGCCCACATGTTCCGCCGCAATCTGATCGAGGGAAACATTCTTTTCCGGGAAACCCTTGGATTCCTGCTTCCTTACCCCTGAAAGAAATGAGTTTACTCCGCCATGTCCCCCACTCACATCATGATCAAGATGAGAAAACACCGTGAAGTCTTTGCGATGTTTTTCTACATTCTTCAAAGTTGGACTGCTTACATAATCCATTCCATCCTCTTTAGGAAAGAAAGCACCGGGGTAGAATCCTAAATGATTACCAATGGCCAAAATTTTCTTATGACGAGCGGGTTCAACGGCAGCCAATGCCTTGGATGCACCGCTTTCCAAAAACGGAAGGGCTAGGCATAACCCAGTCCCCCTTAGAAAATTTCGACGATTAACCGGACTCGAAGATGTTAGATTCATACGACTAAATAGTATGTATTTATCATTTTGAGCCAACTTTTTTTTGCCAAATAATGAAATCTATCAATTCACCCTATTCTGAGCATCCCCATTCAAGTAGGCAGATAAATTCTCTGCGGCGATGGCAAGTAATCGCCTTCTCGCCTGCAGACTGGCCCAGGCAATGTGGGGTGTGATCACGCAATTCTTCGCGGTAAGCAATGGGTTATCGGTCACGGGTGGCTCTGAACTTAGAACATCCAACCCGGCCCCGGCAATTGTTCCCACATTCAAAGCATCGGCCAGTGCCTGCTCATCGACTAGGGGTCCACGGCCCGTGTTAATAATAACGGCTGAATTCTTCATTTTTTGTAATCGCTCCGCATTCACCACTTTCTCCGTCTCCGGTGTGAGTGGACAATTCAAGGAAAGAAAATCAGCCCGGGCAAAAACCTCATCCACTGGAAACCATTCCACCTCAAAGGGCAATTCCAACCGATCCATACTCGACTGATGAGCCGCAATAATTTTCATCCCCATCGCATCCGCGACCTTGGCCAACTTTCTCCCAATCGTCCCCAGTCCGATAATGCCCAGTGTCGAACCGCTCAATTCTTTCAGCGTGCCCAAAGTAAAACAAAAATCTTTCGAATTCACCCAGTCACCCTGATGAACTGCCTCGTCGTGTATGCTTACCTTGGAACTGAAATGAAGTATAAACGCCAGAATATGCTGCACCACTGAGTCCGTACCATACCCCGGAATATTGGTCACACAGACTCCCTTTTTCCCGGCATGCTCCAGATCAATCACATTAGTCCCCGTGGCCAACACTCCAATGTATTTCAGTTCCGGCAATTGATCCATGATCCCCGCATCCATCACCACCTTATTGGTAAACACAACCTCACAACCCGCACATCGAGAAACCACCTCCTCTGGCATCGTCCGATCATGCACCGTGAGCTCTCCCAATTTCTCAAAAGCCTCCCAGCTCAAATCCCCGGGATTACTCGTATACCCATCCAATACTGCAATTTTCATAATTATCTAAAATGTGATCCTTGTCGTTCACTCGCAAACCAATTTGGTTCATCAAATAATAATCTTTGCCTTGGCAAATCCCATCGTTTATTTCAAGGTGTACGATTCAAGCATCAAAAAGACTCTTTCCCTCTACTATATATTCATGAGTTCATCGACTTCTGCATCTTCTAATGAGAACGCCAAGGGCTTTGAGGAAGCTCTTTGGGATGCCGCCAATAAATTGCGCGGTTCTATTGAATCTTCTGAGTATAAGCATGTCGTGCTTAGTCTTATCTTTCTCAAGTTTGTAGCCGATAAATTTGAAGAGCGGCGGGCGGAATTTATTACTGAGGGAAAACAGGATTATTGGGATATGGTCGAGTTCTACACCATGAAGAATGTCTTCTATTTACCGGAACATGCCCGGTGGAATCATCTCGTGCAGTATGCCAAACAGGGTGATGTGGCTATTCGTATCGACTCCGCTCTCTCCGAAGTCGAAAAAAATAACCCTTCCCTCAAAGGGCCTTTACCCCATAACTACTTTTCCAGACTCAACCTCGATCCCAGCAAACTCGCCGCCCTATTTAATGCAATCAAGAACAAGGAAGAGAACATTTTCGGGCGCTTCTACGAGTACTTCCTTGGCAAATTCGCTGCCAGCGAGGGCAAGCTTGGGGGCATGTTCGTACAATCCCTCAAATTCGTCAAAAGCCACCACGGCAACACCAAGGACATCTCCGTCTACGGGCAGGAGCACACCGGTAACGCCAACTACGCTTGGATTCTCCACATGGTCTCCAAGCTCTCCGACTGGAGAGGAGCGACAGAGACAACCCGCCAGGGTTCCCCGAAGGGTGAGCACGGGAGCGCTCGTCAATACGGCGTGGCCGGCTTCTGCAAAAATGTCACCGATAAAGCCGTCGACAAGCCCGAGGAAATCATCAAAGTCTTTCCTTGCCGAACCGAAGTAGCCGCATGATTGTCTATCTCGAAACCAAGGCCCAGTTCAGGCAAGACATCCTTTCCAACCGGATCGAGGATAAGGTTTTGGACTCATTCAAAGGCGCACTCGGCAAGAAAGTCGGCAATAGCGAGATCGCTTCATGGCGGAACTCCCTTCCCTACATGAG
>CAWUUU010000008.1:0-2611 GCA_963924995.1 uncultured Opitutales bacterium
CTCGATGCATTCCCGAATTTAAGGGTTAAAGAATATAGCGCTCCGACAAATGGCTTTATGATTTCTTCAGATTCAGAACTCAACCTTCTGTTTTCTTTTAAATCTTTTAATGTATCGAATAAATTTGTTATGTCCACAATCCCAATATAGTGGATACCCGATTTAAAATGCCATTATAAAAATTGACAAATTAAGTAATCGGGAAACTCGAACGAATTTATTTTTGATTAATCCTATAATCCTTGGTCCCATAATCATAAAATATAGGTCTCCCTCCAACACTCTTTGTAAAATACAACCAATTTCCCTTTCGATGAGAATAAAGGAAAGGCCAGACTCCATTTTGCGACCACATCCATCCGTGTCCACGTTGCCATATCCAAATTCCATCATTCTGATCGCTCACCACATAAGACCAACCCAATTGTGCGTGATATATCCACGCGATCCCTTCATAAGTGCGGAAAACACCTAACCAACCAGATCTCCTCCAACCTCCCCCCACTTCTGGCATTCCAACCCACCATGCGGACGGATCGATTTTATCTACAGTCATTAATTTCCTGATCGAACCCAGCGTTTCTCCCACTTTGTTACGAGCATAGGCACGATAATAATAACGAGTGCCCCCTTCTAGTTTTTTGTATTTGATTCGAAATTGTTCATTCCCCGACTTAAGTGGGGCGGTCAGGCGAATCTTTTCCGAGAATCGAATACTCTGACTGATCAAAATTCCGGCTTCCACAATTTCACTTCCCCCATCGGTCATAATCCTCCCGCCGAATCGATGGGTTCGGTTTTCATCCAACTCAAAGAACAATGTTCGAACAATTGGAACATAAAGCGGGTCCTCAGAATCAAAAACTTTTTCGTTTTGATCATTCGGGATTTCAACATTCAATCCCGTCCCATTAGAATCGTCAAGATAACCGGGAAGATTTGGCGTACTAGTTTGCTCAGAGATATCATCAGCAAAATCATTTATAACAGTCACTACAAAGACTTTCTCAAAGGAAGCATTGTGCTCATCCATAACCTTTATTCGGATGCTTCGTGTAGCATTAGCCTCGAAATCTAAGGGTTCTTTGATTCGCAAGTTATTTTTTGGGCCAATAAAGAACTGATTATTGTTCCGCGATCCCTTTCCAGATACAAGAAAGAATAATAGGGAACTATTTGCATCAGGATCCGCACCGATCAACTTACCCACGATAGTGCCAGCGGGCTGTTTTTCCATAATACGGGATTGGTTCAAATTTAACCCATTGGGTGGTTCATTGGTCGCCCTTCGAGCAATTTGTAGCAATGTAGAAAGTTCACCTTCATTGATTTTTCGATTGTAAAGCCGAATTGTCCGTAAATGACCATTCAAAAAACCTTCAAGTTCTAGGCCAGTCTTGGCATTTTTACTCCATGAACCTGCACCCAGTATAATCGATTCCAAGTTTCCCGAACCACCTGAACTTGCCCCCATTCCTCCACTGTAAGGGTTACTTGCCACTAATTCCCCGTCTTGATAAAGACTCATTCCCAATCGGCCCCACATAAAAGCAATGTGAGTCCATTGCCCCGCAATCATACCCTTATTGTGGTCAAGAGTGTAAGATGCATTGGTACTCTGCAAACGAACCGACAAAGTTCCATTATGTTCATAAATGGAAAGATGTCCGCCCGAACCAAAACCCTTCGCGTCCTTTGAAAAGAAGCCCTGCCTTGCGTCCACTCCAAAGTTCTTAATCTTGACCCAAAAAGAAACTGTGCCTTCGGCGCTTAAATACGCTTTATTATGCGGAACTTCAACATAGATACTAGACGAATTAAAGTCGGCCTTGATCATACCATCATTTTTCAATGCCGAGGAATCTTTCGCGATTATTCCATTAGTCTCCTTCAACTTCCAATGCCCGACTAAACCGAAGTCAAATCCTGGGGTTGAATTAGCCTCTACCATACTAGTATTAGCCATATACTCGTGGAAATTTTCAAATCCATCTCCATCCGTATCCAAGCCTACAAGTGTGAAGTCAATTCCGGTCAAGTTTCCATCCACTGGTATTCTCATGTACTCTTGTAAAGTCGTGTTCCAGTCTCCATATACTTGAACAGGTTCAATGTAAAAATTCAGGGTTCCATTTCCATCCGCATCCACAAATGCTCTCAAATCATAAGATTGCCCTGTAGTTAGATTGAGAGAATAATTTCCGCTTCCAGAAGGCAACACGGCTTCAGCAACCTTGGTCCAGTTTGAGTCATAAGCCCGAACATAAGTGCTTCCAGAAAGACCTCCTGTGTAGTTTACCTTTCCAGAAATCACCGCAAGCGATGGTTGATTAGACTCGTTTTGATCATCTAAAACATCAGTCACTCGTACTGTAAGCCTCTTCTCATCAAACCCTCCCTTTCCATCGATGACACGAAACCATACCTCGTAGGTATTGTTTCCGTCCACGTCTTGCGGATTCTCGAAATCAGGTGCTGCTTTGAAGCTCAATGTGCCCGTGGCCGAGTTCAAGCTGAACAAGGCCTTATCCGCACCTGCGGTCTTGGTAAAAGAAAGTACATCTCCATCTTGATCGGTCGCGTTGATCTCATGGGCTAAAAGAGTATTTTC
>CAWUUU010000009.1:0-9792 GCA_963924995.1 uncultured Opitutales bacterium
GGTTCCCAATTCATTTTAACTCCTTTATCTCCGAGTTTTAAAACCGCATCAATAACCTCCTGTCCTTTATCCCCACCTTTTTTCTTTCCGGGCGTACAAATGATTAAATTATGGGGAAGAGAATCCGGATTTTTGAATACCATTTGAACTTTTGCATTCGGCTTCACACTGAAACTCTTCACATCGTACTTCATCTGGGCTTCCATTGTGCTAATAATAATCTTCTGGTCGATTTTCTCGAACCCTTTGGGAGGTTTAGCAAAACTTAACTGAATACCGATTGCGATCAGTATAACTGTTATATTAAATTGTTTAAATAATTTCATGGAGGTGTAATGGACAGGTATTTCTATTAAAGTTTTCTAGACAATTTAATCTATGTGAAATTGTGATTCTATTTTAAGGGATATTAGTAAAAATAAACACCGCATTTTGCGTATTTTTCCTGTGGATATGCGACACTAGTATTTTTTAATTCTTCTTTATGTGATATGACGAAAAGTTTAATGATATATATAAAATTTATATCTCTGCATTCAAAACTGAATTACTTCAAATTAAAAAAAGGTGTAAAAATATAAAAAAAGATCGATCAAAGACTTGATCTGGTTACTAATTTTGAAATGAAGATATTTCTCATCCCTCTACTTTACACTTTTTGTATTTCTCTTGGATTGGCTGCATCCGAATCAAACCCAGTATCAAAAACTAGTGAATTCTCAGATTGGAATGAATTCAAATTACAATCCAGGCAGGCCGAATATATATCCAAACTCCTACAATCTTGGCAACGAGGAGATAAGAATGAAAAAAATTTACGGGTTATTTATTTTTACCCCAAGGATCGGGAACCTATTAAGAATCACACCCAGAGATGGGATGGCATCCTCACCGATATTCAAAATTTTTACCGTACAGAAATGAATCACTTGGGCTACGGTCAGGTTACCCTTTCCGTAGAACGTGAAAAAGGTGTTCTTAAACTCCACGAAGTTCGCGGAGTCGACAACGATGATGGCTACACCTACAAATCTGGAGGCAAGATTCGTAAGGAAGTATTTGCTAATCTAAAATCTAAGGGAATTAATCCCGATGAGGAAACTATTCTCATTGTCTGCGGTCTCTCCCGTACCGAGGGAAAAAAGATCACCATCTATTCACCCTACTACGGGATGGGAGCTAATCATAACCGGGGAATCTGCTTCACCGCTGATATGGAATGGCTTACAATTGAAGGACTCCGACCCGATCCGTTAAAAACGATCCTGCAAGTCAAAGAACACCGGGGGTATGAACCCTTTTCGCTCGCACGTTTTAACACTACTTATATTGGAGGAACTATTCATGAACTTGGTCATGGTCTCTCACTTCCCCATAACTTAGGAACCAAAGGGGAATCCAAACGGGGAACAGCGCTTATGGGCGCTGGTAATTACACTTACCGCAAGGAATGGCGCAGTAAGGAAAAGGGCTCATTTCTTACCCATGCCCATGCCATTCGCCTCTTAGTCCATCCACTTTTCAGCGGAACGACAAAACAATGTAATAAGTCTCCAAACTTAACATACAAAGAACTTAAATTTTTCCATGGTGATGACACGCTACAACTCCAAGGGACCATTGAAACCGAGGTCCCGATTGTCGCCATGATCGCCTACAACGACGGCGAAAAAAAAGGACAGAGAGGATATATGGTGAACAACGACTACGATGCGACGACCTGGACTTCTGTGATTAGCCCAAAAAACGAATTTCAAATTCAAGTAGCCGATCTACGTGAAGGCAAACACCAGATCCGCTTAGTTAGCGTCCATGCCAATGGTGCCACCACCACCAAGCGAATGCACTACTCAATGAATAACGGAGTACCCGACTTGACAGGAACTCAAAAAGAAATCGCGAGTATTTTATCCAATTAGTGGATCTATCAATAATAAAAATGTCTTTCAGGACATCTGCATATTACGAAATATAAACACTTCAAAATCAGTTGAAATAAAGTTATTAAAATATGAAAAATAATACACGCCGAGACTTCATTAAATCCTCTGCCGTCGTGGGCAGCTTTTTTATTCTGCCCTCTGGATTACGGGCCAAGTCCCCCAATAGCAAAATCTGCACTGCCCATATCGGTACCGGAGGTAAGGGTCGCGTGGATACCGCTTACCTCGCCAAGCACAGCAATGTGGAAGTGATCGGACTTTGTGATGTCGATTACGCCCACGGTAAAATTGATAACTGGTCTAAACAATTTAAAAGTGCCACCGCCTTTCAGGACTATCGCGAAATGCTGGCCAAACTCGACGACAAGATCGATGCGGTTTCCATCTCCACTCCGGATCATACTCACTACCCCGCTACCATGGATGCGATGGAGCGGGGCAAACATATTTACCTTCAAAAGCCTCTCACTCACAAGCTCACCGAAGCCCGGCAACTCGCCGAGTTTGCAGCAAAAAAAGGACTGACCACACAGATGGGGATTCAAAACCAATCGCGGGAAGCTTACCGTTTGGCCAGACATTATATCAAACAAGGCATCATAGGAAAAATCAGCAAGGTCTATGTTTGGTCTTTTAAAACTTGGGGCTATGACGGAGAACCCTTTACAAAAAAATCAGAGGCACCGGAATCTTTGGACTGGAATCTCTGGTTGGGAACTGCGCCCAAGCACGATTATGTAAGCGGGGCTTATCACCCCGGTCAATGGCGCAAGTTCCTCGACTTTGGTTGTGGAACCCTTGGGGACATGGGAATTCATATTTTTGATACCCCCTTCAAGGCACTCGATTTGAAAGACCCAAAATGGGTCGAAGCGGAGTGCCGTGAGCCTAATGGTTTTGGGCATGCGGAAAAAAACATGGTTCGATACGGTTTTAAATCCTCCAAATACACTACGGATAATTTCACTTTTACTTGGTGGGACGGAGCCGATGCACCGCGCCACAAGAACAACCCTGATTTGATTCTTCCCAACGGAGGTGAATTACCCAAGCAAGGCGCAGTGTTCGTAGGTGAAAACGGCCGGATGGTTTTACCTCACTGTTCAATGCCCACCTTTTACCCAGAAAGTGTGCTCAAAAATATTCCCAAGCCCGACATCGAAGGAGTCAACCACTACACCCAGTTCCTTGATGCCATCGAAGGAAAAGACAAAACTTTAGCTGGCTTTGACTATTCCGGTCCCTTAGCTGAATCTCTCTGCCTCGGAGTCGTGGCCTGCCAGTTCCCGGGGAAGCGCCTGAATTGGAATGCCAAAAAAATGAAGGTTACCAACCTGCCCGAAGCCAACCCTCACTTAAAGGGAAGATATAGGAAATTCTAATTCTTGGGTTTCCCTTCCTGTTTCTCAATAATTCTAACTATGAGCGTTAAAATTCGTTTGATGGGGTGGCTTTTCGCCACCCTGCTTTGCTTCACAAATGCATTGGAGCTGACGGCGTCGGACCAACCGAACGTGGTATTCATTCTTTCGGACAACCAAAGCTTCTACGAGATGAGTTGTCACGGTCACGCCGATATCAAGACGCCTCATATCGACAGGCTCGCAGGGCAAAGCTTGGAATTCACCAATTTCCACGCCCCTCCCTATTGCTCGCCCAGTCGGGCCGTTATCCTAACCGGCCGCTATGCAATGCGCTCGGGGGTTTTCACCACTATCGCCGGACGATCTATTCTCCACAAGGACGAGAAGACCTTGCCTCAGTTCCTCAAACCCAATGGCTACCACAGTGCGATATTCGGAAAATGGCATCTCGGCTTCAGCTATCCATACAGACCACAGGACCGTGGGTTTGACGAGGTCTTTGTCCACGGCGGCGGTGGCGTTGGACAAATGGAGGACTACTACGGCAACTCCCTCTTCGACACGACTTTCATCCACAACGGGAAAGTCAGCCCGAGCAAAGGCTATTGCACCGACGTCTTGTTCGACCAGGCCATCGAATACGTCGAGGCCAAGCACAAAGAGAAGCAACCTTTTTTCTGCTTCGTGTCTACCCCGGTGACCCACTCCCCCCACCACGGACCCAAGGAACTGGTTTCCCAATTGAAGGCCCAAGGCATTCAGGGAAACGTGCAACTGTATGCCCAGGTTCAGAACCTCGATTCCAACATTGGACGGATGATGAAAAAGATCAAGGAACTGGGCTTGGCTGAGGACACCATCTTAGTCTACGCATCCGACCAGGGCATGAACGACCGGGGTGCTCCTCACGGTGACAACCGTAAGGGTCTTGGATTTGACCCCGCCCATCACGTTCCCTTCATGCTTCGTCTCCCAGGAGCCAAGCCAAAAGTCGTTTCACGGTTAGCCGGAATGATCGATTTTTTCCCTACGATTTTGGATCTCTGTGGGATCAAGGTGCCCAACAACATCGACGGCATCAGCTTGAAGCCCTTACTATTAGGAAAAAAAGGCTACCCCGAAGATCGTACCCTCATCATCCAATGCCCCCGAAGTCGCAACGCGAGCAAGTGGAAGAACTCCGCCGTCAAGACCGACCGCTGGCGATTGGTCAATGGAGAAAAGCTTTACGACGTCACGATCGACCCCCGCCAAAATACGGACGTAGCGGGACAGAATCCTGATGTGGTTGATCAACTACGAATAGCCTACGAAGCCTACTGGGAGGACTTTCCCGATCAGGCAACCACCCTGAGTCGGCACCTGCTCGGGCATCCCGGCGGGGACGAAGTGGTCCTCAACGGAATGGATTGGTATCTCGGGGCATCCCCATGGAATAGCGGGGCTTACAACCGCCCATCCACCGGAGCCTGGGCTGTAACCCTTTCCGAAAAGGGCCGTTACCAATTCGAATGCCGGCGCTTCCCAAGGTCCGCCGACAAATCGGTCGGTGCATCGAGTGCTGAGATTCGGATTGGCGAACAAACAGTGCAAACTACTCTTGCCGAACCGGACAAGAAAACCACATTCATCCTAGCCTTGGAACCGGGAGACTACGACCTCGAAGCGTTTTTCACCATTGGAAAAAAACGCTTCGGAGCTCTTTGGGTTCATGTTAAGAAACTTTGAATCCTCATTCTTAATCATGAAAAAAATATTTTACTCAATCTTTCTTTTCCTCCTAATCTTCGGTGTGGCATGCATCTCGATGCCAGCCGCTCCGAGCACGAAAGCAGATAAGCCTAACATCATATTCATATTAACCGACGACTTGGGCTACGGAGATGTCGGCGTTCTGTTTCAAGAGCAGCGCGAGGGGGTTCAGCTCAAAACTCCGGAATTGGATCAAATGGCCAAGGCCGGCACGATCATGAACCGACATTATTGTCCCGCGCCCATTTGCGCCCCTTCACGGGCCTCCCTCATAACTGGCATGCACCAGGGCCACTCGAACGTACGCAACATGCAATTCGACAAGGCCATCGAAGATAATTGGAATTTTGCCAACACCCTTCAGAAAGCAGGTTATCACACCATCCATTTGGGCAAGTACGGGTTGCAGGGCTGGGGCAATTCTCCGGAAAAATGGGCCGGCTATCCGACGAAACGCGGATTTGATTATTTCTATGGCTACGTGAGGCACGTGGACGGGCACCAGCATTACCCGGCTAATTTCTGGGAGCTAGGAGATAATAAATCCCACCAGCAGAAAAAGGAAGTCTGGGAAAACAAGGAAGAAGTTTCCAAAGGCTTGGACAAATGCTACACCACCGATTTATGGACCGCCAAGGCCAAGCAACTGATTATCGCGGAAGCCAAGGAGAATCCCACGCGACCATTCTTTATGTTTCTCTCCTATGACACCCCTCATGCCGCGCTCCAGTTGCCGACCATTGCCTACCCCGAAGGCAAGGGGATCAAAGGCGGACTGCAATGGCTGGGTAAACCCGGTAGAATGATCAATACGGCAGAGGGAACCATCGATCATTATCGCGATCCCCTTTACAAGGGTAAAGGTCTGACAGATGTGGCGGAGCGGTTTGCCACCTCCATTACCCGGATTGATCATTGCATCGGTGATCTACTGCAAACCCTCAAAGACCTTAAGATCGACAAGGAAACCATCGTCATATTCTCCTCCGACAACGGCCCTCACCGGGAAGCCTACATTAAAGGAGAAAGGTGGAGCCCATCGGTCTTTGAATCCGCCGGCAAATTTACGGGATCCAAGGGCTCATCCCAAGAAGGAGGCCTGCGCGTGCCCACCTTTGCATGGGGACCCTCCAGAATAAAGGCGGGACAAAAATCCAATACTCCCTCCCAGTTTCACGACTGGATGGCCACCTTTTGCGATTATGC
The DNA here is from genome assembly GCA_963924995.1 of uncultured Opitutales bacterium. Classification (GTDB taxonomy): domain Bacteria; phylum Verrucomicrobiota; class Verrucomicrobiia; order Opitutales; family Seribacteraceae; genus Seribacter. Next base: position 6,266 of record CAWUUU010000009.1, read on the forward strand.
CGGCCTTGTCGCGCCCGCAAGAACGGATGGAGTCTCTCTGATCCCGACGCTTCATCAGGCAGGCAAGCAGAGGAAAGGCGTCGTCTACGTTGAATTCAATAATCAACAGGGATTGTACTTGGATGGATATAAAGGCTTACGTATGAAAGCCACGGACCATTCGGTCGACTTTGCCATTTTCAACACCATTGATGATGAGTCCGAGTCCAACAACTTGGCTGGGACATCGAAAGATTTCACTCGCCTGCAAAAGAGAATGAAGGACGAAGTGCTCAGGATTAGAATGCCCAACCGGCATGCCAAAAAATCCTATGATGATGAATTTGTACCCGGACTGGACATGGACGAATCAGGGTTAAGCCAGGGCGTGGTGGTCAGGTCCTATCTTGGGAAATGGGACTGGGTTCCCGAGTTTCTTCAAATGACCGCAAAGACGGTAACCTTGGAAAAGACCATCGGTCTAGAGCAACTTCCTGCTCAAAAAAACGCAGGCTTGTTGTTTTCCGGATACCTCAAGGTTCCGGAGTCGGGGGACTGGACTTTTCAGTGCGAGGCTTCGGGTGGTTTGATATTCAAGATACACAACAAGCTGGTACTGGACGGTGACTACAATTACGAAGGAAGCGTGCTCAGTTCTACGGTGAAACTGGCTGAGGGCATTCATCCCTACCGTTTGTATTACAAGACACCTGGCTCCAAACCCGCCCTCAGCCTGCAATGGGAAGGGCCCAATACGGCCCTAGGCCCGATCCCCGCTGATGCGTTGCGTGTGCAAGACAAGCACAAGACCGGAGGGAAATAACCACGGAGGTGCCGTATTAAAAAAACCTGCAACTTTGTTGAGATTAAGCTCCATCCAGCATTACTTAAATTCACATGAAATACCTAAGCCCTTCCTTCTTGCTCGCCCTCCTCCTGCGCCATCCAGCGTTGCTTCTTTTATTGTCCTTGTCCTCAGGGGCCTTCTGCCTTGCTGAGTCAGGAAAGGAATTCATAAACGAGGAAGCTCTGCGGACCGATGCTCAAAAAGTCTTAAAGGAAAAAATCAAACCCTTCGTCGAGACCTACTGCACCAAATGTCATGGTAGCCGTGCCAAAGCGGGCATAAACCTCGAATCCGCCCTCAAGAACCCCAACGGCGAGTCAGCGACCCTGCACTGGAAAAAGGCCGCGGCCAATGTGAAGGTGCACGACATGCCACCGGAGGATTCTTCCAAGAAACCCAGCAACGAGGAGCGACGTCAATTCATTGAGTGGATCGGTCAGATCAAGTACCTTGCACCCCGCGATCCGGGACCCTTTGTCCTTCGCCGGCTGACCAAGACCGAATACGCCAACACTCTAGCCGACCTCTACGGGGTGGATGACTCCATCGCCGACAGTCTTCCAGAGGAAGTCGTCGGAGAAGGCTTTCTCAATTCGATTTCCCCCCTCCAGTCCGAATTGTTTCTCGGTATTGCCAACGAAGTGATCGAGGAAGTCATAGCCCCGGAAGGTCAAACACCCACGGCCGTCCAGAAGGACCTTTTCGGGACCCCTCCAAAAAAAGGAGCCGATCTGAGCAAGGAAGCCCGGAAAGTCGCCCGGTCTCTCGCCCGAAATGCCTATCGGCGACCAGCATCCGAATCGGAATTGGATGTCTTGATCGATGTCTATGACTTGGGGCGGAACAACGATCTCGACCATATCGAAGCCTTGGGCCTGATGCTCAAGGCAGTTCTCGTTTCCCCACAGTTTCTCTTCATCACCCCCGCCAGCGAACCCGAAAAAAAGAAGAAAATCATCCCTTTGGACGACCACCAATTGGCCTCCCGCCTATCGTACCTGTTGTGGTCAGCCTCGCCAGACCCCGAGTTGGCTGCCTTGGCCGACAAGGGGGAACTCCAAAAAGACGTTATCCTGAAGGCTCAGGTGAAACGGCTGCTCAAGGATAAGCGCTCGCGGGCTTTGTTCGATGGTTTCGGAGCCCAATGGCTTCGGGTGAACGAGCTGGACGGGCAGGTTTTCGACGCGAAAACCTTTCCCCAAATGACACCCGCTCTACGGACGGCGATGACGGAGGAGGTCCGCCTTTTCTTTGAGAGCATCGTCAGGGAGAACCAAAGTGTCGCCCGATTCGTCGACAGCGACTATACATTCCTGAACGAACCGCTTGCGAAAATCTACGGAATCAGCCAACCCCTCCGAGGTCCGAAAATGCGGCGGGTGAAGTTGAAAAACCCTAACCGTGGCGGTATCCTCGGCATGCCGGCTATCTTGGCAGCAACCTCCTTCCCCAACCGGACAAGCCCTGTGCGACGCGGGGTTTGGGTACTGGAGCAGATTCTGGGGGAACGCGTTCCGTCGCCTCCGCCCGACATCTCCGAATTGGAGGAACAGGAAAACAAAGAGGTCGAGGGCCTGACGCTACGCCAACGCACCGAGCTACACCAATCGGAAACGACCTGCCGCAACTGCCACAAGGTACTCGACCCGATAGGATTCGGCCTGGAAAATTTCGATGCCATCGGACGGTGGCGGGAAAAGAACGCCGAAGGACTCGCCATCGACTCTGCAGGTATGTTGCCAAACGGCCAAAATTTCTCCTCACCCGCTGAACTGAAGGACCTCATCGCCCAGAGGGAAAATGACTTGGCCCGCAACCTGACCGAGCGACTGATGGCCTACGCCCTCGGCCGGCCATTGGGAGGCTACGACGAGATCGTGATCGACCGCATCCTAGCTAATGTCGCCAAGGAAGGGTACCGGACCCGCTCGATCATTTCCGAGGTCATCACCAGTTACCTATTTACATACCGCAAGATCAAGGGATAAGATCCGAATGAGAATAACGCATAACCAGATCATAGCATGACTCCAGTCAACGATTGTTTCCTACTTAACCGCCGGGCCTGGCTGAAAGGCGCGGGCCTTTCCCTCGCCCTGCCCTTCATGGATTCCTTGGCATCAACCCCATCAACCGCCAAGCCGCCCGTGCGGATGGCTTTCATGTACATGCCCCATGGGGTCATCATGGACCAGTTTTGGCCGAAAAACCAGGAAAGCTTCCTCAACTCACCACCGCTCATCATCAAATCCCTGCAACCGGTGATGGAGCAGTGCCTTATGATGAAGGGCATCTCGGGGGTCCCCACCTCCCCCTTCAACGGTGCCCCGCACGCCTTAGAATTATCGACTTGGCTCACCGGAAGATTACCCGAACCCAGCTCGCGAAGCCGTATCAACATCGCCATATCGGCCGACCAAATCATGGCCAATTATGTGGGAGCCCACACCTCCCTTCCCTCACTCGAATTGGCAACCATGCCCCAGACATGGAAGGAAAACCAGGCAGGCCTACACGAAGGGTACTACAACCACTGCAGCTATCGTTCTCCTACCCAACCCGTGCCCGCCGAGATCGACCCCCGGAATGTATTGAACCGCCTCTTCGGTAAACAGGGCAAAACGGATAAGGTCAGCCAGACCAACCCTCTCGACCGCCAGATGCTCGACCGGGTTCTCGGCGGCGCGAGAGACCTACGGCA
>CAWUUU010000010.1:0-15629 GCA_963924995.1 uncultured Opitutales bacterium
CAAATTTTAGCCAAGGCCGTGGATATTTTGAAATATATGGCTTATGGTCCGATGAGCCTAGTCGAATTTCCTGAGCAAATTACAGATAATCCCAAAACCTATGATCAGGTTAAGCCAAAAGAAGATCTGCGGGGTTTACCCTCGGCTATTGTTTACAATACAAAAGTAGTCCGTCCGATCACCCCCGTTCATTCCTTAATGGAAACTACAGAATACACGGAGGAATCATTAATTGATGCGATCAACTTTATTTTTGAAGCGGTTACTTTTCGACCACCGTTAACACAGGAGTCTAACGAGTACTTGGGGATAGTGAAGGATTCCATCACCAAGATTGGCAGGGAAGATGGAATCTTTATGGGTTTATCATCTATCTTTCTTGATCGGGATGCTTTGTTTAGGGCTGAATTGGCGAAACAGGGTGAACCAGACAGCCACGATCGTGTTATGCTTCAGGACTGGGAACTTGGATTGGCGGTGAATCATTCCCTTCGTTACATAAGCCCCGACAATGAATTACGCGAAGCAATCACAACTGGTAAAATGAGAACCCGTGCTGATGTGAAGCGCGAAGTCTCCCGGATGCTTTCCGATGACAGTATCCGAAAGCCGCGCGTCCTGCGGTTCTTCCGCGACTTTTTTGATTATGACCTCGGGGGCTATATTTGCAAAGACAACAACGCACTAGCTGCAACGGGAATAGGTATAGATGGAAAAACGCACTATCGAAAAATGTTCGATTCAACTGCTAGCACCGATCGATTAATTGAATTAATTCTTAACAAAGATAAAGATGTGTTGAAAAATTTGCTTACCACGCAACAAGTGGTGTCAACAAAAGAGGACAGTTCGTATTTCGGAAGGAAGCATACAAGAGAAGAGGCAAAAGCGGCTTCAGAAGCTAAAAAGGCAGAAGAGGCAATGTTGAGAAAAGAAATTGATGAACAACTTGCTTTGCTCGCTGGCGAAGTTAAATCTCTGGAAACGAAAATTAAGCTCACAAGCGTAGATCCCAAAGAGACAAAAGCGATCAATTTACAGCTCAAGAAAATGGATCAGGAAAAAAAGAAACTTGCAAAAGAAAGAAAAAATAAAAAAAGCAGAATCAAGCTAGCATTATCAGAAGCTAATTTGAGTGGGGAGCAAATTTTCGCACGGGTAAGCCATCGATCATTCGGGAATGGTTCTTTAAAACCGGAAAGGATTTTAGCCACCGCTCCCAAGGGAGAACGTCTCGGTATTCTTACTCATCCGAGCTGGCTGGTCTCTCATTCTGACGCGATGGACAATCATGCGATCCATCGCGGGATTTGGGTGCGGGAAAGATTACTCGGAGGTGGAATACCAGATGTTCCTATTACTGTTGATGCCCAGTTGCCTGATGAAGAAAAATCCACACTGAGGGAGCGGATGCGGGTTACCCGGGAGAAGTATTGCTGGAGTTGTCATGAGAAAATGGACCCTTTGGGATTACCCTTTGAGATGTACAATCATGCAGGACTATTCAGAACTACAGTGTTAGATAAGCCAGTCGATACTACTGGGGAAATCGTCGACTCAGGAGATCCATCCCTTGACGGGCCGGTTACGGACGCAATTGACATGATCAAGAAACTTGCCAACAGCGAACATGTCGAACAGGTCTTCGTCCGGCACGCCTTTCGCTTTTGGATGGGTCGGAATGAGACTTTACATGATCGCCCTGTTTTACAAGCTGCTCATAAAGCTTATCGAGCAAGTGGTGGCAGCATGAAGGCACTTATTTTATCACTTGTCACATCCGATGCTTTTCTTTTTCGTAAGATAACTCCTACGAATTAAGAATTTGTTTGTTCCTGAATTCAAATAAGTGAGTAATAACCGTGGGGACAAAATGTCTTTCATTTTACTCAAACGCTTGAAGGCAAATCAACCCCTGATGGGGACCCGCACCGTCGCTGTCGTCGAGTAATTTTACTGCTTTGGCGATATTGCTCAGGGCTTCACTCGCTTGCATTGCCCCGGAGTGCACCACGAATACTCATCTCGTTCACTGGGGGGAAGAATTCGAACGAGCCACTATCATCAAGGACTTTTCTATTGGGAAGAAATTGTTAAAGTATTAACAGAGTCTAAGGTAAATCTTTGGTGGTGAATTAACTTTTATTTCAAGCCCGGGGATTTAGGAAGCCAGGACCTCTTTCATCTCGCCTGTGCTGTCGGCAAAAGAATCCGCCTTAGCACCCAGGCTTTTCTGAATTGTTACGAAAAGATTAGAGAAGGGGGTATCCTTATCGAAGCGTAAGTATTGCCCGTGCTGATAACCAAGCTTGTTCCCTCCCGCAAGGATTAGTGGATAGTTGGTGTTGTTATGGGTTTTGCTGTTACTGCTTCCGTAAAGAATGCAGCTGTTGTCTAATACCGATCCATCGCCTTCCTTCATCCCGCTCAAGCGATTGAGCAGGTAAACCAGGCATTCGGTTTGGTACAGATCCCACTTGCCTTTATTTTCGGCTCCGATTGCTCCTTTCCCTGCACCATGCGCCAGACCGTGTGCATCCTTGGCGAAGCCGAGAAGGGAAGGGAATTTGTTGGCAATGGAAATAGCTCCGTGCATGCTCGCCAGCTGGTAGGTTATGAAGCGGGTTGAGTCCGTTTGAAAGGCCAATGCAATCAAGTCGAGCATGGTGTGAATCAACTTGCCCGGTGTCTCGTTGTCAGCGTCGAGAGTAAGACCTTCAGCATTAACCATGGGCTTGGGTACATCGAGCCATTGAGCGGAGCGTTCGACATCCTGCTCGATTTCACGAACTGAGGTGAGGTATTGGTCGAGTTTGTCATGATCGGTTTTACCGAGCTTACGCTGAAGAGTCTTGGCTTCGTCCATGAGCAGATCGAGGTGACTGCCGGTACGGCTAAGCCCTTTTCTTTGTGCCTCAATCGAATCTCCCTTCAAGCCGAAAAGGCGCTCGAACACGAGTGCCGGACGATTAAGGGAGGGAATGGGTAGGCCTTTGCTCGAATAAGAAAGGGTGTTGGCGCGAGTAGGAAGTCCAGTCCCCCCGTCCGAGGAAAGGGCCAAACTCGTGAACCGGGTCTTGGCCCCGAGTCGGTGAGTGCGGGCCATGAACTGATCAAGTGAAATTGAGTTTTTAAGTCCAGTTGCACCTAAGCTCATTTCCTCCCCGGTTAGAAAGGTATCTCCACTGTCGTGTCCTCCGATACGTCTAACTTTTGGATGGGAAAGCCCCCCTAGGACAGTAACTTGATTACGCCATGGTTCGAGGGGTTGGAGAGATTTATTGAAGGTGAAATTCGTTCCCTCTCCTTTGGGGAACCAGTTCCAATGACCATATTCACTGTCTTCATTGGGCAGGCTTACGCCGTAGGGAAAATAGATCGAGCAAAACCTGCGTGGTGGAGACTTGATTGAAGGGGAGGCCATAGATTCCATCCATGGCAGTGCCAAAGATATGCCTGTTGCTCGGAGCATAGTCCTACGGTTCATCTTGAGATTAATCTTGCTCATTTCCTTACAAAAAAATGCAATATTACATAAATTAACGCGATAAAAAAGGTTTACTTCGGACGATATTTTTCATGAGGGCAGAGAGTCGATAATCGGCTTGTACAAAACCATCACTCAATTCATTGACCAGTGGTTCATCGGTTAGCTCGAGTGAACGGCCCAGTGAGTAAGTCAGCATTTTGGAAACCAAAGCATGAGCAAATTTTTCATGCCTTTGATCGAGTAGGAATTTCTTGAGATCTTCCAATCCGTTAACCTTGTGATTTCCAGGCAGGATGGTCTCGGTCGATATGGATTTTTTCATGCGGATGGTCTTCTCACGGAATAAACCAATAGCATCGTAGGATTCAAGGGCTATACCCCAAGGGTCAATGCTACGGTGACAATCGGCACAGGCTGCTTTCTTACGGTGAATTTCCAGCTGGTCGCGCACAGAAAGCTTCTCGAAATTTTCCACGCTTTGTTCAATGCCCGGAACGTCGGGTGGAGGTGGTTTGGGTGGATCGTGGAGGAGTCGTTCCCGGATCCATACCGCTCGTTTGATTGGGTGGGAGTCGGCACCGTCCGAGCCTGACAGTTGAAAGGATGCATGCCCCAGCACGCCTCCGGGTCTGTCAGTTTCTTTGAGGGAGTACCGCTCGAAATTTTGAGACCTTGGACCTTCAAGTCCGTAGTGCTTGGCTAGTGGGGCGTTGAGCATGGTGAAGTCGGCATCGATAAACTGGAGAGCGGAGGATTCACTGCGCAGAATTTCCCTGAAAAACTCGCGGGTTTCTTGAATCATGTCCGCTTTTAGAGAACTGTCAAAATCCTTGTAATATTGGGGGTTAATTGCTACCCGATTGACCCCCTCCAAGTCGAACCATTGGGTGCTGAACTGATCTGCGAAACGATCGGACTTCTTGTCCGCGAGCATTCGGTCGAACTGTTTATCGAGAATCTTAGGCTCGAGTAATTTTCCATTATCGGCCAGTGCGAATAGTTCATCGTCCGGCATGGAACCCCAAAGGAAATAGGAAAGCCTGGAAGCAAGTTCGTGGGCATTGAGTACTCTTTTATTTTCTGCCTTGTGTGGTTCGCTTAGGTAGATGAAGTGGGAAGAGGCCAAGGAGGCGGCCAAGGTCTCCCGTAGAGCAAATATGGGTGAATTCTCATCCTCTTGAATCTTTTCGAAATGACTGACCCACTTGCCGAGTTCTATCTTGGTTACGGGCCTGCGCCAAGCTCGGTGCAGGAAACGGCCGATGACAAGCTCCCCCGTCCCGGGCTGGGAGAGGTTCTCGCCTTCGTGAATGATTCTTCTGTGCTGGGCTGGGGGCCAAGACGGATAGTCATTGCGGACGAACTCGACCGAATCAATAAGAATTTTGGGAAAGTCCGGGTCTTCGGGAAATACCTTGGTTTTCTTCTTGCTGATTTTGGGAACAGGCTTACGGCTTTCATGGACTAGAAACTTGGATTTCATGTCAATCCAGATTGGGTCAATTGATTTGTACTTCTGCACTAGTTCTTGCATTTCCACCGAGTCTAAAGCTTTTGCATCCCCCAATTTTTGCACGGTCTTGATTAAACTGATCAATTCCGAACGGACGGAATTTCCATCAAGTGGAGGGAGAGGGGAAGAAGAAACAGAAAATCGGGGTCTTCCGATGGTCTGTTGTCCATTATCGGGTTGATTCTTGTGGAGGTAGTCCAGTTCGAAGGTGAAAACCGTTCCCGCTTTGTTGGCCACTGGCTCAGAAAAAGCAAACAAACAGGCATGGTCTTTACCGAGTTGATCAATGTTAAAAGTGCCTCCCGATAACCAACCGGTTTCAGCTGGTTTATTGTCGATCGCTAAAGCGGCCGAGGATTTTCCGTTCTTTTGCAAGAAGTTGCTGATCGGATTAATCATGCTGACGGGCTTACCTTTGCCCTTCGTCCCACTTGGCTTTGCAAAGATTCGCAGATCGGTAAGAGCAAAGTTTCCGCTATTGGCTCGGCCTGGCCCCCTTTTTTTGAGGGACTTATCAGCCAGTGCCTCAATCCGTATAGCCCGGATGATAGGTAAATCCACTTCGGCGGTAACGACCCAACGGTCGGTCTTTGGGTTTGAACCGGAGACCAGAAAAGAACCATCTTCCTCGGGGCGAAAGATCGCACCCTCAAGGGATTTGGGTTGGGCATTACCAAGGATGAGCCAATCGTGTGGGGCAGGAGCTTGGGAGGGTAATTTCTTCAACCATTTATTGAAACGATCAGGAAGAGTTTCCAGCTCAAATTGGTTTTGCCTAGCAATCAATGCGGATCGATCCTTCTCCCATTTGTCAAGTTTTTGGCGGGTGTTCTTCGCATTGACCTCCTCCTCGATTACCTGGTCCTTACCTTTCGGGGCAGGTTGGCCGTCATTCAGAATATTTTGCAAGGTGATCACACCGTTGAGCTTGTCGAGTGGCACATGGGGTTCGGCTCGAGGGGAAAAATGGGCATGGGAGGTGAATTCGTAGTATTGAGGAGTGTTGGACGTGATGGGGATCTCCCTCAGATCGTCCATGATGTTGAGAGTCAGGCCGGGGACGAAATAGCCGTATCGGCTGGAGAGAATGGGTGCAGGTTGGCCGGGTTTACGGTCGGTTGATGCCTTGACTCGAACGGTAAACCTGCCTTCTCGCGGCGGCTCCTGGAAGGAACCGTGCCAATAATTGACCCGCCCGAGCCTTGGTGAGGAGCCGGCTAGGTAGCGATTGTTTCCCGGACCTTTGATTTTGCCCTTATTCCAAATTACCTCGCTGGTTGAGGTTTCAGGTTCTTCACCCTCCACAAGAATAAAGTCGAGGGCTTTTCGGGCTGACTTCAGGTAGTTTTCGATTTGGATGGCAGAGGTTATCTGGTTTGCTCCATTATTCAGAAAACCATCCGGAGAAAGAGAGTCGTTGGGCAATTCGTCTGCGTAGTCCATTTCCAAACCGAGCAGGTCAGTCATGGTATGCTGATACTCGGCACGATTGAGACGGCGAATGACCAAGGAGTTTGCCGTGCCCTGCATTTTCTTGAAGGATTCAGACAGTTCACGGTCGATCCATTCGGTAAGAATCTTTCTGTCCTCGGAGGATAGGGGATCTTCCTCTTCGGGTGGCATTTCCCCCAGTTTGATTTGATCCGATGCATCGTGCCATGTCTCGGCGGCAGTCCGATCCTTCAGGAAGTCGATTGAAAGGGTGTCTAAACGTACATCGCCTTTCTGTTTCTCAAGACCATGACATTTAATGCAATGCTTTTTAAGTATCGGAAATACATCATTTTGAAAATGATATGAGACCACGCCCTCGACCTCGCCCCTTACGGTTAAAAAGAGGAACAGGTTGGCTATTATGACAAAAAAAATGTAGGGGGTATTTACCATGGAATTAATTAATTTTAGACTATTCCGCGTGCCTGTTCTTTAAAAGGCAAAAGTCCAATATTGAGTGTTTTTTGTTCGGCAGGATCTCAAGTTTTATTGAGAATAAATAGTATGAGTAATTTTCGCCAATACATTATATTTATACATGTCTGTGTATTAAGTATATCCCTCTGTGATGCAAATGACGGCAAATATGTAACCGTTAAGGAAGAGCGTTCTTATGCCGATCCGCCTACTGGAGATTTTGTTACCAATGGGGTCATCACTCCATTGGATCAGACGATGAGCAATTTTTACATTCGTAATGCGGATGGTGCGATTGAAGTAATGTTGAAGAAAGATGCACAAGTTGGATTACAATCGAGGGTGCAGCGAGGTGGGTTTGTGTCAAGGAAGGTGGAGTTTGAGATAGGGGGGCAGAAGTTTTCCTATAACTTACCCGAAAACCTTTATGTCAAAAGGACTTTTAAGAATAGGGATGCAGTCAAAAGATGGGAGGATCAAGGGCGGCGTCCGATTATGGATGGAAAGCTTTATATTGAGCCAATAGCCGACAATTTACCAACTGCGGAAAAGCCATGGATGTCGGGTAAATTTATCCGGGAAAACGGCCGATTTATGGAAGTGCAAATCGGAAGTGAGGTGTTTCAGATCGGAACACAGGGACATGATGGACAGCATCGGATAATGGGATTGCTCAGTCAGAAGGATATCAGACCGTTCGTGCAGCAGGCATTTGTCCATGGAGAACTTAAGGGAGATGTGTTTTATGCCAGCGAAGTATGTCTTCGGATACTTGAGGATTCTAAGGTGCAGGACGATCTGAGTCTTGGTAGGTATCTGTTTATCGGTGATTCGATTTCCGGAAACTATGACAAAGCGCTACGTACTGCATTGAAGGGAAAGCTCAATATTTATCACCCTCCGACCAATTGCGGTCCCGTCCAAAAGGGAGTCGAAAATATCGTTCAATGGTTGGGAGCCTATGATCAACCTGGGCTGGGTTGGGATGTAATTAGTTTCAATTTTGGCCAGTGGGATTCTGCCAACACTAAATCAAAGTATCAGGCGGACATGGAAAAAGTAATTAGCGAACTAAAAAAAACTAAGGCCAAGCTCATATTCGTAACCACCACGCCGATTCCCGGTGGGTATCCTGAGCCCGGCGAGCTGGGACCCGATGAAAAGGCGACAGGTCGAGTGCAAAAAACCATGGAGCGTTTTATAAACCCATGGGCGTTGGAAGTAATCAGACGGCATCCAAAGATCGAAATTTGCGACCAGCATGCCCTGATATTGAATGAGCAATTTTATTCAGTATGGCTGAATAAAGCCGGATTCATTGAAAGAGGAGAAAATAACCCTTTTGGGGATCTTCATATTGGGGGATTACTCGGCGAACCGGTGGGAAGACAATTGGCTCGCAAGGTTCTCGATATTTTGGGGAGGGAGGAGGAGGCACTCGGTCCCCATGGGTTGGGAGAAAACGAATTGGATCCGAAGAGGCAGCGGGCTTCAACTAGCGGAATGGATGTTGCTGATTTTATTGAACTTTTATCGAGTGACCAACGATTGCGGAAATACAACCTCGAGCGGTAAGTAAACTTTACCTTTTTCAAATTTTGTGTCGGGTTGTCGGCACTATTAGTCGTGTCGATACAGGGTGGTTGCAGTTCCAACGGTTCTTACTCGGAAATTTCCTCCGAGTGTGAAAACACATCTTCGTCCTCTGTGGGTATTGGCTTTGAATCTTTAACAGACTCCGATGAGTAAGATGAGTAAGGTTAACGGCTATTATGATCGCCCTGGTTTTAAACCAATGGAAGTTCGATTTGGTAGGTAATCTGGTAATGATTTTGAATTTAGATTACGACTCAAGTGATCGATGGTTTAGTTTAGAGTACGAAAAAGTTTTCGACATGTCATAATTGGTTGACTTCAAGATATTGTATTTTGTTGTTTATGTTATTAAATTAATCCCTGTTTTGAAACTAAGACTGTTCGCCCAACTTTTATTTCTCTTAAGTTCGTTGACGATTTTTGGGGACAATTTTCAAGTGGATATTGGCAAAAAATTCAAATCGCCCCCTTCCAATAATGATCTTATCTCCGGTATTCCTTTTCTTTCCAATTTGAAATTACAGGCGGGGGACCTCTTTAAGTTAACCGATGGGAAAGGGAAGAAGGATTATGGGATGAGAACTTTTGCCTTGGATAATGTGGAAGATTGGGTGGTCACTTTTTCGAAACTTAAAATCGTTAGGCTTGATGAAGTTCGAGTATTTTCCTGGAATGGCGATCATCGAGCCCAGCAGGATTTTGATATTACCTACAGTATTAATAATGGAAAAACCTATGCGACATTGGCCAAGGAAATAATTGCCGCTGAAAACGGAGTCTGCAACCTGACTCGTATTCCTTGCCGGGTAGATGGAGTAACTGACCTGCGGTTTACCTTTCGTAACCCAGGAGATAGGGTTAATACTCAAAATCCCTGGCATTCCTCCATTCTTGAAATTGATGCGATTGGAGTGGCTTTACTTCCCCTTACTTTTGCGGAAGCTAAAAAAGCGGGACGGGATAATTCTATACTGCTGCACAAGGCAGAAAGTATCCAGGGTCATGAAGCTGTTTCGAATGGGCAGGCCCCCCAACCAAATCTCGCAGAATTTAAAAATAATATTGAACCCGCACTAAAGGAAACCTGTGTCCAATGCCACGGCCCAGATAAGCAGAAAGGAAAATTTCGCATCGATACCTTGGATCCTGATCTTCTACACGGAGATGATGTTGCTTGGTGGCTCGAAGTACAGGATGTGATAAGTAACGGCGAGATGCCACCCGATGATGCGGATCAATCACTCGGTGATGTTGCTCGTGGCAAGGTAGTGAATTGGCTGGCTTCAGAAATACAAACAGCCTCTCAGCTTAGGCGTAGTCAAGGAGGCCATTCTTCATTTAGAAGGATGACTCGTTACGAATATAACTATGCACTACAGGACTTGCTTGGCCTTCCAAACGATTTCGCTCGCGATTTACCACCTGAGACTAATTCCGAGGATGGATTTAAAAATAGTTCAGAAATGCTTCAGATGTCGGTAATGCAATTTGAACAGTATCGTGAAATTGCTCGTAAGGCATTGAGTCTGGCAACGGTTGAGGAAAGCGATAAAAAACCCGTGTATTTTGGAGTATCCATAGAAGAACTTGCCGCCCGCCCCATGTTCATCCACGAACAAAAACTAGAAAGAATAAGGAAGGCCCATAAGGACGACCCCGTCGAATTAAATAAACAATTGGAAAAATCTTTACTTAAAAATAAACCCACACCAGCTAACGCTCATTTTTGGAATATTAAAAATGATTTGCGTGTTCGTTCGCAATGGGGAAGAGGATCATGGAGATCGAAGTATTCAGTCGCTCCTACAATGACTCCTCCATCCATTCCCCAAAATTTCCCCGTGGTTGCGGTCATTCCCATGAACCAGTCACTCACCGTTGATGTTTGGGATGTTCTTCCGGACACCGGTATTATTAAGGTAAGGGTATTGGCTGCCCGTTCATCAACTGAGAATAAAAGCTCTCCCACTTTAGGTTTATTGTTAGGGCACCAAGTCAGTAATAACTCTTTCGCATCCGAAAAAGTGGGTTCGGACCAGGAAATTCTATCCGTTCCCGGTAAGCCCCAATTCTATGAATGGACTTTTCCGTTAAGTGAAGTGGTTCGGAATCCATTTCGTAATGTGGAAGAGTTGAATGGGCGAGTAAACCCAGCCGAATACCTAAGATTTCTAAATACTTCTTCCTTGAAAGAGGAGATAACACTTCAATTTGTCGAGGTGATTGCTCCTTTTTACGAGCAATGGCCACCGGATTCCCATCGAAAGGTTTTTCCCGCTTGTACAGACGGTTCTAACTTAGTGACTGATGCCCGGAAAATTATCTTAAAATTTATGGAAAAAGCATGGCGCCGACCAGTGACCTTGGATGAAATTGACAGAAAAGTGGCCCTGTTCACCAATTTTCGAAAGGCCGAAATTGGTTTTCAGAATGCGATCATCGAAACGCTCTCCACGGTTTTGTCGTCTCCACACTTTCTTTATCTCGTACGCACCGGTAAGCCTCAGGGAAGTCAATCCAATCAGCTTCAAAACGATTTCGAATTAGCCACCCGGCTTTCCGTTTTCTTATGGGCGAGCCTGCCCGATGAAGAATTATTTGAATTGGCGGTAAGGGGAGAGCTTAATGGTTCAAAGTCCTTGGTCGCTCAAGTAAAGCGTATGCTTGCCGACCCTAAAGCGGAACGATTTATCGAGCATTTTGTCCGTCAATGGTTGGGAATGGATTTATTGGATTACCTCGAGGTGGATAAAAAGGCTTATCCTCGCTTCGATTCTGCATTGAAGGACGCAATGAGGAAAGAACCCGTCGCTTTTTTTCGTGAAGTATTGAGCACAAATGGAAGCGTGCTTGATTTTCTTCATTCTGATTATGCGATGATGAACGAGCGTTTGGCCAAACATTATGGCATCCCCGAGGTTTATGGAACGAAGCTACGAAAAGTTTCCCTGAAAACGGCAGACAACCGTGGTGGTTTGATTTCTCAAGCGGGTCTTCTTGCCATGAATTCGGATGGTAAGGATTCCCATCCCCTTAAGAGGGGGGTATGGTTACTCGAAAGTCTGCTTAATGATCCTCCTCCTCCGCCGCCACCCGCGGTTCCTGAGATTGACTTGGCCGATCCCGAGATCCTGAAATTATCCTTAAAAGAACGTATGGAAGACCATCGTAATGACCCGGCTTGCATATCCTGTCATGCCAAGATCGATCCCTGGGGTATTGCCTTTGAAAATTTCGATGCGACTGGTGCCTGGCGTTCTGCCGTTGGAAAAGAACCGGTTGATGCCTCCAGTCTCCTGTATAATAAACAGGAATTGAACGGTATGGATGGATTGAAAAGATTCCTGTTGGAAAATCGCCAAGATCAATTTGCTCTTAGCCTGACACACAAGATGGCCTCGTATGCCCTCGGTCGTCCATTAACCTTCGGAGACCAGGCAGAAATTAATCAGGTTGCCAGTGACTTGAGAAGAACAGGCGATGGCCTGGCCGACCTTGTCTTTCTGATTGTAAAAAGTGACCTTTTTCGCCAACCATAATTAAACTTATTGAAATTATTATGAATCAAAAAATTTCATCTTTGGATCGAAGGAAATTCCTTAGGGGATCGGGAGTGGCTCTCGCCCTGCCTTGGTTCGAATCCTTTTCCAGTTCTCTTACTGCCGCCACACCGGCTAAAGCTGCAATTAAGCGACTTGCCTGCTTTTATATGCCTGATGGTGTTCCCATGCCCCGTGTGGATGATCCCGCTCATAAGGAATGGAGTTGGTTTCCTCACGGCAAAGGAAAAGATTTTACCCTGACGAAGTGCCTCGACCCTCTCAACCCGCTCAAGGATAATCTGACTGTTTTTTCCGGTTTGTCCCATCCGGCGGTTCGGAATGTGCATGGACATTCCAATGCGGACCAGTTCTTGACCGGAGCGGATACGGGTAACCGGGGTGGTTATCAAAACAGCATTTCTCTCGATCAGGCTTTTGCCGCTCAAGTGGGTGAGCACACCCGGCATTCCTCGCTGGTTATGTCCACTGATGGTGGAACCGGTTCTCCACGTGGTGCACAGACGATGTCTTTCAATAGGAATGGACGCCATATCCCGGCGGAGCATAAGCCCAAGCGTATTTTTGATATGCTCTTTGTTAAAAGTGGAAAGGACGCGGCTCGTCGTTTAGCTGTCAGCCAAAGTGCCTTGGATGAATTAATGGTCGATGCCCGATCCCTGCAGAGAAATCTATCTGTTCATGATCAGGAAAAACTGGATGAATATTTACAATCTGTTCGGGATACCGAGATCAAAGTAGAGAAAGCAAAGCAGTGGATGAATATTCCTCTACCACAAGTCGAGGTGGATCATTTATCTCTAGATATTACGCCCGAAAAACCGAGGCTTTATCTTCAAACCATGTACGAGTTGATCTATCTTGCCTTTAAGACCGATTCTACTCGCGTGGCGACCTATCAATTGGGTCGTGAAAACGGAGTGGGTATAAGCGATTATCTAGCCCGGGCAGTCGGATTTAATCTTACTCACATGCTTTCCCATGGAACAAAGAAACCAGGTGGATGGGAAAACTTTGGAACTTATTGCAGTTTCCTAAGTGAAGAATTTGGGAAGTTTGCGCAAAAACTCAAAGCGACTCCGGAGATCGGTGGAGCAGGTAATATGTTAGACAATACGGTACTCTTTTTTGGTTCTGCTTCCAGTGCCTTTCACACCTCGCGAAATTATCCACTTCTCTTATTGGGTGGTAAAAGTATGGGTTTTAAACATGGCCAGTATCTTAAGTATGGAAGTGGAAATGAAGACAACCAAGTTGATGCCGGAATAAACTCGGATGTTGGTTGGACAAGGCCGGTCAGTTATGAGGAATTACCACTCTCAAATCTCTACCTTACTATGCTGCAGAAACTAGGAGTAGAAACAGATTCATTTGGTGGAAGTACCTCGACCTTGGCAGAAGTTTAAACAGGAGTTTGAGATTTTAGTCTCGAATTGAGCGTTTTCGGGCATTAGCCATTAAGGTATGAATTCCATATCGTTACGAACACTATCTTTCCTTCTTTTTTTAACCCCCGCCTTTCTTTCTGCAAAGGAAGTACTGATTGAATCTGATCCTTCGATGCCACCCGTGGTAAAACCGGGATTTTATGGAACGCCTAGTCAAGTGGGAGCACCCCCTTCGGATGCAATCGTACTTTTCGACGGAACGAATTTCGATCATTGGGAAAGCACCAAGGGCGATAAAGTGAAATGGAAACTTGTCGACAATGCCATGGAGGTGGTTCGAGGAACAGGTGTCATTCAAACGAAAAAGAAGCTCGGCTATGGTCAGTATCATGTCGAGTGGCGTACACCCGAGGAGGTTAAAGGCTCCGGCCAGGGCAGAGGGAATTCAGGGTTCTTTCCACTGAGCGGTCCTGAAGTTCAGGTTTTGGATTCCTATCAAAACTCCACTTATTCTCACGGACAGGCCGGTGCGGTTTACAATCGCTATCCTCCCCTTGTGAATGCTTGCCGGGCACCCGGTGTGTGGCAAACCTATGATGTCATCGTCCATGCTCCCATCCAGGATAAGGATGGTAAATACATTCGTAAAAGCGCCTATACCGTCTTGCACAATGGTGTCTTGATTCAGGACAATATGGAAGTGGGAGGGTCCAAAGGGAAGACAGGGAATCTAAGGCTTCAGGACCACGGCAATCCAGTGCGTTACCGTAATATTTGGCATCGGCCTTATCGTGATCCTATCCCAATGAATAAGAAAAAATAACTTTCCAGTAAGCCCAAAAAATGAAAATCCCTGTAAAGTTACTTGCTATCCTATTACTTGCTTTCGGAAGCCGTCTTTTTGCTGCGGATTCGCGCCCCAATGTCGTCTGGCTTTTTGCCGAAGACACTTCCCCATGGATGGGCATCTATGGGCATGAGGCCAATAAGCTGGCTACACCCAACATCGACTCGATTGCTAGGGCAGGGGTGCGCTTCGATCGGGCTTATGTCCCAGCCCCAGTATGCTCGGCATGCCGATCCTCAATGATGGTCGGAGCCAATCAAATCCGGTTCGGTTCACATGAGCACCGATCCTCACGGGCGAAGGATGCCCAGCTTTATCTGCCCGAGGGAATTAAACTACTGCCCGAACTCCTCAAGGAAGCGGGATACTCGACCTTCAACCATGGTAAGACCGATTACAATTTCGTTTGGGATTCGGACAAGACCTATTCCAAAATTAAGCTCAAGGGGCAGACCGACAGCTGGGGAATTCTCAAGCAGAACCAACCCTTTTTCATTCAGTTCCAAACCAAGGGAGGAAAAATCAATACCAAGAAGTTAGCCCAAGAAAGACGTACCGACCCCTCCAAAGTGACAGTCCCTGCTGATTACCCTCAGAATGACCTTTACCGCAAGGTTGTTGCCCAGCATTGCGACGCCATCCGCGTCGAAGATGATCACATCGGGAATATCCTCGCAGGTCTCAAGGCATCTGGACTTCAAGGGAACACCATTGTGGTTTACTTCTCCGATCACGGAGCAAACCACTTGGTTCGTCACAAGCAGATGCCGACGGAGGGCGGTCTCCATGTTCCCTTCATGCTGATGGGGCCTAAGAAATGGGTACCTAAACTGGGGTCCCGTAAGGACTTGGTTAGCACATTGGATCTGACTGCGACTACCTTGACCTGGGCGGGGATCAAGCTACCCGACTGGTACGAAGGTCGTAATCTTTTCGCGAACAACTTCAAGCCACGCCAATGGGTTGCTTCAGCAAAGGACCGGCTCGATCATACTGTTGACCGGGTACGCACCATTCGGACCGATAAGTTCCGTTATACCCGAAACTACAAGCTTGACCGGATCCTTCTGCAACCGCAGTACCGGGACGGTCAAGACTATTTGAAAAACCTCAAGGAACTTTATGCCGCTGGCAAACTTTCCGACGACCTGAAAAGGATTTACTTTGGGGAGCGCCCGAAGGAGGAATTTTATGATGTATCAAAGGACCCTGCTCAAGTGAATAATTTGGTTGGCGATCCCAAGTTTACCAAGGAGCTCAACCGTCATCGTAAGTTGCTCGACACTTGGTTGGCCAAGGGGGACCGGGGAAAGGGCGAAGAATC
>CAWUUU010000011.1:0-6503 GCA_963924995.1 uncultured Opitutales bacterium
CTGATTTTGACATCTTGCCTTTTTTCTTAAACTTCTATAATTATAAATTTTATCGCTCAGGTGACGGAATTGGTAGACGTGCTAGACTAAGGATCTAGTGCCGTAAGGCGTGGGGGTTCGAGTCCCCCCTTGAGCACCAAAACCTATTGTACTTTTCTGTCAAAAGTTTTTGTTTTAGTTTTGTCGAATATTTTGTGGTTAACCCGAATGCCATTTTCGTAATCATCCTTGAAGGTTTTATTTCCAAAACGGTCGAAACCTTCAAACAAACCATGCTTTTGATTATTTTCCCAATGTTCAAGATGATATACTTGAAAACTACCTCCCCCCAATTTGTAGTTTTCTATAACCCATTTGTTATATTTGTTCTTGTCATATACATTTGAAAACTTTTCTTTAGCTTTTTCATTTATCGATAGCCAGAGTGTGGTACTATTCCCTGGTCCACTCCCTTCCCCTTCAGGATCAAATGGTTCGTTAAACCAAAAAATATGCGTTCCATGTTTCTCCCCGTTTATATAATCCTTAGAAAAAACTGGGATTCCATTTTCTGTAAATTGTTCCCATTTACCGTGCAAAACTCCTGCAAGAAATTGTTTTTGGAACATCACTTGTCCGTCCGGAAATAATTTTTCAATTGTTCCACTGTATGGAAGTTCTTCATCACCCCAAAATGCTTTTGGAGCAGAATGCCATTGGGATGATTTTATGACATTCACTCCTTTAATTTGGCCTTCTTGAACTCGGACATTCCCAAGCTTGAAAGAGTTTCCCATGCTCCCAGTCACAAGAGCGTCAACATCGTTAGAATAGCCAGACCCTTCGGACTTCATCTTTAGCTTAACTAACATTCCAGATTTTGTAATTTCGGGCAAAGCAATTGCCCCTATTCCCTTCCAGAATAAATGTTTATCTACGAATTGTACGCTGTTTGCCTCCTCGGTTCTTATAAAAGCTGAGTCCTCTCGTCTAATCTTATATGGACTGTATGGCAGTGTTTGACTATCTCTAGAATATGATGCCCACCACTTTAATGCATTATCTATTTTTGCATCAAATAGAATTAAGAAGGCAAACCCAAAAAAAACTAAACAGATTGTTAGCGTGGTGATAATTAGCTTTTTCATATTGTACGGATCAATTCAAATGATTGTATGCTAAACTTTTAAGATCAAGACGAAAGCAAATTATTTAAGTCCAGTTTTTTGTTCTATGTTCAAGCGAAGTAGCCAACCTGGATGGAAAAAATGGACCTTGATATACCAAAGATGAATAAATTTGTAACAAAGATGCACCAGCATCAAGTTTTCTAATAGCAGATTCAGTAGATGAAATTCCCCCGACCCCAATAATCGGAAATTTATACTCTGTAAGTTTTGCCAAAAATTTAATAATCTGAACTGATTTAGATTCAATTGGGTTTCCGCTTAATCCCCCAGGTTCAAGAGATTCAAAATTCTTGTCCTTAAATCTACTTACAGAGGTGTTAGTTGCAATTACGCCCGAAAACCCAAGATCCCGTGCATTACAAACAATATTTTCCAATGATTTATAGCTTTCATCGGGGGAAATTTTAAGGAGTAGCGGCACGGGAGCTTCATTAAGGTTTTTTGAACAGGCATGATTTGCTGCAATAAGTTTTTCAAGAAATGGTCTTATTAATTCTGTTTTGTGAAGATCCCTTAAATTTGGGGTGTTGGGTGAACTTATATTTATCGTAATATAGTCTGCTTGCTTAAAACATTTGTTTAAAGAATATATGTAATCTTCTTGAGCTGCTTCTATATGAGTATCTTTTCCTTTGCCAATATTAATTCCCAGGGGAACAGGCCTCTTTCCCTTGGGATAGATTCTTTCAATTCTTTTAATAATAGTTTCTACACCATCATTATTAAACCCCATTCGATTAACCAGGGCACTATATTTGGGATATCTAAAGAGCCTAGGCTTTTTATTGCCTGTTTGTGGTCTAGGTGTGATTGTTCCAATTTCAACATGTCCAAATCCAAGTGAGGCAAAAGTTTTCGGGAAGGCACCGTTTTTATCCATTCCTGCTGCCAGGCCTATGTGATTGGGGAAAGAGAGGCCAAATAAATTAACATCCGAAGATTTTTGAGAACAAATTAACTTGATTAGTTTCCTTGATAAAGTTGAACGTTCTGTCATCGAGAGGCACCGACACGCCCAATCATGGGCACTTTCAGCTTCTAGGCGAAAAAGAAATGGACGAAGCAGTTTTTTATAAAAAAAATTCATAAATTGAAATTTTAATAAAACAAAGATACTCTTTCAGAGCGATCAAGAATGAAAAAATACTCTATATTTAAAAAAGATGGTTGTAATATGAAAACAACTAATCATAAGACAATCCAATGAAAAAAACAGGATCTAGTTTAGATTGGTGCATTGTTCGTATTGGTAAAGATAAGAATTGGTGGATCGACTCCATAAGTGATAACGAAAATTGGGATGTTGATAATCTTGGTATTATTGACCCTAAGCAATTCCTTCATATCAATGAATTGTTAGATTCAATGACAGAATTCGGTTTAGATTCTCAATTAGTTGATGACGCTTTTTTTACGTTTGCAATTGAAGCAGAAATCGAGCCTGGATTATTTAAGCTAGTAAGGGTTCGTGATTCTTTATTAAAGGCAGAAGATATGTTATTCGCCTTGCCTGATGTCCTTGATGAGGAAAAGGGTCCATACGCAGACTTTCTTAATCATGTTTCTGGTAAAAGAGTTAGTATGCTTAATGAATTAATTGAATTTGTTGAACCTTACACTTTGGAAGAAATGGAAGAAGTATTGGCAGAAAAGCAAAATAATGATTTTCTTGAAGGAAAGCGTTCGCATTTCAGTTATGAACTATTTTCTATTTTAGAGTTTGTGCCAGAAGGTTTTGCAATTGATGCTGATTTAGATGATGAATCAGAAAAATCAAAGGACGACGAGGAGGACTACTCTGATTTAGATACCGACCTAATCGAGGTTTCTGATAAAGAAGAAAAATTGTTGCCAGATGCTGATTTAAAATGGGAGGAGGACGAAGAGAAAGAAGATACCTCGCCCTATCAAGGTGGAGCTCCAGATGAGTCCGCTTAAATTTTCTTTGCGATTCTTTCCGCAAAATAGGTAAATATAATATCAGCCCCTGCCCTTTTTATTGAATGCATCGACTCAAGGGCACATGCTTCCAAGTCTAACCAACCTTGTAGGTGAGATGCCCATATCCTTGAATATTCACCAGAGACTTGATAAGCGGCAATCGGAACATTAAAATTTTCCTTCGCGTACTTAATTACATCCAAATAAGGTTCCGCAGGTTTGACCATAAGAATATCGGCACCCTCTTCAAAATCTAATTCAAGTTCCCTTTTAGCTTCACGAAAGTTTGCAGGGTTTAACTGATAGGAAGATTTATCAATAGTAATTTTTTGGTCGGATCCAATAGCATCTCGAAATGGCCCATAGTAAGCAGAAGAAAACTTAGCTGAGTAAGATAGAATTCCTGTGTTTTGTTGATTGTGTCTATCTAATTCATCGCGAATCGCCTTAACTCTGCCATCCATCATATCGGAAGGTGCGACTAAATCATAACCTGATTTTGCGGCCAATACAGCACCCTCGGCAAGAATTTGAACAGTGGCATCATTGTCAACCACTCCATTGTAATCGAGAACGCCGTCATGCCCGTGGGAAGTGTAGGGGTCGAGTGCAAGGTCACCAACTAGAGCAACCCGGTCGACGGATGCTTTAATTTCGAGAGCAGCTCTATAGGTGAGCGAGTCTGCCTTTAGAAATTCAGATCCTGCCGGACTTTTTTTACTGTTATTAATCTGTGGGAAAAGAGCAAATGTACTTATTCCCATGTCTCGCCATTCCTTTATCTTCGAGACCAAGGAATGGAGAGGCCACCGAAAAACTTCAGGCATCGAATCAATTTTTTCAGGGACCTGTGCATGATCAGAAACAAAAACTGGTAAAACTAGATCATTATGGCAGAGCGCTTGTTCTTTGACTAGAGAGCTTAGGATAGAATTATTTCTTATGCGTCTTGGACGATGTGTTAGGTTGAAATTCATTGATAGTGGGTATTTAAAATGAAATACTATATTGAAAGTTAAAATTCATCAAAACTCAAAGTATAAATACAAGGCTTAGTGATCGCTATAAAATTATTTGATTAATCTATGGACTGGGAAACAATTTTAGCATTTGGGCTTTTATTATCCGCTTTAACATCATTTTTGATGGAGAAAATAAGTATTGATACTACAGCCCTTACTTTACTTGGGATCATTTTACTCTTTTCTGGCTTAGAAATTAGCGAAAATTGGCCAACGATACCTGAGGTTCTTGACGTATTTTCTAACGAAGCCCCAATAACAATCGCGGCGATGTTTGTAATTAGCGCTTCTTTAAATCGATGCAGATTAATCGAACAGGCGTCTGATTATTTGGGAAAATTTTGTAAATATGGATACCGTAAATTCATGCTAATATTATTGATACTGGTCGCTTTTGTATCAGCCTTTATCAATAATACGCCAGTGGTCGTGGTCTTACTACCAGTGGTAATCAGTCTTTCCCGAATCATGGGAGTTCCTTCTTCAAAGATGCTAATACCAGTTTCCTATGCGTCAATTTTTGGTGGGTGTTGTACCTTGGTTGGCACCAGTACTAATATTCTAGCAAGCGGTCTAATAACCAATTCTTCAATTTATCAAGACATGGAGCCTCTCGGCATGTTTGAACTGTCTAAGATTGGCCTTCCATTGTTGGTAATTTCAATAAGCTTTCTAGTTTTATTTGGAAAAAGGCTTTTGCCCAATCGAGAAGCCTTGTCAGATATAATTTCAGATTTAGATAGTAAGGAATTTTTAACCGAAGCGATTATCCAATTTAATTCTCCCTTAATCGGTCAAAGAATAAAAGATTCTGGAATCACAAAACTTTCAGGTGTTCGACTTCTAGAAATTGTAAGAAATGGTGCGGCAATCTCAGTAAGAAATACTGAGGAGAAGCTTAAAGCAAAGGATCGACTCGTACTATCTTGTAAGCCACAAGGAATCATTGAAACAAGTGAGATTGAGGGAGTAAATTTATTAAACGAAACCCTGCTTGGAATTGAGCAGGTTTCTTCGAAAACCGGGGTAATGGTTGAATGTGTAGTTGGTCCATCTTCCTCATTAATTTCAAGGAATCTTTCAGACGCAAGTTTTCGTACCCGTTTTAATTTGACCATTCTTGCGGTTCATCGGCGAGGGAAAAACCTAGGAGTAGAAATTGAAAAAATTCGCCTTCAAGCAAGTGATACGCTCCTTATTTTAGGATCCGAGGATGCAATTGAAAGACTCAGGAAATCCGATGAAGTTATTCTTCTCGACCACGCGACTTTGCCAATGCAAAACATGAAGAAAAAAGCTCCTATTGTAATTGGAGTCCTGGCGAGTATTATTTTAATAGCATCCTTTGGGATATTGCCGATTTCAATAACTGCTATCATGGGGGTATCAATTTTATTACTAACAGGTTGCTTAAAAGCACGTGAAGCATATCAGGCGATTGAGTGGAATATATTAATTCTTATTTATGGAATGCTTGCTCTTGGAATAACAATGCAAAGTACAGGTGCATCCTCTGTTGTCGCGTCTATTGTAGGCGGAGTCGGCATAGGTTTATTTGAGCCTCAATGGCAACCGTTTGCGGTTTTAATTGTGTTGTATTTGTGCACCGCTTTTTTAACCGAAGTTTTATCCAATAATGCTACAATAGTAATAATGGCGCCTATTTCACTTGAATTGGCAAATTTGATGAACATGTCTGCCAGTGATGCGAGAGCTTATGTACTAACTGCTTGTATTGCAGCTTCAGCAAGTTTTGTTACGCCCATTGGGTATCAAACAAATACTTTTGTATATACGGTCGGTGGGTATCAATTTAAAGACTTTCTAAGAATAGGTATTTATTTCAATCTTATTTATTTTGTTGGAACAATCGGATTGGTTTCAGCTTTTTGGGGATTCATTCCCGTTTGATAAGAAACTTACATTTTTGCAGATTGAAATCCTTGGATTTAAAAGAAAAAAGGCTTTACAGGTAGGACTAGAATTCAACCATTTTATGTTTGCCGGAAATAGACAAGTTAGTGGTAGAGAGTGAAGCATAAAATTTTACAAGAAATAACTAAATTATAGAATGAAGTTCGTGTCCTAAGCTTCTGGTTTTCAGCATTTTAAAAATAGAAAAATATAAGAATAAAGCCTCACTTAAAGTTATTAATTAGGGGTGAAGAAGTTTAGAGGAAAAAGTTTAACTCCTACCTTGACTGAAATACATAAAAAAAGGTATAAATTTACTCTTCATTACAAGTAAAAAATCTTAATTTAAAACCTTGGCAAATCCTTTGTCCTGAAAGAATAACAGCGTACTCTAAAAACCAATTTAAATGTCAATTATGTCAGAAGATAAAAACACAAAAAAAGAAGAAAAGTACGA
>CAWUUU010000012.1:0-13387 GCA_963924995.1 uncultured Opitutales bacterium
TGGTGCCGAGGGCGAGATTCGAACTCGCACATCCTTTTCGGACACTAGAACCTGAATCTAGCGCGTCTACCAATTCCGCCACCCCGGCGAGTGGAATTAACATATAAACGAGTTACGATGATTAGGTGCGAGACAAAAAAGGCATAATTATAAAGATTTAAGTTTTGAACGGTTGTGGTATAATGTTTGTTCTTTTCCCATTTGGTTGCTTACTAATGAAAGGATCATTTTCTGGAGAATCCTCAGGTTCAAGTAATTCTTGAGGCTCAAAAATATGGGTCATTCTTTTAGGAATTGGTGCGAGTATACTATCGAGTGGGGGTAGTTTCTTGTTACCCAAGATAAAAGTTTCCAAAGGGTAACGCATATCTTTATATCGATCGGTAATCTGACTTAAAAAGCGGGAGTTCTCATTGAGCCGGTTGGAGAAACAAAAGGCGTCTGAAAAGTGGGCACATGCATCAAGCCAGTTTTGTAAATTATCATTTAAATCCATCAAATATTTTGAATTTATAAAAGTAATGATTCTTTCGAGGGTCAAATTTTCATTTTGTTCAATAAGGGAAAGCAAGCCTTCTATTTGCTCTGATAAGTCGATTTTGTTTGAAAAAAACAAAAAGAACTCCTCCGTATTTAAATCTGGCGGGATTTGTAATTCAAATTCATTTTCTTTCCATTTCCAATTACTTCCTGGTAATTCTCTAAGTTCTAATTCTTGGGGTAGTAGAAAAATGGGAGCGGGGATTTCTTCATTTTCAGAAATGGTATGGGACAATGTCGAACGACGGGCTGAATCCGGAGTTCCGATAATAATAAATAAACTTCCTTTCATTTAGCTTTGAAAAGAAAAGGAGCGACATTGGGCATGGTGGCGCATGCGTTGATCAATTAGAACGAGTGCACTCATTGCCTCCACTATAGGGACGGCACGGGGAAGTACACAGGGGTCATGCCTACCTCGCCCCATCAGTTCAGTTTCATTTCCTTGATCGTCTACAGTATCTTGGAGTTGTAAGACTGTGGCTGTTGGTTTGAATGCAACACGAAAGTAGAGTTCTTCGCCATTACTGATTCCACCCTGTACCCCTCCCGATCGATTGGATTTTGTTCTAACCTGATCATCGCGAATTTCAAATGCGTCGTTATGTTCAGATCCTTTTAAGAAAGTACCGGCAAATCCACTTCCCACTTCAAATCCTTTGGTAGCGGGTAGCGAGAGCATTGCTTTTGCGAGGTCGGCTTCTAATCGGTCAAAAACTGGGGAGCCCCAACCAACAGGTAATCCATTAATTCGACAGATAATAGCCCCACCAACTGAATCGCCCTCTTTTTTTGCGGCTAAAATACATTTCTCCATTTTTGATGCAGTTTCGGCATCAGGGCATCGGGTGGGGGAGGATTCAATTTCATCAAGCGTTGGAATTTTAATGAGCTCGGGTGTTTGAATGTTATGAATTCTTTCGACATAGGTGGTGATTTGTACGCCGTCGTACTCTAATATTTTCTGTGCGATTGCACCAGCCGCCACTCGAGCGATCGTTTCTCGAGCAGAGGAACGCCCACCACCTTCATGGTTTCGAAAACCATATTTAGTTTGATAGGTAAAATCAGCATGCGATGGACGGAATTTAACTTTCATTTCATCGTATGCTTGTGGTCGGGCATCTTTATTCCGAACAAGCATGGCAATAGGGGTACCAAGAGTTTTCCCTTCGAACACACCTGATAAAATTTCAATCTGATCGGATTCGTCTCTTGGAGTAGTCAATTTACTTTGACCTGGACGTCTTCGATCGAGAGCCGGTTGAATATCGTCTAAAGATAATGGCAGTTGTGGTGGGCAACCATCGACTACCACGCCAATACCACCTCCATGACTTTCCCCCCAAGAGGAGATACGAAAGAGTGAACCAAAAGAATTTCCCATGGATACATTTCAAATTTATCAAGGGACAAAACGCAAAGCTAAAAGTATTGGGGAAGGATATGTTTTGAGTTGCTTTTTGTAATCAAAATTTATTGTATAAAGTTTAGGTCGGGTCCCATGCGACAGCGATTGGATGAACTCCGTCAGATCCGGAAGGAAGCAGCGGTAATCGCAATATCTGTGTGCTGTGGGGTGCCTGGCCTTTTTTTGTGTTTTCTTGGCAAAAGTAAAAGATAGTAGTTTATAATAAGTTTCGCTTGCGTGATTTATAGATCATGGCAAAAAAAGATTAAGTAATATGTCAAAGAATGCATACCAAGTAATTGCCCGAAGATGGCGCCCCAAGCAGTTTTCTGAATTGGTTGGGCAGGATCATGTTGTCCAAACATTGGGGAATGCGATCAAGATGGGCCGTATTGCCCATGCTTATCTCTTTGTTGGACCCCGAGGTACAGGTAAGACTACTTCTGCACGACTTTTTGCAAAATCTCTTAATTGGGAAGACGGCCCTTCGTTAGAGGTTCCAGAAGATTCTGAGATTGGAAATTCAATTATGGACGGCCGTTGCTTGGATGTAATCGAGATTGATGGGGCATCCAACAATTCAGTCGATCAGGTTCGAGATTTACGAGATGAGTGTCAATATGCACCTACTCAATGCCGATATAAAATTTATGTAATTGATGAGGTTCATATGCTCAGTCAGCAAGCATTTAATGCCTTGCTCAAGACCCTGGAAGAACCCCCATCACATGTTAAATTTGTTTTTGCTACGACTGAGTCTCATAAAGTGCTTCCTACGATCGTTTCGCGATGTCAACGTTTCGAATTTAGATCGATTCCAGCACCTTTAATCGTTTCTAAGTTAGAAGAAATTTGTGTTGCAGAATCAATTGAGGCAGAGAGGGAGGCGATTGAAGCAATTGCTCGTATGGCAATGGGAGGAATGAGAGATGGTCAGAGCATACTTGATCAGATGATATCCTTTTGTGGAAAAACTATTTCTCAGGCTGATGTTTTAGAAGTTTATGGCCTCGCCTCAAAAGAAAGAATACTAAAACTTGCTCAGTTCATAATCGTAGGCGATTATGATTCGATTATTGAATGCACTGACTCTTTTTCAGTTGAAGGTTTGGATTTTTATCGAGCTTTGTTGGATTTGTCTGATACATTTAGAGAACTATTACTAGGTACTCTTCGTCAAAAAAGTGAATCGGGGAATTGTTCTGCTGAGCAATGCGTGAGGATTCTTGATTCTCTTCGTCATGGTGAAGATTTAGTAAGAATGGGACTATCCGAAAAGACCAATTTTGAAGTCACTCTTTTTCGTGCAGTACAATCCGGTCGATCTCGTTCGATCGATCAGGTAATCCGAAAAATCTCAGGGATGATTCCAGAGGAAGTAAAAAAAAAGCCTAAATTAGATCGCGGAAAAACTTCTTCTGACGAAAAAGCCGAATTACCCGAGATTGTTGGAGTCATTGCTAAGAAAGACAAAATTACAGAATACAAAACGCTTCCGCCTATAACCACTGATCTAGAAGTTAAAGAATCTGGAACATTTATTTCACCAGCAAATGCAGTAGCAGAAGAAGGTGAAGGAGAACCTATTGAGGTAGAGGTAGAGACTCAAGTTAATGCTGAAAACCTCGAAGAAATCAGTGAAGAACCAAGACAAATTGTCGATCGAGAAAAGATTGAGCTAAAGATTAACGAATTACCTGATGGCATTCGGACTATTTTGAAAGAGAAATTTCAGGCAGACTTTGTTTCCATTGAGAAAATAGATAAGAGCAAACTAATCTGAGCCCTAAGGGAGAGCAGAATTAACTGTTGCTTTTAGGATCGATAAGCCAGCCAAATTCATCTTCTAGAATCCATCCCTTCTTCTTCCCATCTTTACTTCTTGCTAAGTACCAATTCTTGCCCTCAGGACTTCTATGTGTTTTGTTCATTCCATCCTTTCCGAGATCAATAATCAGACTTTGACCAGGTAAGAGTGTTGTATTTGCCGAATTTTTTTCTCCGGCAAAGCGTCTGAGGGAAATTGTTTTAGATTGGTTATTTTCTTCTGAAGGTAGGAACGCGATTACCTCACGAGAAAGTTCTGAATTAGCTATGAAAGATAACCTTGTTGCATACCCTACGACCCCCCCAACCAAGAACCATCCTAGGGTACAATAAAGTAAGGGAATTTTATTTGCTCTGAAGAAAAACAAATAAATCAATAAAAGTAACCCTGTCCAAAATATTAAAACGCAAAATACGCACCAAAAAGACAGGGTGTTTCCAGAAAAATATGAACTAGCTAAATTTTTGGAAATCGGTGGAGTTTTCGCCATTTCATGGGCGAAATCTAAATTGGCAGAAAGTTGTTTGTTATTCGGTTGTAATAGAAGTGCTTTTCGGAAGTGTAAAATTGAGTGACCAAATTGTTCTTTTTTAAAATAAAGATTCGCTAGGTTACCATGTAAATTCGATGAGTGGGAGAGTTTTGATGCTTGTAAGTAAAAAGTGATCGCTTGATCTAGATCGCCTGAAGCTTCGGCACGAACTGCATCGTAAAAGAGTCGATCTTCATCTTTTCCAAGGGAGGAAGAATTAAATGAGAAAATTATTGAAAAGCAAAATAGAATGTATTCGAACTTCATTGAATTTGTTTCAATAGCTTGTTGATATGTTTATAAAGATCATCCAACGACTGGGTATCCTTGAGTGTCCCTGCAAATTCATGATCGTCACTAATTGAGAGTATTTTTTGAATTTCAGAAATAGTACTTTCTGTATTCGAGCCATTCTGAAGTAATTGTGTGAGTTCGTGACTGGATAATGAGGATGGATTGGGATATTTATAAAAAGTACCAATTTCAAGTCGCAACCTCTCTCTGGTCGCTCGAAAGAAAAGTGATGGATCTTTAAAGGTAATACTCTCTTTCATTTGCTTTTTTAAATTAGCTTGTTTTTGACGGAAGAGGTCTCGACCTGATTGTTTTCGTTTCCAACCATAAAATCCGAGACCACATGCAAAAAAGAAGGGGAAAGTTTGAACAGACCAAAAAATCTTTGAATCTAAAATAATATGAGTTTTAACATCTTGAACCCATTCGCCTGGTTCGTTTTCAGTTTGAAATAGGTCGGTTGTTGGAATGGAGTAAGTGCTCGTTTTTAATTGTTGCTTGATCGGTGTAGGATCCACCCAAGTTTCTCCAGGATCGACTCGGAGTGGATGTGCCCGAGTTTTTGAAGTAAAATACTTTTCCTGGATCGGATCGAAGTAGGAAAATGAAATAGCGGGAATGCTTACTAAGCCCGCTTTAAGAGGGGTGAGAATATATTCAAAGCTTTGCTTGCCTTCGTACATAGTGATTTCATTGCCTTCGAACGAGAAAGCGGGTGGACCGATCTTGAAATTATTACCCGAGTTGAGTACGGGCGCGGGCATAGCAGAGAAATTACCTTTCCCTTCGATTTCAAAGATCAATCGAACTGGGTCGCCCAAGGAGACACGGTCTGAATTCGATACCGAACGACATGAGAATACACCGATTGCACCTTGAAAAGAATCTGGACGATCAACCATGGGTAGAGCTTTTACTTCAATATTAATTGAGTCTGATTTAACAGTAAGCGATTCCTCTCGGCCAAATCCAAAAAAGGGATCATTGAAGAAAGGACTGGCAAATGGCGAATTGCCTCGGGATTTTACACGCACACGAATCGAGGTGTTGAATTGAATTGTTTGTTGCCCAGCAATTGCAGCAGTTAAGCCTGTGGGCCATGAGAAAACTGTGTAAGTTTTGTTGTACTTAGTTTGATTTCTTTTTTCTTGTGGTTGACGAAGTTCTGTAAGGGAGAACGCATCGCCCTCTTTTTGTGGTGGTCTTTCGATTCGGCTTACAGGTAATCGATCCCATATAAAAAGATTCAAAAGTCCGGAAACTGTTTCACCTTCAAAAAGAAATTCTCTTGGATTAATAAATTCAATAAAACTAGCTTGCCGAAGATCCTGCTCCTGTTTTCCTTCGATTTCTTGTTTGATTTTATCTTGTTGATTGGGAGCAACTACTTGTATCGAGCAGGGGGGTACTTGTAGATTATTTGAACCAACTTGAATCGGCCAAGATGGTATTGTATGAGTACCTAATTTTTTGGGTTTAATTTGAAAACTCATTTCTAAGCGAACGGAGGGAACTCCATTGATAAAGCTTGCTGATCGAAAAGTCTGCGGTGAATTCGAAATAGAAAGTCCAGGGATTTGAGGAAGAGAACCTTGAGGGTTTTCCTGGCTACCATGAATTACAATTTTGTAAACAGAGTTATTAGAGATTGTAATGGAGGGTGGTTGGAAGCTCGATTCGACTCGTAATTTTTGTCCTTTTACCTCCTTCGTAAAGAAAAGTGTACTGGTAGTAAAAAATAAAAACACCCAAAGTTTTAGGGAGAAATAATTAGGGATTCTTAGGTGGTTTATTCCCATAGATTTAATAGTCCCTTCCAGATGTGATTGATTGAGTAGCTTGAACTTCCTGTTCCAATGGTTCGCTTTTTGATTCCATCTCTTGAAGTAATCTTTCATAAAGTGCATTTACTTCTTCTGGTATAGGTTCTGTTGCATCGCCTTCTTTTTCTTCATTCGTTTGAGGCGAAGGCGTTGACGGTTGATTTTGTTGATCTGAAGAATTTTGATCTTCTTGATTATTATCCTGAATACCAAAGTCTAGATTTTCAGAAGTCGATTCAAAATCGACCCAGGCGAGATAGGCTTTATTATCCTCAATAGGGAAAGTAATATTGGCGTCTGGGTTTTGAGGTTGTACGCAAATGGAATATTGCCCTGGAGGTACAGGGTGCACGAATGAACCATCTTTTTGTGGCTCGAACGTGGTTTCATTTTGGTCGGCTTGAAAATTTCCATTTTGATCTAAAAATAATTTCACGGATGTAAAACCTTTATCATCAGAATCTTTATGCCCGTTACCATTTTCATCTTTCCACACATTTCCACGAAGTGTGGGAGCTGCTCGGTAGGGTAGACCAATTACTTGGTCGCCTGGTTCGTCCAAACTGAGGAAATAATTTTTGACTAAGGCTGGATTTTCAGGTGGAGGAGGAGGTGGAAGCATGGGAATTAAAAAAGTACCTTTGGATTGGTTTGATTCTATAATTTGAGATCCTAATCGTAGAGAAGTGGGGTATTGATCCGAGATCCATTCAAAGGAAAAGATCCCCTGTTCGTTACTTTCTACAGTAGGTTCGTTGGTTTTATTGTGCTCACCATTTCCATCTTTGTCCCAAAATATATAACCTTTTAGATTCGGTTCATTTTTTTGTGGTTTACCATCCCCATTCAAATCGTGCCAAATCTTCCCGGAAATCATACAAATTAATGCGTTAATCCGCTCCATAATTTGTTGGTTAAGCGAGGCAAGATTTTGAGTCGCTTTTTCATTCCCATCAATTTGTGATGAAGACATATACAGTTGCTTGGATTGCTCCCATGCCCTTCTTGCCTTCATTACATTACGCCGATCGAGGAATTGATTTGCTCGTCGATAAAATATATTGCCTAAAGCGTTAAGTGCTTTGGCTTGTAGTGAGGGATTATCTAAATTTGCATCCAGTGCTTTTTGTAAAGAAACTTCAGATTCTTTTAATAGTCCTGCATCTAGATAAGCCAATCCTGCATTTAGAAATAATCGAGGATCAATCTTTTGGTTATTGGTGATACTCGCATTAATCTCAGCGTCGAAAAATTGTGCAGCCTGTTTAGGTTTCCCCGATTCTAAAGCTTCTTCGGCACGCTTTACATTATCTTGCTGAAGGCATCCGGAAAAAAAGCAAAGCAAAATGACAATATATTGATTTGCCTTGAGTAAGAGTTTTTTCGAGTCGTTGGAAGTAAGCATTTCTAAGCATAGTAGAAAAAAACCAACTATAATGAGTAACTGATAACGATCAATAGGTAACTCGGTGGATAAATGTTCACGCTTCTTTTGCTGACCTCTGGATTGTAAAAGTCCTAAAACTTTAGCCAAGCCTTCTCCAGTTGGTCCCAATGAAAAATAACTCCCGCCGCTTGCTTCTGCAATAGCCCGTAAGGAATTAGCGTCCATTTTGCTTATAACCGTGTTCCCTTGCGGATCGCGAAGGAAGTTTCTAGGAGCCTGTCCAATTGGATCCATTGGAATTCGTGCACCCTCGTTCGCTCCAATCCCAATTGTGTAAATCCTTACCCCTTTTTTGGCTGCTTCTTTTGCTTGTTTTAGACCTTTACCTTCCAAATCCTCACCATCTGAGAGTAAGATAAGGAATCGATCAGCATCATCTTTGGAGAATGAATGTATCGCTTCTTCAATTGGGCGTGATAAATCAGTCCCATGCCTTTTTATAATTCCCACTTCTAAGTCATTCAATGTTTTTATAAAGGCTTGATGGTCTAGGGTAAGCGGGCACTGAAGAAAGGCGGCGCCTGAAAAAGCAATTAACCCTAATCGATCGCCAGATACTCGATCCAGAAGGTTAGATATACTTAGTTTTACCCGTTCCAAACGATTGGGTTTAACATCTCGTGCCAACATACTTTTGGATACATCCAATGCAATTAAGATGTCGATTCCCGTAGGGTGGGATTTTCTTTTCTCTACACCCCATTGCGGCCTAGCAAGGCCTAGAAGTAGAAAAAGGAAAGCAAGTAAGATAAGGCTAAACTTAATAATTTGCTGCTTGGGAGACCATCCGGGGACTAATTTGGGGAGCAATTCCGCAGAGGTAAGAAGTTTTATCCTTTTGAGTTTAACTTGCTGGCTCCAGCGATACACAAAGCAAAGCAACAAAATGATGCCCGTTCCCAAGTACAAAATTTTCTGGTCCGCAAAAAGATTCATGGTATACGAAGAAAAATTGTTCGAGAGAACAAAATTTCTAAAAAGAGCAACAGGATGCCCAGTCCGAGAGGCCATTGAAAAAGTTCTTCGAATAGGGCGTTTATATTTAATTCGACCTCTGTTTTTTCAAGGCGGTCAATGTCTTCATAAATTGATGCAAGTTCACTTTTGTTAGTAGCTTCGTAAAAGCGGGCGTCTGTCTTTGCGGATATCTTTTGAAGAATTTCTTTATCCACAGGGTAATTGGCAACTTGTACGACAGGTTTTCCATTCGTATATCTCATTAGGTCGCGATTTCTTTGGTCGAATAAGTATGTCCGCGTTCGACTCGCACTCCCTATTGCAATTGTGTATATGCTGATATTATCATTTTTGGCACCCTCTGCATAAATTAATGGACTGTGAGGGGGAGGAGGTTCGTCTTTTCCATCAGTTAATAAAATTAAAACTTTTGATTTTGATTTGAGGGTACGAAGTCGGTTGATACCTTCTGCTAATGCCGACCCAATGTTAGTACCCGTTTGATGAGTTAAACCAACTCTCAAGCGGTCGATATTTTTTTGTAAATGTTCACTATCTAATGTGAGAGCACTGACAAGGTACGGATTAACCGAAAATGCGACTATCCCAATTCGATCGTGTTTTCTTTTTGAAACAAAATCTTTAATTACTTCTTTGACTACATCTAATCGTGTTACTTCATTTTGCTGATCTTCACTCATGTCTAATGCAAGCATGGACGCGGAAAGGTCGATCGCTAGAACAATATCAACTCCACTAGATACAAGCGAACTTGTACTCTTATCAAATTGGGGGCGTGAAAGAGTAAGGGCGATGCAAGAAAGGCATCCGATTCTCAGAAACTTACTGATTGCTTGGGAGTAATCAGAACTTTGAGGTCCGCTTGCCTTAATTTTAGAAAGTGAAGCAAAAAGTAATGAGGAGCTTTTCTGCCTTGTTTTGATTTGAGCCCAGTAAACTAAAGGAATTAATAGAAGCAACAAAAGCCAAACAGGCTCGGCTAATTTAATTTTTTCCCACTCCTCCAAATATTCCATTTAATTTATGATTTTGGAGAGGGGGCGATATTTTCTTCCTCTTGTAGTTTTGCGTGAGTGTCTTTCACAAAGTGCAAAGCCGTATTAAGAAGAAGTTTCATTTGGCCATCATCAGTTTTTACTTTTGAGTATTTAATCTGGTCGCCCTGATCGATAAATTCTTGGAGGATTTTATCGTATCGGTTTCTAAAAAAAGCATGAGATGCAATCTCTTTCATGAATTCTTCACCAGTTAATTCCATTGCTGGAACTTTAAAAACTCGTTCCACATAAATCCTTAAAATTTCTGAAAGTCGAAATACAAAAGGCTTTGCACTAAGAGGCGGTTTTTGAGACTGTAGAGTATCAATTCCTTCCAGTGCCTCCTCATAGGGGTCAATCGGTTCAGCCACTGCTTCGGTAATTTCAATTTTTTTCTTTTTTCTCAAAGCAATAAAAATAAGTGCCAATACGAGGATTAAAAGAAAGGTAGTTACAATTAAAAATAAGTTCTCTTTCACTAACTGACTAACTGTCTTGAAAATTGGAATGGGTGTATCTTTTTCACGGTTTTGGTCTAGTAAATAACCTTTACTTAAAAGAAGATAAAAAAAACTCATAATCATCTCCCCCTTCTATTGACCCGAGTATGAAAAAATTCTTTTAGTGTCTTTGCATAGTCTGATGTTGTGGAAAATTCAAAATTATCAATGCCTCTTCTTTTCAGCTTACGAACAAACGATTCTTGTGCCTCTTGAGTGTAAGCTTGATATTGTTTACGAAATTTCTCTTCAGAAGTGTTGATGGTAATCGTTTCTCCGGATTCAGCGTCCTCAAAAAGTACTCGCCCCACTGCGGGTAATTTTCTTTCCTTTGAATCGTGAATTTGGCAGCAAACGAGGTCGTGTTTTCTTCGACTTGTGGAAAGTTCCTTGAGGAATAATTCTTCGATCGATTCTTCCTCCGAGTCATATTCTGGAATTATGAAATCGGACATAAGAAAAACTACTGCTCTCCTTCTCATGACTTGATTGAGAAAGCGAAGTCCTTCATTTATATCGGTCCCATTTCCTAGATTTCGATGGAAGAGAATTTCACGGAGAATTCGAAGTACATGTTTTTGTCCTTTAGCAGGTGGTAAGTATTTCTCAACCTGATCTGAGAAAAGAAGTAATCCCACTTTATCTCCATTTCGGTTGGCGGAGAATGCCAAAAGCGCTCCAAGCTCTGCTAGTTTATCTCTCTTACTCCGATTATTAGAACCCCACTGAGTACTGGCACTGATGTCAATTGCTAAGAGAATAGTCAATTCACGTTCTTCCCGGTATTGCTTGACAAAAGGAAAACCCATTTTAGCAGTCACATTCCAATCAATAGAACGAACTTCATCCCCGGGTTGATATTCCCTTACTTCTTCGAAATCGATCCCTTGCCCCTTGAATGCACTATGATAGGAGCCAGCAAGTGCTTCTGACACTAGACGATTGGAACGAATTTCAATTTGTCTAACCTTACGAAGTATTTCTCGGGTAAACTCCTGATCGGGTTCATCCATGATAGCCAAAAAAATTAATTAGAAAAATAGAAACAAAGATTAAGGAACAGGCACTGTTTCAAAAATCTTTTTGATAATGTCGTCACTAGAAACATTTTCAGCTTCCGCTTCATAACTCACTATTACTCTATGTCTAAGAACATCTAAACCAATATCTTTAATATCTTGCGGAGTTACAAAACTACGACCCTGCATAAATGCCGAGGCTTTCGAGGCGAGGGCCAAGCTTATGGTTGCCCTTGGCGAGGCACCAAATCGGATGAATGCACTCAGCTCCGATGCCCCGTATTTTTCGGGATTACGAGTAGAGAGAACAACATCGACCAAATAGCCTTTCAATTTCTCATCTAAGTATATGCTGTCGATTAGCGCTCTAGATCTAAAAATCGTTTCAGCATCAACAACTGGATTGACTTGGTGCTCTACGCTAACATTAGCATTGGAGTCGAGAATCTTCAACTCTTCCTCTCTGTCTGGATAATCCACAAGTAATTTAAGCATGAAACGATCCATTTGAGCTTCAGGTAAGGGATAGGTACCTTCCTGATCAATTGGATTCTCTGTCGCCAAAACTAGAAATGGTTTAGGTAACATAAATGTTTCATCACCTATCGTTACCTGTCTTTCTTGCATTCCTTCCAATAATGCACTCTGTACTTTTGCGGGTGCTCGATTAATTTCATCTGCCAAAAGAAGATTGGTGAAAATCGGTCCTTTTTTGGTAGTGAATTCACCTTTGTTGGGACTATAAATGAGGGTGCCCACCACATCTGCTGGTAAAAGATCGGGGGTAAATTGAATTCTTTTAAATTCTGCCTTCATGCACTGAGCTAAAGTTTTAACCGCTAAAGTTTTGGCTAGTCCAGGTACTCCTTCAAGGAGGACATGACCATTTGCAAGAAGGCCAATAATTAAACGATCGACAAGATACTTCTGTCCGACAATTACTTTTCCCATTTCTTGTTTGAGCAACTCAACCCATGATCCTTCATTTCGAATACGTTCTTGATCCTCTGGAGCTGGAGCTTGGGAGATATTTTCAGATTGATTGATAGTCATAATTGGAGAATATTCTAAATAAAGCGTCAGTAATTAATTATTTTGTCCAAGATAAATAAAAATAAGCCACAGTCCTGCGGGTTTTCGTCTTGCACAGGATATCTGACGAAATTCATTTTAACTGACTTATCAAACTTATCAACCACTATAACATCGCTATGATAAAACTAAGTAAAGAATCGAAAATAACTTTCACATGCTTGCTTATAATTCCGTGCATTTGGATTATCGTGAATCACTTTGAATTAATTGAGGGTTGGAAAACTAAATCTGTCGATTTACGTTTAAGTTCAAAAATCCCGGGTGCACGGGGTGAGATTTTGCATAATAAGAATACTAAGGAAGAAATAATGGTTGAGGGCAATCGAAGTATTCCGAAGATTCCTAAAATTGTTTATGTGAATTTCGATGCTGCTACCCTAGCGATGGATGATGTGGGAGAGAGGCCTTGGGACCGGGCTTTTTTTAGAAATATGTCGATGGCTTTAATGACGAAAGGAAAAGCTCGTGTTTTAGCTTTTGACTTTGGTTTCACCCCCAAAAGTGTTTCAAAGATGGTGCCTATGGAAAACTCTTATCGAAGTGACTCTGCTATGGGAGAATTAATTAAAGCATACCCTCATCAAGTTGTGCTTGGTTGTTTATATTCTGGAGTGCCGACTCCTTTTGTTAAAAGCACGGGCGTAAGTGCTTTCCCGCCTCTCTTTAAAGATGGTTATTCCGTTGAAGCTGCACGGCAGAGTGGTAAATATAATTATCCAGAATCACCTACATATCCGCTACAAAATTATCTTGATGGGAAGTACCTTGGTCGAACTGGATCTTTCACTGTTCCTCCTTTTCGAGCGGTTGACAATATTCCTAGATGGGTTCCCCTCTGGTTTCCAGGTGGAGGCAAAGCACATGCCTATAATTTATTGGGAGG
>CAWUUU010000013.1:0-17589 GCA_963924995.1 uncultured Opitutales bacterium
AGTAAAAGCGGATTATGTTGATACGAAAAGCGTGTTTTGCGGTGTGGATTGGCTTCCCAGTGCCTGTAAGATCGCCGGGGTCAAGGCTCCCCTCAATATTGATGGCGAGGATGTATCCGATATGTGGTTTGGAGCGAAACGATCCCATCGTAAACCGCTTCTATGGAATGGATATCCTGGAGCATCAATCCGCGAGGGTTAATGGCGATTCTACTTAATCTCGAGTAGAAGCAAAGGGAGAGATCAGAATATGCTTTATAATATTCTTAAAGATCCTGCCGAAACAAATAACCTAGCATTGACGCACCCGGAAGTTACTACGAAACTAAGGAAAAAAGTGGAAGCGTGTCTTAAGGAACTTTCCAAATCGATTCCCGAATACGAATAATTTTAATTCAGGGACGGACAAATAAATCCGAGGTGACCACTTCGATGACTAAATCCCGAAATCCAAGATCTTCTTTTTCAACTCTTTTGAGAATACGGTCGATTTCCGGACGGTCGGAAATCTCCATCTGTCTGCCCAGAGCATATTCCATAAGTTTGTTGGTCAAGGCACGAAGGAACTTGGGATGCTCGTTTCTGAAATTCCACATGAATTCGCCTAGGTCTTTGAATTCCTGACCTCCCGGAAGAGTGCCCGAAGCGTCGATTTTTTTTCGGGATCCATAAGTGGAACGGTAGCGTCCAATGGCGTCAAAGTTTTCCAGGGCGAATCCAAGGGGGTCGATCTTACGGTGACACTCGGCACAGGTGGGGTCGGATCGATGCCTTTCCATTTGATCACGAATAGTGGTGGACCCACGAGTGTCCGGTTCAATCGGTTCGATATCGGGAGGCGGAGGGGAGGGGGGCGTGCCGAGGATATTTTCAAGCAGCCAGACTCCCCGGATGATCGGGGAGGTGTCCACACCATTGGCGGTGACAGTATGAATCGAGGAATGACCCAACAATCCTCCTCTGGGCTTACCTTCTGTGCTCACCTTGATGAAAGAATCAGGGGTAGGGAAGTCGGACTTATCCACTTCAATATGGTACAGACGGGCAAGTGCTGGGTTGGCAAAAGTATAGCGTGCGTTTAGAAATTCAGTGGTGGGTAAATTCTGATCGAGCAAGTGTCGGAAAAAGAGATGCGTTTCTTTCCGCATGGCGGGAGCAAGATTATCGACATAAAACTCTTTGAATCTATTCTGATCGGGAGGCGTGCTACCGAGACTGTCAAGGGTGAGCCAGGCATCAAGGAAGCCCTTGACGAAACGCTCTGACTTCGGATCCTGAAGCAACCGTTTAGCCTCTGCTTTTAGGGTGTGAGGGTTAGAAAGCTTACCTTTACGGGCAAGGCCAAACAGTTCAAGGTCGGGCATGGAAGACCAGAGGAAATAACTGAGTCGTGAGGCAATTGCGAACTGATCAATTTGGTTGTTTCCGGGCTCTGGTTCTTCCTGCAAATAAATGAAATGAGGGGAGCAGAGGGCCGCTTTAAGGGAATCTTTAAATGCTTGCCAAGAATCGATCCCTTTTGATGTCCGGGCAAGATAAACCCCGTGAATGACATCGATCTGTTTTTCTGTGGGTGGGCGTCGATAAGCCCGCTTGAGAAAGTTACTCAATTGGGTGCGGATTTTTCCCGGTTCATAGGAGGTTCCTCCAAGGATTTCCTTGTGCGTACGGGTGGGCCAGTGATCAATGATCGGTCCGCTTAGGAAGAGGTGATGAATGCGAACCTGTGGAAGCTTGGCGTGCTGAAGACCGTAGACTAAATTTTCATTACCGGAGGAGAGGGGGGGCAGCCCACCCCGTTGGCGGAGAAACTGGGCCGCCTCGATATGGGCACTCCGGGTGAGGTGTGATCCGTTGAGGAAAATCAGGCGGGGAGTCGATCCTCGATTCAGCCAAATACGGGCATGGTACTTCTTTCTTTTTCCGTCCACCATTTCAAAATGAGCCAGTTCGGGTTCGATAGGCTGGGGGAGATGGAGGGGGCCGACTTCAATATTACCGGGTACAACCGCGAGGCGAAAGGGTTCATCCGTCCGGGTACCGGCAAAGTTTTTTTCATAGGGGGGCACCTGATAGAGGCCGGTGGCATCAAAGGCGAAGAAGTAGTACCCATCAACAGGAACGCCCTTCGATAATTCCGACATGTACGCATAGGAACCCATATGACGTTGCGTTCTGGGGTGTTCGTAAAGGCGGATATGATGGGGGATATTCTCTGCATCGCGGAGAATGGTTTCAAATTTATCAGTGACAGATTTCCGCCGTTTGGCTAGTTGCTCCTGGGACATTGAACCTGTCATGCCCTTCAAGCCCCAACTCAAGGATTTAAGTGGTTCATCGATGGATTCCCGTTTCTGCACACTGGTCATGAACCCGGTGAATTCGCCCTGTTCAAAATTATCGTTTTGAATCCATTCCCGGGAAGCGGGTTTATCGAGAGAGGGCAGGGCTTTTTCAACCACCTGATCCGCGGTCCGTAAATATTGATCGAGTAGAAAACCGGAGGTGACTAAGGCATGACCCTGATTGTCCAAGTGATGAATTTCCTTATCCGATGGAAAGCCTTCAGTGGGGTCGAAGGCATCGGTATTGAGATGAAAAAGGTCACTTATGGTGTGAAGATATTCCCTGCGGTTGAGGCGTCTCAGGACGGTCTCTCCGCCGTTATTCTCACGCTTTGTTTGGGCCTCCGCAATTGCTGAGGTGAGCCAAGCTACTACTTCTTTTACCTCACTAGGGGCGGGTCGTGGTTCCTCTTCGGGAGGCATCTCCCCGAGGTTTAACTGATCGAGGATATCCTGAAAGAGGAGCAGGTCCTCGGCACTTTGAATGGGATATAAAAGCTGGTCGTAGCGCCGGTCTGCTTTCTGTTTTTCTGGACCGTGGCACTTGAAGCAGTGAGTTTGTAAAAAGGGAGTGATTGCAGAATCAAAATCTTTTTCAGCATGGAGATTAATCAACAGACTAGTGAAAACACCGAAGATGCACAAAGACAATTTTTTGCCCATAGTACGACTTTTCCTACAGGGTTAAAGTTCCTGTGGAATGGGCGAAGGATTCATCTTCCACTCCCAATTGATTCAGGATCGAAAGATAGAGGTTGGACAAAGGAACTCGTTTGTTTTTGGCTCCAGGCATAATTTGATGTGTGCCTGATTGGTAACCACGCCCAGCCATTAGAATGGGCAGGTTATTATTGGTATGGGCATTGCCGTTCCCCATTCCACTCCCGAACAGAACCGTGGTTTCGTCCAGCAGAGAAGAACCGCTTGGAGACTGAGTCGACTTTAACTGGTCGAGAAATTTTGCAAAGCATTCCATTTGGTAAATTTCCAATGCAAGCAGGGCGTCGATATTTTCCTGCATCTGACCGTGATGGGAATAGGCATGATATCCGTTATTTAGGCCGAGTAAACCAGTATTAAATTGAGCACCCGCCATTTCAAAGCTGGCAATGCGTGTGGAGTCCGTCTCAAGGGCAAGAGCGATTAGTTTATAAAGTACGGGGATGTCTTCGATAATGTTGCGGTTTGATGGTTCATCAATCGACGCATCGGGTTTGGGTACCGAATGCCATTTTTCTTTTTGTTGAATACTGTTTTCAACTTCTCGGATTGAGGTGAAATATTCGTCCAGTTTATCTCGGTCTCTTCCGTTCAGGCGTTTTCCGAGATTGTTAGCATCTTCGAGACTGGCGTCGAGAATAGATTTCCCCAAATCATACCGGTCGAGAAATTGCTGGTTGTTTTTGGATTTTTCGGTGATGAAGAGTTTGCGAAAAAGATCCTTCGGTCCCTCAATGGGGGGAACGCGCACACCGGAACGGGTCCACGACATTTGGCAGCCTCCGTGTAGCCCGTCCTCGGATCCCACCACCAATGAAGGGAAGCGGGTGTTAAAGCCAAAGACCTCGGCGGCCCGTTGATCAAGGGACAGGTTTCCGTCCGGCATCGAAGAGGCTTGTGAATGCTTTACTCCGGAAAGAAAGGAATGCACCGCAAAGTGTCCACCTTTAACACCATGATCAAGGTTGGAGAAGACGGTGATTTGATCGAGGTTGTCCTTCAGTGGTTCAAGGGCACTGGGAAGTGAACCGATTAGACCCGGGGTGGAAGGAAAGAAATGGGAGGCATGAAATCCGAACGAATTACCGATACAGACGAGCCGTTTCATTTCGTTGCCAATGGCCGGGCTTATTTTGGATCCTTGAATCTTGGCCAAGCCAACCGATTCCAAGGCCGGTAGAGCCAAGGCACCCAACGATCCGCGTAAAAATAATCTACGATTCATTTAATAGTACATTTTGTCCCGTTTTTTTAACAAGGCAAACCTTATGGATTATTTTTTCCTGAATTTTCAGTGAAAGAATTTGTCTTCCGTTAGGAGGAATTTCTTACACAAATCAACTTTCAGGCAATTCGTGAATGGTGAAATAAACCGGACCGGAAAGTTTGCTTCCATTCGAACTGTCGACCGTAAAGTCGAGTTTAAGGTTATGACAAGGAGCTAGATCAGGGATATGGACGATGAGTGTCTTTCCATCCTTTGAGGGATTAATAGATTCAATAGTAAGCTTATCATCACCTCTGGTCTTCGGGTCGGAAACTTTAAATGAAGGAGAACCATATCCTTTGGACCACTGATAATTCCATGCCACGGCATGAAAGGAATCCATGTTTATGGAATCAGGTTTAACTTTATCTGTGAAGGTAAGTTCGAGACGATTTTTTCTCGCTTTGGCTTCCCGTAGATAGATGCCATCTTTACCCGTAAAACGAAGCCTTTGAATGCTTCCTTCCTGGGTAGCACCTGCCTGCCAACCAGTAAGTCCCGAGTAGTAAAGCTGACCATCTATCGGGCTTTGGGCCGCCCGCATCGTACCGGATTCCATTTTTAAAGGTAGAGAATAAAC
This sequence comes from uncultured Opitutales bacterium, assembly GCA_963924995.1. Lineage (GTDB taxonomy): Bacteria > Verrucomicrobiota > Verrucomicrobiia > Opitutales > Seribacteraceae > Seribacter. The sequence goes on from CAWUUU010000013.1 coordinate 4,913, forward strand.
GGCGCCCTGAGTTACCTTTCCAGGCTTATCCATCATTACATACATGGTGGCTGCCTTTCCGTAAGAGGTATGGAAATATTGCCCGCTCAGGGGGCCGAGCCTTTTATCCTTTTCAACCCATAGCTGACCACCGGAGGAACTATCGAGTTCCTGTGGCATATAGACTATGGGTTGTACGATATTTTCTGGGTCGTACTTATCTCCGTGTTTAGTCCAGGAACCCGCTCCATGAAATGCGTTGGGACTAGTGATTGAAATTTTGCTGGCGGGTACATAGGTTCCTTGGTTGTCGCCCAGAGTGATTCGTCCATCGGGAAGTTTTCCGATTCCATTAGGAACACGTAATCCGGCTCCAATAACGGAAGATTTTTTACCGTCCGCGGATACCTTGACCACACCACCAGGGACCGACCATTGGCTGAATCCTCCAGTACGACCATAATAGAAAGAGCCATCATTTCCGACTTCGAGATCGAAATTGTAGGCGTGCCACCCCTTGTCGGGTTCGTCTTCGTTGAAAAAGGCTTCGTAGAAATCAGCTTCGCCATCCTTATTGTAATCGTGAAGTTTGACGATCCGACCACGGGTGATCGCGGTGAGTACTCCATCCACCACTTTCATTCCGAGAGGTTCATAAAGACCGGCGGCAAATCTCTGCCAGGTTACTTTATCCAGTTCATCATTAATCCCGCTTACGATCCAAATATCTCCAGGAAGAGTTCCCACCGCAAGACGACCATCCGGGAAAAAGGCGAGGGAGGAGGTGCGCATCCATGAGTTGTATGCGTTCTTGAGTGGAACGGTCACACTGTCCATTACATATCCCTGGAAGGTGGATGTGGCCAACCTGCCTTTCAGGGTATGGGTGGTTTGCCACCTTCTTGGTCCACCTTTGGTTTTGTCCAAAAGATTAGTCACTTGGTAAGATGGAGTTTTGGTTTGCACTGTATTGCTCTCATCATGGGCTAAGGCAATGTTGAGGTGTAAGGTTGATTTACTGGAAGGAATTTGGAGAACGAGTTTTCCGTTATCACTGGATCTAAATTTTATATCCTGATTTTTCGTTTGCAGCCAGGCGATGGAATGGCCAGATATTGCGACCTGTTCCTTGATTTCTGGTTTTTCATCGATCACGATGAGTTCAAGGGGATTCTGTCCAGGTTGGATAGTCAACCGATGATGTATAACTGGGATCTCTCCGATTTGTTGAAGTTTTGGACTTTCCAACACGGCTCGGCCTTGGACGGAGTATGAAATTACAATTTCATTTCCATACGGATAATGACCATTGTAGCGTAGCTGATCTTCCGGCCAGACAGTTTTGGGAGAAATATTGGGTGCTTCATTCTCAGCTTTGCCATCCCATGCCCATTGCCAACCGTCGGACCGTACAATCTTTTCAAACCTCGCATTGGGTAAACCTGCAGCTCGAAGACGGTGGTGTAGGGTTCCACTGAAGTCGAGATATCCGCCCGTCCAGGCTCCAATGGTTCTCATAGTTCCAAGTTCATAGGAAATGGTGGTTTCGTTACCCAGGTCAATGGTCAGAGCATTGTTACTTTTTGCATTTCCGACCACCGGGGAAATGAGAGCTTTGCCGTAGTCCCGCAAATATCCAGCACGGGCGAGTTCTTCCATACGCTTGGCATCGTTTCCAGAGTTATCCGGACTCTTGGGCATACTGTAAGTATTAGATTGATCGAATTTCACATACAGGTCAGGGGCTTTATCTTTAATAATTTTTTCCCGCAGGTAGTGTATTACTTTGTACCTGTCGCTTGGGTTTAACTGAACGGAGGGCATCATGTTACGGAAGCCGTAAGTCAGAGTCTTAAACATGCTGAAAGGATCGCCTCCATTTTCCATCTTGTTCTTTGTGAACGAACGGGCGAGGGGATTAATGGGTGGAGTGGTTCCGTCTTTACTATGGCAGGATGTGCAGTTTTGGATGTATAGCTTTTTACCAGCTTCCAGGTAGTCAGCGTCTGGTTTCGCCGAATTGAAGTATGCAAGATCGCGGTGGTTTACATTTTCAAAGTCGTTGAATATAATTAAGGAACCGGGAAAGGCATTACCCTGATGAAGACTTTTGACCTCCTCTTCATCGAAAGGTCGGTTATGGAGTTCGAAATCGTCAATCTTGCCGTCGAAGAAATCTCCATATTTTCCTTTGCTCACCACGGCTGCTCCAAAATGATAATGGTCAAACTTGGTGGCATAACCCATCTGGCCTCGTCCACCTTGTGCCTTCTTTTCGGCATTTAAATAAATGGTTGGACCAGTAGCTTGGCCGTAGGAAATGACCACATGATTCCATTGCTCTTTCTCCACTCCCTCCACCATTAATTTCCATGGTCTTTTTTTCTGTTTTGGGTCACCAAACGATAAGGAACCATTCTCATAAGTTAAACGATAGGCCTCTCCATTATTTTCATTTCGTACAATTCCAAATAAATCCCCTTTTTTGTCGGATTTCGCCTCAAACCATAGAGACAGTGTCCAACCGGAAAGTTCTCCCATTGGAGAACCGCGGTAATACCCCTTACTCATGGCGAGACCGGATCCTAGGGTTGGAAGGTTATTTTTAGCAGGAGGCGTGCGGCCTCCTTCGAATTCAACGGAGATCGCAGGAATAGATGAACCCATCAAGGTAACGGCAATAAGAATGCTTTTGATTAAGAAAACGAAGGAAAGGTGATTTTTCATGAATTACCGGGCTTAAAAGTATGAAATTCTGTGGCAGTCCCTATTCTCTAGGAACGGGCTCAGTAAAACGCAAGCAATACGGAAAGCCCGATCGCTTATTTTTTTCCATGATTAGGATCGTTCCGGCCGTCGAAATACTTTTCACGAATCCACTTCGGTTGCCATCGGTCAAGTACCCGTTGGTCGTTGTTATACAGAGGTTTTTTTGGAGATGGGTTCTCTGAGCGTAAGGGGTAGGGGTCTTGAAGAAATTCTCTCCATGCACTCATAACTCTCTTCATCTGTTTAAGCTCATTTGCATATTTTGGATTGTCGGAAAGATTTCTCATTTCGTGAGGGTCATCCTTTAAATTGAATAGAAGCTGATGATTGACCTGTGGATAGATATGGAGTTTCCATTGCCCGTCGTTTACAGTGCGCTGGTTATCTTGAAAGGGAAGAAAGAGAGATTTTCTAACCATCTTCGAATTTCCCTGGATAATCGCAGTTAGATCCTCTGAGTCTATTTTGTTTTCAGGTACAACTTTAGCAAAGCTGCAAAGCGTGGCGTAAAGATCGTGAACATAGGTGAAGGCATCACTCGATTTTCCTTTGGGTATGCCTGGCCCGGATAGGATAAGGGGGCATTGCATGCTTTGCTCATATAAATTCTGTTTGCCGAGAAGGCCATGACTTCCCATCGCTAGCCCATGATCCGCCGTGTACACAACGATCGTGTTGTCGGCGTGCCCGCTTTTTTTCAAGGCTGATAAAATTCGACCAACTTGTTCATCAAGATGCGTGACTAAACCATAATACTCGCAGAGTTGATCACTAATCATTTTTTTTGGGCGAGGCCAAGGTGCCAATCCTTCGTCCCTTCCGGACATTACCTGAGGGGCATTTTGAAATGGATGTTGAGGAAGAAAGTTTTTAGGCAGTGGCGGACGATTCTTGTAATAGATTTTCCGATATTTTTCCGGAGGATTACGAGGGTCATGTGGAGCCATGAAGGAGACATAAAGAAAGAACGGATTTTCATTTTTGGCATTGTGGATAAAGGATATCGCATCGTTTGCAAAAACAGTGCTGGAGAAACCACCTGCGGGTCTTTTATCGCTCAGAGTTCCATCCTTTAGATCCTGAACCTGAAAATCAGTATGATCCGCCATGCCTCCCATGTAAACTGATCGGCCATTGGAGAACGACTGATCCAAAGTTTTCTTTCCATTATGCCACTTTCCAATAATAAAAGGCTGGTAGTTTCCGCTTTTTTTAAGCAGGGCGGGAAGCGTTTGATTTAATCCCCAATTAGCCTGGGGCTTTTCACGGGGTAAGGACATCCAGTGCTGACCGGTCATCAGCATTGCTCGACTGGCCACACAAACGGCACCACTGAATGAACCGGCGCAATAGTTTTTGCGGAAACTAAACCCTTCTTGTGATAACCGGTCTAGATGCGGAGTCTGAATGTGGGGATTGCCGTGTGCGGCAATTGTATCCGCTCGTTGGTCGTCAGCAAATAGAAATACAATATTAGGACGCTCTTTTGCTGCTAGGCTTGCTAACCAATTAAACGCAACCCATATGTATGGAAAAAGAAGACATGAATATCGTAGAATCATCAATCGAAGATGATTTCATTTCTTTATCTAGACAAGGCGCAATAGGCGAAATTGAAAACTTGTGAGAAGAACCAACTAAACATGCATTAGCTGGCTACTTTTTCGCGGTAAGATTCAACTTCCCAGTTTTCGATAAATTCACGTGCTTGGTCGGTCATGTATTCAACGCTGCCGAATGCTTGAGATAGTTTGAGCACTTGAGCTCCATCCTGTGCGAATAACAAGGCAAGTCCGGCATTCTTTTCCGTTTTTCCTAATCCATAAATACGGTCTTTATGTATGAGTACTTTAGGGGCAAAGCCATGCTTGGCCCGATAAGCATCTGCATTTCCCTGAGTCAATTCATCCGAAAAGGGAAAGGCTCGTGCGTAAACCAAGTGATCAGGAGTGATTGGCCCGGGAACACATTCGAAAAAACCGGAGGATTGAACAAAAGCCGCATCCTCACCAAAGATTTCCTGTATTTTGCTTTCAACTTCGTTGCTCCTTGTACCTTCCGTAATTCCTAGATCTTCATTAATACTAAGCTTTTCATATTCTTCTCTGAGTGGATTCATTACACTCGCATAAAGGGAACGGATTTCCTCTGCGGTGTCGCCGGAAACAAAAATACCATGATTCTTGAGCATGATGATCTTGGGAATGCGCCCATGTTCTTTTTTGTATTGGTTAATGCGTCCATGTAATTCCATACAGAGAGTATAGCCGGCATCGATATATTCGACCCAAAGGGCATCTGGGAAAAGTCGTTTGCTTATTGCTTCACCATCCTTGGAGCAGGTCATACCGTTGACCAATAAAGCGTGAGTATGCACCACAAACTTGGTTTCAAGGATATTATGAAGTGGAGCTTCCACCGAGGGACGCCCTGCATCATTAAGAACGGCCTTCGCCATAAAGTTTTTAACTAATTCCTCCCGAGCATGGGGCTCTGCCGGTGTTTCAACATCATAGAGTTCATTGACCTTGGCTCGGTTGAGAGTCACAAAAGTATCTTCTTTTAACCCGGCGAGTGTGGTTCCAGATGGTTTAACCCAAAGGGTGGAATCATCTTTGTAGGAAGTGTTACCACCTCCACCTTTTACATATTCTGGCGTTCCAAATTGGTGGGAGAGTTCGACGATAGTCTTTAGGTCTTGCATGTTGTTTTTATAAGGAAAACTTTTATTGCTTGCGAGTGGAAACTCGAAATTAAAAGACAAGAATTTTAGATTCTGTACTTGATAACTTCTGAGTTGTGATTTTATGATTTTATATGACTGTAAATTCGATCATTATATTTACCCTCTGTGTTTTGACAGGGGTGGAGATACGGGCAGAAGATACTGTCTGGTGGTCGAGAAAGCCACTGGACAAGCCCGTCATTCATAAAGTTGGGACTTGGGGGTATAATGAAGTGGATTCCTTTATTCTGAAAAAATTGGAATCCAAGAAGTTAAATCCAAGCCCGCGTGCTACTGCTAGGGTTCAGGTTCGCCGATTAACTTTTGATCTCACTGGTTTGCCTCCCACTCCCGAGCAGATTCAAGATTTTGAAAGAGCGTATGCTGCCCATCCCGACAAGGCGTATGAAGAACTCGTCGATCGTTTGCTCGCATCTTCGCATTACGGAGAACGATTCGCCCGTCATTGGTTAGATGTTGTCAAATACGCGGATACTTGTGGATATGATAAGGACAAGCTCAGACTCAATGCCTGGCCGTATCGGGATTATGTCATTCGTTCTTTTAATGAAGATAAACCTTATGCTCGTTTTGTGAAGGAGCAGATCGCGGGGGATGCTCTTTATCCAGAATCTGAGGATGGAATTCTTGGTCTTGGTTTTTTAGCGGCAGGCCCTTGGGATTTTATCGGACATGTGGAAGTACCTGAATCCAAGATCGATGGCAAGGTGGCCCGCAATCTTGACCGTGACGATATGGTGTCCCAAGTCTTTAACAGTTTTTGTGCGGTCACCATCCAATGTGCCCGATGTCATGAGCATAAGGGAGACCCAATTGGACAGAATCACTACTATAGTTTGCAGTCCGTTTTTGCGGCAGTGGACAAGGCGGACCGAGTTTATGGGTTGGATCCGGGAATTGTCCGTCAGAAAGAGGAATTGTTGACTCGGCAGGGCACTCTGTCCCGTGAGATCGTACTTGCCGATAAAGAGATCAAGAATAAAGGCGGAGATAAGCTCAAGAAAATGGATGAAGAGATATCTGAACTTGAGAAAAGAGTGGGTCAAACTATTCGGGTTCCCGAGCATGGATATCATAGCCAAATTGTAAAATCCGCAGATGCGATAAAATGGGCACAGGTGGATCTTGGAAAAATGGAAAAGATTCGTTCGGTTTCCCTGTATGCCTGTGATGATAATTTCGGGGGGATTGGGGCAGGTTTCGGATTTCCTGTGCGGTTTAAGATTATCGCCTCAAACAAATCGGATTTCTCAAAATCGGAGGTATTGGTCGATCAATCCAAGGAGAATTTTCCTAATCCGAAGCTAACGGCTGTCGATTTCCAAGTAAACTCATATGCTCGATACTTGCGGGTGGAGGCCTCAAAGTTAGTCGAAAGAAAGAACGATTATATTTTTGCATTGGCCGAGTTAAGAGTAATGAATGGGAAGGGCAAGAACTTGGCTAAAGGCAAGCAAGTAACTGCGCATGACAGCATCGAGGCACCCAACCGTTGGCGAAAATCGAACCTGACGGACGGGAAGTGGTCGAAGAGTAAGAATCCCAAGGAGGAAAAGAGTTTGCTTTTACTAAAACAACATCGGGAAACTTTGCTGGATTCATTGACAAGCAAAAAACAAAAGGAGGAGTTGAGTGGAAAGAGAGACAAATTGAAAAAAGTGGAAGAGAAATTGACTGCCCTGCCCAGTGGAAAAATGGTGTACGCCGCGACAACTCATTTTAAACCACGATCGAATTTTAAGCCAACGGAGGGAAAGCCAAGAATGATTCATGTGCTCCACAGAGGAGAGGTTACCCAGCCAAAGGATCCGGTCCGTCCGGGAGTTTTTCCTCTGTTCGGACAAGAGCCTTGGGAGTTTGATTTGCCGGAGGTCCATGATGAATCGGAAAGAAGAGCTACTCTGGCTGAGTGGATTGTGAGAGATGATCATCCCCTCACTTGGCGAACGATCGTGAATCGGGTCTGGCAATGGCATTTCGGGCAAGCGATTGTGGGCTCACCGAATGATTTTGGACCACTTGGAGAAACACCGACCCACCCTGAACTCTTGGATTGGCTGGCCGTTTATTTTCGGGATTCAGGTGGATCCTTCAAAAATCTGCATAAGCTGCTGGTGATGAGCGAGACCTATCGTCAGTCCTCGAACGGAGATGGGATGAAGGTAACTGTAGATTCGAGTAATCAATGGCTCTGGCGGATGAACCGGCTGAAGCTTTCTGCTGAGGAGATGCGGGATTCTGTGCTCGCGGTAAGCGGTAAGCTCAATTTTGAAATGGGTGGTCCCGGATATTATCTTTTTGCACTCGAGCAGACCGCACATTCGCCTCACTATTATTATCATAAGTTCGATCCGGAAGATGATAAAAGTCATCGACGATCGGTCTACAGGTTTGTAGTTCGTTCGCAGCCCAATCCTTTCATGACAACTCTGGACTGTGCGGATTCCTCCCAGAGTACACCCAAGCGCAATGAGACTCTCACTGCACTCCAGGCACTGAGCCTGTTGAACAATAATTTCACCCTTTCCATGTCCAGGCATTTTGCCGATCGTTTGGGAAAAGAGTCGGAAGGGATCGTGGGACAGGTACGATCGGGTTTCCAGTTGGTCACAGGTCGTCTGCCTGATTCTGAAGAGCAGAAACTTTTAGTTGAATATGCGAAGAAGCATGGAATGCCTAATATGTGCCGATCTCTTTTTAGCCTGAGCGAATTTGCCTATATTGATTGATGATGAATTTACCACCGATTTCTCGTCGTTCTTTTGTTTCCCAATCAACTATGGGTGGATTGGCCTTGGCATCGATGCTGTCGAGTGAGCCATTACAGGCTGGAGTTGGTTTGCCTGCCGGGCTGCACCATCCGCCACGGGCAAAGCGGGTGATTCAATTATTTATGGCCGGTGCGGCCAGTCATATCGATATGTTCGATCACAAGCCGGAACTGATCAAGAGACATGGGGAAGAGTCAGATTTTGGTGAGCATGTCGAAGCTTTTCAGAATGGATTGGGTCCGTGGATGAAGTCCCCATTTGCATTTAAGAGATACGGGCGATGTGGGAAGTTACTGAGCGAGATCGTGGAGCCTCTCGGGGAGGTGGTGGATGATATTTCATTCGTTCACAACATGGTGGGCAAGTCGGGCGTTCATAGTCAGGCCACCTATTTGCAGGCCACGGGTTTCCAATTGCCAGGTTTTCCCGGTGCGGGTTCATGGGTAAGTTATGCATTGGGCACAGAAAACGAAAATCTTCCGACCTTTGTGGTTCTTCCTGATCACCGAGGATTTGCTTCCAATGGCCCTAAGAATTGGGGGAGTGCCTTTTTGCCTACTCATTCGCAGGGCACCACCATTTTTCCTCAGCGTGAGAATCCGATTGAGGATCTGCATCCTCATGCTGATTTTGTGACCCAGGAAAGTCATGACGAAGGAATCAATATGATTAACCGCATTAACCGGATGCACCAGCAAAAGCGCCCGCTTGACCCACGCCTGGATTCGCGAATTCGCAGTTACGAATTAGCTGCAAGATTACAGTTGTCGGCGACCGATGCACTTGATCTGTCCAAGGAACCGAAACACATCCTGAAGATGTACGGTTTGGAGAATCCCAATAAAAAATACCCCAAGGAGATCAATCCAGAAGAGGAAACCGAGTATTTTGGTAGGAAATGTCTGATCGCGAGAAGACTGATCGAGCGGGGCGTTCGCTTTGTGCAGGTATGGAGTGGAAATGACAATGGGTTTCCCAGGCGAAATTGGGATAGTCATGAAGACATGACTCGGGATCATCCTTCTCTCGCCATGGGAATGGCCCGTGGCACCGCTGCCCTAATCAAAGATTTGAAGCAAAGAGGTTTGCTTGAAGATACCATTATTCATTGGACCACGGAATTTGGCAGGATGCCGAGCAGTCAAGGAAGTAAGGGGCGTGATCACAACCCGTTTGTTTTTACCAACTGGTTTGCCGGCGGAGGCTTTAAAGGGGGAGTCACCCACGGAGAAAGTGACCAGTGGGGGTACAAACCCCTCGACCGAAAGAAGCCCACTCAGGTATACGACACTTACGCAACCATGCTACACCAGTTAGGGCTCGACCATGAGCGTCTGACTGTAAGGCATAACTCAATTGACCGTCGTCTCACCGATGTGCACGGGCATGTGGTAAATGATATTCTTGGTTAGCTTTTTTTAATCCATCCCTAAAACCACCAATTAATAATATACTCAATGAGAAATTTATCGATCCCCTTTGTTTTTTACATCCTGATTCTGAGTCCGTTCGTTCTGTTCTCAAAACCGGTTTCCCTGTTCAACGGGAAGGACCTGACAGGATGGAAGGGTACTAACTATGTAGTTGAGGACGGGGCAATTGTTTGCAAAGGGGCCAACCTCGTCACTGAAAAGCAATATACTAACTATATTTTCGATTTTGAATTTCTTCTTCCCCCGGGGGGCAATAATGGTCTCGGTATTCATTACCCGGGTAAGGGAGGACCTTCTGGAGCGGGAATGGAATTACAAATTTTGGATAATAAGCACCCCAAGTATGGCAAGCTGGTTGATTCCCAGTACCATGGCTCACTTTACAAATTAAAAGCGGCCAAACGCGGACACCTCAAACCTGCAGGAGAGTGGAACCGTCAAAAAGTTACGGTGAACGGGCCGAGCGTAAAGGTTGTCCTTAATGGAGTGGAGATTCTTGATGCCAACTTAGATAAGATCAATGAGGAGAAACCCAAGCACAATGGGGCCAAGCGCCGGAGCGGGCATCTGTGCTTTTGCGGACATGGAGCCCCGGTTAAGTTCAAGAATATTACCATACTCGAGCTTCCCGATAGCAAATAACTCCACCATCGACTAGGCAGATTTTTTTGCCAAGTATACGGTGCCTTTGGATGTGCTTTCAGTAATGGGGTTTTCAAATTCGATCGTATGGCCCTCGGCCCATCCGAATACCTGCTTGAGGCGGTCGGTGAATGAGGCGTCGGGTTCCCCATCAGCCCAAAGGGCAAAGACTCCACCGGGGATGAGGTGCTCAGCGAGTTCGTTAAGTCCTTCCTCCGTGTAGAAACGAGTGTTTGTTTGCTTCAATAAGTTGGTTGGAGTGTGATCAATATCTAAGAGAATGATGTCGTGCTTTTTGGTCGGACTTTTGGGATCGAAGCTAATCGCAACATCCCGAGAGCGGGCAAAGAAGTCATCCCTTACCAATCGGCACCTATTATCATTAGTCAAAGAAGCTCCCAAGGGAACCAGGCCTTTCTTGTGCCATTCAATAACCGGCTCGAGGTATTCCACGACTATGAGGGAGTTGACGCGTGGATCTTCGAGTGCGGCTACTGCGGTGTAGCCTAGGCCTAGTCCGCCGACCACCACATCGAGATTTTCCTTTTCCAAAGCTCCCAGGCCAATTTTGGCCAATTGACGTTCCGCTTCATGAAACAAACTGGACATCAGAAAATCTTCCCCCAGTTTGACTTCATAGACATCTCGATTGTTTAATTGTGGGATTTGCCTTCGTCGTAAAATAAGATCCCCGAGAGGAGTTGGTTGAAAGTCTAATTCTTTAAATATCATCAGTGTTTATTTTTCTTATCCCTGTTCTTTTTCTAATTGGCTACTATCTCCACAATCCAGTCACAGTTTAGTTCCTCAATAAAATTTCCATTTGAAGAAATATTTTGGTCAGGTGGTGAAAGATTTATTTTCTAGCGGGAAAGTTTACGATCGTAAAACTGTTCGTTTTTTGGACGGCGTATTGGAATTGCAAGATCTCCCGAGCTATCCAGTTCATCAAAGAGTTTCTCTCGGAGTTCCATAATTCTTTCCTGATATGCGGGCACCCGAATCAGGTTGTGGCGTTCGTGGGGGTCAGATGTGAGATCGTAGAATCCATTACGGTCCCAAACACCATGGTAATAGACATATTTCTGGTGATCCGTTCGGATGGAGAAAGTGGTGGGAGTGGCGGGAAAGTTCCATTCCCAATGATATTCGTAGACAAAATGTTCACGCCATTTATCCGTTGGCTTTTGCCCCTTGAGAAGGGGAAGAAGAGACTGACCGTCCATCTTGGGCTTTTCGGGCAGAACCACGCCGGCATACTCCAAGATGGTGGGAGCTAGGTCGACATTGAGGGCCATTTCCTTAATTTTGGTGCCTGGTTTAATGATTCCAGGAGCTCGAGCCAGCATAGGTATACGGATTGATTCCTCGAAGGCATCTCGTTTGTCGTAAAAACCGTGTTCGCCCAGTGCAAATCCATTATCTCCTAGATAAATGACCAAAGTATTTTTAGTTAATTTAAGCTTATCCAGATGATTGAGAACCCGCCCGATATTCTCGTCCATGGCATGTACGGTCTCACAAAAATTATGATAGAGTTCGTCAAAGTCGGGTACAGGATCTTTATCGAGAGCACCGGTTTCCATGTGGTCGATTCCATGGATTCCATATCTACGTTCTCGAATCCAATTTGACTGGGACAAATAGTTCTCCTCGGTGTTAGCCATGGTTTCGGGGTAGTCGATTTTCTTCCCTTGGTACCGCTTTGCATGACGGGGTGGTGGTTGAAAAGGGTAGTGTACTGCTTTATATCCAATCTGCAGAAAGAAGGGCTTTTGCTTTTTTACAGGTTTACCCACTTGGTCGAGCCAGCTAATCGCTTGATCGGTGAGTAGGTCGGCATTGTATCCCTTGAAGGATTTTCTTTTCCCGTTGATGTTGAAAGTGGGATCGAAATAGGTTCCTTGACCGGCAAAACTGACCCAATGATCAAATCCTTTTCTGGGGTTGTCGTTTTCATGGCCCATGTGCCACTTTCCCACATAACCGGTCTGGTAACCTGCATTCTGGAGATATTCTGGAAAAAAGCGGGTGGTGCGAGGTACGGGTCGTTGGTTGTCCACCACTTGATGGTTTCTCATGTATTGCCCTGTTAGAATGGACGCCCGGCTGGGGGAACATAGGGAGGTGGTGACGAACGCGTTAGCGAGATGTGCGCCCTCGCGTGCGAGTCGATCAAGGTTGGGAGTTTCAAGAAAGTCGGGAGCCTCTTCCATAAAACTCATGAAGTCATATCGGTGATCGTCGCTGAGGATAAGCAAAACATTTTTGGGCTCAGGGAAAAGAGGACAAGCAAGTGTCAGAAAGGAGAGACTTAAAGAGAGAAATCTTGGAGTT
>CAWUUU010000014.1:0-8737 GCA_963924995.1 uncultured Opitutales bacterium
AAATAGATGGCACGCGATTTTAAAAGGCCAAACAAGTTGGCGGTGATATCAGATCTTAATGTTACGCCATTAATTGATTTAGCATTTTCTCTATTGATCATTTTTATGATTACCACTCCCGTCATTGAACAGTATAATCGAATCGATTTGCCTAACCAAAACTCGGATAGTAATCAAAAACCACCCGAGCAGGAGGACAAATTTATCACAATAGACGCTTCTGGCGATTACAATTGGGGGCAAGATTCTGTCACAAGACCTGAGTTGGAATCACTTTTGGATCAAGTGGCACAGGGGGAGGGCGAACAACCCACTATCCATTTGCGTGGTGACCGAACGCTTCCTTACCAAGAAATTATGGATGTCATCAACATGCTCAAATCTCGAAATTTGACCAAATTGAGCTTAGATACCAAGGCGGGTTAAAGATTTTGATCCATTTTATTTGATGAACTCTAAAGAAGAAAATGATTCTTTGGCTTTAATAAACCTGAAAGAAAAGTTGGGTGGAATTGTTCATATTGATGAAGACTCGTTACATAAAGCCTCCTTTGATGGATTAAAAGTTTACTTTTCTCCCGATGCGGTCATCTGCCCCCAACAGAGCACTCAAGTTGGTGATGCTTTACGATTGGCAAATGAATTTCGCATTCCAGTCACCACAAAAGGTGCAGGATCTTCTCTTACTGGAGGTGCCACTCCTGTTAAAGGTGGATGGGTCTTAGATCTTTCCCAATTAAATAAAGTCGAGATTGACGCAGATAACATGATCGCTCGATGTGGACCAGGTGCAGTGGTGGCAGATATCCAAGAAAAGGCGGCGGAGCTTAATTTGTTCTATCCTCCTGATCCTTCTTCAAAGATGTTTTGTACTATCGGGGGGAATATTGCCTGTAATGCTGGCGGGTTAAGGTGCGTGAAGTATGGAGTGACACGAGATTATATTTTATCACTCTCTGGATATTTACCTACCGGCGAAGCCGTTCAATGGGGCAGGGCGACGAGGAAATTTGCCACTGGATATAACATTCGAGACTTATGGATTGGAAGCGAGGGTACTTTGGGAGTCGTCACTCAAGCGGTGCTTCGATTGATAGGCTTGCCCGTAGCACGAAAAACATTTCTTGCCGCTTTTGCCAGCGATTCTGCTGCGTTAAAGGCACCTGTCGAATTGTCACGCATTGGGGTTCGTCCCTCCATTCTTGAATTTCTTGATAAATGGACAGTGGAATGTGTTCAGAGCTTTACAGGCAAGGAAGTATTTACTGATTTACCGCCGCACCCCGTTCTTTTAATTGAGTTGGATGGGGAACCCTCTTCAATCGAAGCGGAGTCCATTCTTTTGCAAAAATGGTTAAAAGAATCTGCACTTTGTCACTTAACTGCAAATTCTATAGAAGAGGCCGAAGAATTATGGGAAGTCCGACGCAAGGGAAGTCCGGCGATGAAGAAATTAGCCAATACTAAATTGAATGAGGATGTGGTCGTTCCCTTAGTTGAACAAATTAACCTCGTTGAATGTGTAGATGAACTAAGGCAGAAATTTAATTTAAAGGTCGGGGTCTTTGGTCATTGTGGGGATGGAAATCTGCATGTTAATTTCATGTATGATCACAATGACCCAGACGAATCTAAGCGAGCGGTTGAAGCCCTCACCCTTCTTATGAATAAAGTACATGAGCTGGGTGGTGCAATTAGTGGAGAGCATGGGATTGGATTGGCAAAAACTCCCTTTGTTCGAATGCAATTCAATCAAGCCGAGTGGAGGACAATGCAAGCGATTAAGAAAACCTTGGACCCTAATGGCATTCTTAATCCGGGGAAAATTTTTGACATATTTAATCCTTGGGAACAAAACAAGATAGACACAATTTTACCCTGGGAGCATTCCCACGACGAACCTAAACCCGTAGAAACATGAAAGTTATACTCCTTCTCACACTCAACATTCTTTTTATATCTTTTCTGAGTGCACAAACTACACTTCACCCATGGACAGACCTGCAAGGTCGCACTTTGGAGGCATCCTTTATTAAATCAGATGGAGTGACTGTTACGATTAATTGGAATGGGAAGGTGGTGCCCATTCCACTAGCTACTCTTTCAGGTGAATCTCAGGCATTAGCTACCCAATTGTCCACTCCGAGTAAAAGTGCTAATCCATTTGATACAATTGCAACTCCTCCGAGTGCTAAAAAGTTATATTCATGGACTGATTTACAAGGCAGGACATTGAAAGCTATTTTCATCAAGGCAGATTCAAGCTCTGTTACAGTAGAATGGCAGGGGAAAGTCGTACCATTACCACTCGGTAATTTGAATCCTGAGTCTAAAGCATTGGCAATGCGTTTAGCGGGGAAATCTGCACCTGAGAAGGAGGCAACTTTGCCCAAAAAGGTTGTGGCCAAGGTCAAGCCTACTTCAATCGGTGAATTATCTTTGGATTCGGAGCATGATTGGAAAAGTTCGACAGGAAGCTTAATTAAAGCAAAATTTATTTCGATCGAGGGAGATAATATAAATCTCGCTCTTTATGGAGGTCGGTCCGAGCAGACCATTCCGCTCGTCCGATTATCTGAGGATTCTCAAAAATTGGCCAAAAAACTTCAGTCAATGTTGGTGAAGCAAAATAAACTTCAGCAACAACTTGCAGGTCAAAGGAAGAAAATGAAAGTCCCCGTGTTAGTTGATTCTGATCTGAGTAGAAGTCATGCATGGAACAGTTCGGATGGGAATAAAATTGATGCAATCTTTGTGGCTGCAAATGATAAGGGGGTTACCTTGTTGATGAAGAATAATCCAAATCGTCCCTATGAGTTACCATGGGAAAGATTAAGTCCTGACTCTCAGGCATTGGGAGAGGGGTTAAAAAGATTAAAAGAGAAGCTTATGCCTAAGAATCCAGCAATTTTACCAGCGTCGGGTGGTAGTTTATCAAGATATGGCGATGGTAAATGGAGGGGGTACAATACTGTACTTGAGAGTGCGGTTTATGACGTGGCCCTTCATGGAAACGGGAATACTGTCCATATTTGGCTAAAAAATGCCGGCAAAGAGGGGGAGGCAGCACTGGGGGAAAGAGCGAAGCGGGTTCCATTGAGTGTGAATTTTCGTGCTTATTATTACTTGAATCCAGGGGAACGGAATCGCCAATGGAAGAATCGAAAAATCGTTTCTTATGATGAACCGCCGAAAGTATCTTTGGACCGTGAAGAGACAACTGTTCGTGGAACTTTGGACAATGGGGAAACCTTTGAATATGTAATGCAAATTAACCATCGAGGCTTAAGCTTTTGGGGGGAAGTCGATGAGAAAAAGGGGGGAGAACATGCCACTATATTTAGCATTGCCTTATACTCACCCAATTTCATCCCCGATGTGGCTAATAAAACGATGGTTGAAATCGAACCGATGGTTGGAGATGGTTGTTTATACATTGATCCCTTAGAGTCAAAGCGTGCTAAAATCCCCATGATTGAAAAGTGGACTGATGTTCTTGGTAAATTCAGTGGTGCTTCATGGAATCCGATTAAATCAGCTGAATTGATGGGATTTCCTTTTGGGTCGCATAAAATTAAGATTAGCCCGACTAGTTTGAGCGATATGGCATTTACTTGGGGTAAGGGATATAGCGGTACTTTTCCATTTCAAGGAATTCATTTGGTTCATCGAACTCAAGACTCGCAAGATGCAGTTTCTTCAAAAACGCCTGGGGAATTCAAGAAACGTTTGGAAATTCCTAAAAGTAAACGACTCAATGTGAATATTATTCGAGGTCGAGGATAGATTGAAGATTTTCTTTTTCCTTTTTTTTGTTTTCTCTTCGGTTTCCCCCCAGGGAAAAGAAATTGTTCGTGTAGCCAGTTTTAATCTTAGGAATTATTTATCCTGCGATCGAATGGTAGAGGGCAAGTGGAGACCCGATTACCCCAAGCCTGAAATTGAAAAAAAAGCCGCCCGTTTACTGATTCGCTCCGTCAATCCTGATATTTTAGTCCTTCAGGAAATAGGCGATTATCCTTATTTAATTGAATTATGGACAGATTTAAATGTGACTGGTGGTCCTTATTATCCTTATTCGTTATGGAAACCTAATTTAGAAGATGAAGAAATCCGACATCTTGCCGTATTTTCAAAATACCCACCAGTTTCAGTAAATAATCATATTGATTTATCATTTTCCTATTTTGAAGGAACAAGTAACTCTGGTCGTGGTTTATTGGAGGTTTCTTACCGACCATTTGGTTTGAGATTCTCATTATTTAACCTTCATTTAAAAAGCATGTGGACTGAAAGAAAGGATGATCCCAATGCTCAAATTCGTAGGGAAAAGGAGGCGCGTACAATGCGCGATCTCATTCGGAAGAAATATCCACCCGAAAGTAAGCCCAATTATTTAATAATGGGTGATTTTAATGATCATAAAAATTCGGCTCCCCTAAGGCGATTTATGACTGTGAATGATCGGGTATTATCACATGCAATCCCTTGTGTTGATTCTAGGGGGCACTTATGGACTCACTATTTCAAAAAACAGGATAGTTACTCTCGAATCGATTATATTTTATCAAGTCCAAATTTCATGAACTATTATATGCCAAATTCAGGAAGAATTATAGATTTTAAAAATGCAGAAGTTGCATCGGATCACCGCATGATTTACGCAGACTTTTCATTTTAGGGGATTCCCTTAATAATAGTGCAAGTCAGTGCTCGTGACTCCTTTTCGACAGGGACCTACACTTTCGGTGCAGACAACATGTTCGGCTTTGGTTACTTTCAATATTTCAGGATAACGCCAAGAATCATCGACTATGATAATGCCGCCATTTTTTTTGATCGATTTTTGGGAAATTTCAAAACAAATCTCTCGTGCTGACCAGGCTGAGTCACCTCCGAAGGCATCTTCGCCATCAATTATAATTATGTCAAATGTGGCTGAGATTGATTTTGCGTAGGGCGAGTTTTGAAAACTCTGGGGAGATTCTAAGTTAATTTCTCTGTATATGATTGCCGCATTAGAAAGATTTTTTTGTTTAAGTTTAGATCTTACTTTTTTTATCCAAATTGGATCGTTTTCTACTGACAGAATAGTTTTTACATATTTTGCGAGAAAAATAGAGGAACCCCCTGAACCCCATTCAAATACAGTTTTTTCCTTATTTAACTGCGACTTAATTTTATTTATACTTCTAAAAGTCCACCAGGGTAATTCGAGTTCGATGGGACTTTTTGAGGATAAGGAAAACTTCAAATAAGGAATGAGGAAAGAGGGGTTTCGCAAAAGATTTACAATTACTTTTTTTAACCGTTTACTATTTGAAATATACATAATTTCACTCTTCTGGCATTATCAGTCTATGATAAGAAAGTGCTTGGCTCAATTGATTTCATGTGCAAATCAATTTCTCCAAAGGTTTTTCTTTTCAATCATTTTACTTACGCATGGAGGTAAACTTTCCTGCCATCCTTCGGTTCGATTGCAGACTAGTTCAAAGATATCCCGTGAAAAGAGGTTCATATTTGCTCGATCGCAATTTTCAATCGTTATTAGGAAACCATTTTCCCGAATATACTTGTACAAGTTCCGAAGGTTACTTGCGACAAGCAGATTCTCAATGGTTACTAATCCGTCTTTAGTCTCATCCAGTTCGGTTTCTACATTATCGCCAATGCCCATTTGCATCCGGTAACGTTCAAAATTTTTCAATTCAATCGGGTAGGCATAGATTTTAACATTATCTTTAAAAAGCTTACCAAATGCTTCAAGGATACCTCCTTCAAGTTTTGAGTAGTAATCCTCCTTGAAAATATCGGCTAAATTATTGAGACCCAAAACGAGCCCTATTGGTTTTTTGACATACCGCCTGAGGTAGGCTGAGAGTTTGAAATATTCCAAATAATTAGAAACGAGAACGCCATACCCGCAGGAGTTGATCACTTCTATTCTTGAAAGAAAGTCTTCATAATCAATATCACCCTCATTGAGGAGACTTCGGAGTGTGAGTTCCATAAATACCTCCACGCTATTTTCTTCGACATCCTCCCTTGTTACAAATTGCTCCTTGGCTTTTTCAAGCATATCTAAATTAACCTTGGTTAATGGACGAAAACTCCCCCGTTCAATAAGGCAGGCTTTTTTATAAAGCTCTTCGGCAGACTGTACGACATGCCCTGAGGCATTAAACATAATCGCATTAGTTAAACCTCTCTCAGTCAACTTAAGGCATAGAATTCGATTATCAACTGATTCAAAGGATGGACCGTTAAATTCGATCATGTCGACCTCTATCCGTTCTGTGCCTAAACTATCAGTTAAACTATCAATGAAGGCATCCGGGTCGTCGCTAAGGTGCATGGCACCATAAACAAGATTAACCCCTAAAATCCCGATTGCTTCCTGCTGGAGCTGGTTATCAGAATCAAGCATACGAACATGGAGAATAATGTCGTGAAATGGCGATTTAGGCGAAATTTGAAACCTTATGCCCATCCATCCGTGACATTCATTAGTTTTACTAAAGTTAAGTGCAGAAACGGTATTGGAAAAAGCAAAAAAAGTACTCGCTTCACCCCGTGCTTCGGAAAGACGTTCATCCAAAAGCTCATATTCGTGGGCCATCATTTGCACTACTCTTTTTCGTGATACATATCGACCGGCTTCCCCATAAATAGCATCGCTGAATTTCATATCATAGGCAGATATCGTTTTGGCAACTGTGCCAGCTGCACCTCCCGCCTGAAAAAAGTGCCGAGCCACCTCTTGCCCAGCTCCAATCTCAGCAAAAGTTCCATACTTGGAAGAATCTAAATTGATACGGAGTGCTTTTCGGTCCGCGGTGAGTTCTTGATCAGTCATAGCTAAGAATAAATGCGATCTTTTTGAGTACAGGCAAAGTTTTTCTTCGACCTTAGGCAAAAAGAGGTGTTTTCTTTGCAAAAGTTAAATGAAGAATTTTTTCAAAGATGTATTTAAAAGAATGGCCGTTACTTTAGTATCGACGATTTTGTTTGTGCTTATCTCGATGTTTCTTTTTGAAGCAATTTTTTCTGCATTGTTAGATAAAGAAAAACCAGAAACAATGAAGGGTTCTTTCTTAGTTCTTGATCTTTCAATGAACTTAACTGATCGACCTTCAGGGATTAAACTTGAGGATTTAACGAGAGAAGCACTTACCGACGAACGAAAGCCACCAAGCTTTCATTTAAAGGAAGTCCTCGATTCAATTAAAAAAGCGGAGACCGATCCGAAAATCTGCGGGATTTTCATCAAGGGAGGTTTCATTCCCGATGGATATGGT
Source organism: uncultured Opitutales bacterium (assembly GCA_963924995.1). Taxonomy (GTDB): domain Bacteria; phylum Verrucomicrobiota; class Verrucomicrobiia; order Opitutales; family Seribacteraceae; genus Seribacter. Next base: position 7,302 of record CAWUUU010000014.1, read on the forward strand.
TGTGGGTATGCATCCATTCAGGAATTTGTAGAAGCCCTTGAAGGTTTTAAGCAGACTGATAAAAAGATCATTGGCTTTTTCTCAGACCCATCACAATTAGATTATTTAGTCTATTCAATTTGTGATGAATTACATATGAATCCAAGTGGAACGCTAATTTTGAACGGGTTGGCCAATGAACAAATCTTCCTTGGCGAGGCTTTGGAACGGTTCGGCGTAGGCGTCCAGGTTGTTCGGGTAGGAGAATTTAAGGGGGCAGTTGAGCCATTTATTTCAACCGAGTTCAGTGATGAGAATCGCATGCAGATATCTAGATTGCTGGAACTGCGTTGGGATAATTATTTAAACAAAATCTCTTCGAATCGTGGAGTTGAAAAAAATGATTTAATCCTCGATTTGAACAAGACTTTTCTCTTTCCTCCCGATCTTTGTCAAGAGATGGGCTTGGCTGATTTTATTACACCCTATGGTGAAATGTTGGACAAGTTACTTGAGCTTGGAATTGAAGATGAGGATTCTGAGGAATTTGCCCATGTTGATCTGATTGACTACGTTGAACGCCCCCAATCAACTGTGGATCAAGAATCCGTAGAAGCGAACGGTAAATCCAAAATAGCACTTATCTACATTGAAGGAACAATCATGGACGGTTGGGGCGACGATGGTCTTTCTGTGGGGGGGGATGAAATTGCTCAACGCATTCGTGAGATTTCGAGAGACGATGATTATAAAGCGATTGTAATGAGGGTGAATAGCCCTGGGGGGAGTGTTTCTGGCTCGGATGCCATTCTGAGTGAACTCTCCCGTGCTCGGGTAGGGGGATTGCCTATTGTCGTCTCCATGGGCTCAGTCGCTGCGTCTGGAGGATATTGGATTTCAATGGACTCGGATAGAGTGTTTGCTCATGAGCAGACGATTACTGGTTCAATCGGAGTTTTTGGTTTATTGCCTAATATCAAGAGTTTAGTTGAAAATTTCAGCTTGCACTGGGATGTGGTCAAGACTCATTCATCGGCCGATCTGATGGGAGTCTCTCGCCCGAAATCTCCAGAGGAGTTAGATATTGTTCAACAATATGTGGATCGAATTTACGATCGTTTTATCTCTCTTGTCAGTCTGAGTAGAGATTTAAACGCAAGTCGTGTAGATGAGATTGCCCAAGGACGAGTTTGGATGGGGTCAGACGCTCATGAACTAGGTCTTGTCGACGAACTAGGAGGTTTAACTGATGCCATTGCCCATGGTGCACTTTTGTCAGGGGTTGATGATTATGAGATTGTTGAATTTCCCGCAGCAAAAAATCCAATGGATGCGCTTGCGGATATTTTTAATATTAATTCATTAAAGATAGGAGGCAAGAATTCAGATTCTCCTTTAATTTCAGCTTTCAAGGAAATGAAGCTTTTTATTAGTCAGATAGAAAGTTTTAATGATCC
>CAWUUU010000015.1:0-15351 GCA_963924995.1 uncultured Opitutales bacterium
GAACCGATCGAGTTACGGAGAGCATATGGCTCGCTTTTGGTTAGATCTGGCTCGATATGCAGATACTCATGGACTCCATTTGGACAACGAGCGTAGTATGTGGTTGTATCGAGACTGGGTTGTTCAGGCTTTCAATGAAAACCTGCCCTTTGACGACTTTACCCGTTGGCAACTGGCAGGCGATCTTCTTCCAGATCGAACAATCGATCAGCAAATCGCATCTGGTTTCAACAGGTGTAATGTAACCACGGGGGAAGGCGGGAGCATAAAAGAGGAATGGATTTACCGTTATGCTGTCGATCGGACTTCCACTGCAGTTGAGGTTTGGATGGGATTGACTGCCGGATGTGCGGTGTGTCACGACCACAAATTCGATCCGCTTTCGACCAAGGAATATTATTCGATGTATTCCTTTTTTCACAGTGCGGCCGACCCTGCTATGGACGGGAACAAGATGGAAACACCACCGGTGATCAGGGTGCCTTCAAAGGAAGATGAAAAGAAATTAGCAAGCCTGAAAAAGAAACTTGCTACGGTTGAAAAAGAATTGAAGGAAAAGTTCGCCAAATTCAAATACCGCGATCCCGCCAATATAAAGCCAAAACCTGCACCCGAAGAGACTCATTCCATGTGGTTCGAAGACAGCATCCCGAAAGGTAAAATAGAGGCAACTGGTGCCCCTCTTATATTTACTCAAAAAGGAGAAGGACCGGTTTACAGTGGGGAGAAATCCATTAGCCGAACAGCAAAGAATGCCACGGGTCAGGATGTTTTTTCAGGGGTAGAAAATTTGGATATTCCCAAGGGAGGGAAACTCTTTGCCTACTGCTTTTTAGATCCCAAAGATCCACCAGAAGCGATCATGCTTCAATTTTATGTGAACGGATGGAACCACCGAGCCGTATGGGGCGACCACGAAAAGATTGGGTGGGGGCAAAAAGATACTCATCAGCGCGTAGTTATGGGTCCGGTGCCAAAAGCGGGAAAATGGATTAAACTCGAATTTCCCGCATCCAAAATCGGCTTGAGCCCAAAAAGTAAAGTTACAGGGTTTGCCCTGACCCAATTTTCTGGAACGATGTATTGGGACCATATCGGTATATATTCCACAAGCGATAAAACGACTGACCCTTCTCATTCCTGGACCGCTTGGAAAAAACAAAATGAGAAAAAAAGGAATGTAGACCTGAGCAAAAATTTGCAGAAAAAACTCAAGGGGAAGGATTCAAAGCAATGGACACAAAAAGAAGAAAAGGATGCCTTAGTTTATTGGTTGCAGAATAAATATGCTGCCCTGCCCAAGAACATTCAGAATTTTAAAAATCAAAAGAAAGGACTCGATCAAGAGATCGAAGTGGTAAATAAAAATATTCCCTCTACTTTCGTAATGGCTGACCTACCCGGGGCAAGAGAGAGCTTTGTCATGATTCGGGGTCAATATGACAACCCTGGTGAAAAGGTTTCCCGGGGAGTTCCCGCTTTTCTTCCTCCGCTTCCTGAAAAACCACAGAATCGGGATTTCAATCGTCTGGATCTGGCCAATTGGTTGGTACGCGACGATCATCCACTTACCTCTCGGATAATTGCCAATCGTCTTTGGCAAAGATTTTTTGGTATCGGAATTGTCAAAACATCTTCCGACTTTGGGACTCAGGGCGAACTGCCCAGCCATCCCCAACTTTTGGATTGGTTAGCCATTAAGTTAATCGAAGATAATTGGGATATTAAAAAGTTCATTAAACAGATTCTTACCAGTAAAACCTACCAGCAAAGTTCAAAAATAACTCCAGAACTCTTGAAGATTGATCCCGATAATCGCTTATTAGCAAGAGGCCCTCGCTATCGACTGGATGCAGAAATTATTCGCGATCAAGCCCTTCATTTCAGTGGTCTGCTCGTTAGAAAATTGGGTGGACGGGGAGTCATGCCTTATCAACCGACCAACATTTGGGAACCCGTTGGCTTTGGAAGAAGCAATACACGCTACTATAAACAGGGTAAGGGGGATGATCTTTATCGTAGAAGTATTTACTCGTTTCTCAAACGCACTGCACCCGCACCCTTTATGTCCAGCTTTGACGCACCTAACCGTGAACAAAGCTGTGCCGCACGCGGCCGAAGCAACACACCGATGCAGGCTCTGCAGCTCATGAACGACGTCCAACATTTTGAAGCTGCCCGAAACTTGGCTCAAAGAATTATTAAGGAGGGTGGTAAAAAAGAAGAGGAAAGAATAAAATGGGCTTGGCGTCTCGTTACCTCACGCTCGCCTAGCCCCGATGAGGTTACCATTATTTCCAACCTCTTTGTGGAATACCAGGAACGTTTCTGTCATGATTCAAAGGGAGCCCTGGAACTGATAAACTTCGGAGAAAGTGTTCCCGACAAAGAAATCCCACACGCACACCTAGCTACCTGGACTCTCGTTGCTAACCTCATGCTTAACCTAGACGAAGTGGTTAATAAAAATTAAATCTCCTATGAATCCTGCAATCGAATACCATCACCTACAAACTAGACGCCGCTTCTTTCAGGGAGCCGGACTGAAACTCGGAGGAGTCGCCCTTGCTCAATTGGCAGCACAAAATACTTTTGCTAAAATCGACAATGAGAAACATACAGGTATGCACCCCGCCCTGCCTGGCTTCCCCCAATTTGCACCCAAGGCAAAAAATCTCATCTACCTCCATATGAATGGTGCCCCTTCGCAAATGGATCTGTTTGATCACAAGCCGAAGATGGAAGAATACTTTGATAAAGACCTGCCCGATTCCGTTCGTAATAATCAGCGTATTACCGGCATGACAAGTAATCAGAAACGATTCCCGGTCGCACCAAGCAAATTTAAGTTCGAGAAGTGCGGAAAATCAGGAATCATGATGAGCGAGCTTGTACCGCACATGAAAGAAATTGCGGACGATATCACTATGATTAAGTCAGTCCACACTGAGGCCATTAATCATGATCCTGCCTGTACATTCGTAATGACAGGAAGCGAAGTCCCCGGTAAACCAAGCTTGGGCTCATGGATCAGTTACGGATTAGGTAGCCAAAGCCAGGACCTTCCCGCTTTTGTCGTCTTCACTCCAACTTTCCCCAAAGATAGTCAGGCACAGGCACTATTCACTCGAATGTGGAGCAGTGGGTTCCTGCCCACCAAGTATGACGGAGTTGCCTTGCGGGGAAGTGGAGACCCCGTTCTCTTTGTAAAAAACCCACCAGGTGTAAGGAAGGGAGACAGGAGGGCGATGCTCGATGCGTTGAGTAAACTTAATCATAAAACCTTCGAAAGATTTGGGGATCCGGAGACACAGACTCGAATCGCACAGTACGAGATGGCCTTTCGAATGCAAACCAGCGTACCCGAGTTGACTGATCTTGGAAAGGAAAGTAAATCAACCCTCGAAATGTATGGCCCAAATGTGGAGAAATCAGGGTCATATGCCCACTCCGCTATTATGACCAGACGACTTATCGAACGAGGAGTCCGTACGGTTCAAATTCTCCACCGCGGATGGGACCAACATGGAAATTTACCAAAACTCATTAAAGGCCAATGCAAGGATGTGGATCAACCCACTGCGGCCCTGATCAAAGACTTAAAGTTAAGAGGACTACTGGAAGACACCTTGGTGGTATTTGGAGGTGAATTTGGCCGAACGGTATATTGTCAGGGAACACTGACCCGTGAGAACTATGGGCGGGATCATCATCCCCGCAATTTTTGCATGTGGATGGCAGGTGGTGGTATAAAAGCAGGAACCACCTATGGAGAAACGGACGACTTTAGTTACAATATCACAGAAAATCCGGTTCATTTAAATGAGATAAACTCAACTATTCTCCACTGTCTGGGAATTGATAATCATCGGTTTACCTTCCCACACCAAGGATTAGATCAACGCCTAACCGGTGTGGAAGATGCCTATCCGATAAAAGATATCCTTGCCTAAGGCTTTACAAAAGATTCTCCCAAATCCCTCCATCTCTTATTATTCACTTTGTATAACGGCCTAAATTGCTTTACTCGAATCAACCTATGAATTCTTCGTATTTAAAGATTTTACCTTTCATTTTATTACTGACTTTTTCTCAGGTTGTGGCCGAAGAACTCCCACCCGGAAAAATGTTACTACCCGAATCTGCCCTTCCCGAATACGAAGCAAAAATTGATCACGCTCGATTGATTAAAGATAAGTCTAGGAATGTCCTAAAAATGGGAGAGGCTGTCTACGAACTCAATTGTCAAAGTTGTCATGGTCGCCCCGGTTTTGAAGGATCTGTCCCCAATTCCCTCAAATTTTGGGAGGGTGAATTCCAACACGGAAGCGACCCGCATACCATGTATAATACTCTGACCCGAGGATGGCGGCTCATGATCCCCCAAGTGATGCTGACCCCACGCGAAAAATACGCCGTGATTCATTACATCAGGGAAGAGTTCATCAAAAAAAATAATTCCGGACAATACTTTAATGTCGCTCAAAAATACCTCAATACTTTACCCAAGGGAGAGGATTTAGGCCCAATCCCGGTCGAGAGAGTTCCATGGAAAGACATGGATTATGGATCTTTCCTCATGGGAAGTTTTGAAATCGCCGATGATCAGGACCGAGCAAAACCGAGCGAATCAGTTGGAATAACAAACAATTTGGCTTACAAGGCAATTGCCATCCGATTGGACCAAGGAAATGGTGGCGTCAGTAAGGGGACAGAATGGGTCGCCTTCGAACACGACACTCTTCGCATTGCTGGTATCTGGAAGGGGGAAGGGTTTATTGATTGGCGAGGAATCAATTTTGACGGTCGGCATGTGGTCCGCCCCCGCACGATTGGCGAACCTGTTCTCGAATCATCTGACCTACCCGGCTGGGCAAACCCAGAGACCGGTAAATTTGAGGACCAAAGAATCAAGGGATTGGACGGTAATCGATACGGTCCCCTGCCCCGTGAATGGTGTCAATATTTGGGTCTCTATAAATATGAGAACAAAACGATCATAAGCTATCGTGTCGGAAAAGCGGAGATCTTAGAACACCATGCTCTGTCAGAGGATGGTTCATTTGTGCGTTTTCTTAGTATTGGAAAAAGTCCGCATCCATTATCTTTTCGGATGCCTGGCAAACGCATTACCATACAAAGTTCCAATCAAAAACTGCCAAATAGGCTTTCTGAAAATAAAAACAGTTGGATTTTATCTGTGAAGCCAGAAAACACCCCGGTTAATCTTTCCATTACTCATTCTTCAAAAGAAGGAAGTATAGCCCTACCCACTATCGATCTTAATCAATTCACCAAAGGCGGCCCCGCTCAATGGCAAGAAAGTCTGAGTTCAGCAATTTTAAGAGGAACCCAAAACGGCCCTTTTCAAGTGGATGAATTCACCCTCCCACTGACAAATCCTTGGAAAAGCAGAATGAGGGCCAGTGGAATAGATTTCTCTCCCGACGGGAAAAGTGCCTATCTGTGTTTTTGGGATGGTGATGTTTGGAAGGTCGATGGTATCGCAGATGAATCGGCTCTCACCACAGAATGGAAAAGAATAGCATCCGGCTTATTCCAACCCCTTGGGATTAAACTACGAAACGGCGAGGTATTTGTTTCCTGTCGCGATCAAATTGTCCGACTCAAAGACTTAAATGGAGACGGAGAGACGGATTTTTATGAAGCGTTTAACAGTGACCATCAGGTAACCGAACATTTTCACGAATTTGCCATGGGGTTACAATCGGACAAGAATGGCAACTTTTATTATGCCAAAAGTGCACGCCACGCCAGAAAACCACTTGTTCCACATCATGGAACTTTGATTAAAGTCTCTGCGGATGGTCAAAAGTCAGAAATTCTCGCCAATGGGTTTCGTGCCGCCAATGGAGTCTGTCGAAACCCTGACGGGTCTTTTTTTGTAACCGATCAGGAAGGTCATTGGAATCCCCAAAACCGGATCAACCATGTGATCCCCGGAAATAATTTCTATGGAAACATGTGGAGCTACGGTGCTCCTGAAGATAATTCTGATTCGGCAATGAAACAACCACTATGTTGGACACACAAACAGTTTGACCGATCCCCGGCGGAACTCATTTGGGTTGAGAGTGAAAAATGGGGAAATCTCAATGGAAAACTTATTCATATGTCCTACGGTCATGGACGAATCGAAGTGGTTCCTCACGAAACGGTAAACGGTCAAGTACAGGGTGGGCTATGTCGCCTGCCCATTCCAGACATGCCCACGGGAACTATGCGTGGTCGTTTTCACCCGGAAAACGAACATCTCTATCTCGCCGGAATGTCCGCATGGGGTTCAGCTCAGGCGAAACCTGGTGGGTTTTACCGACTGCGGGCAACTGGTAAACCGATGCACTTGCCCACCTCCATGCGGGCCACAAAAAAAGGAATTGAAATCACTTTCACCGATCCACTTTCTGAGAAGCTAAATCCATCTATTAAGGTAAAAACTTGGGCTCTCAAACGCACAAAAAACTACGGATCTAGAAAATATGAGGAAAAGACTCTCGAAGTCAAAGGTACGACAGTATCAAAGGACGGATATAGGCTGATGATTGAAATTCCAGAAATCGCTCCCTGCTGGCAAATGTCCATTCAATATGAATTAAATAGCAAAACGGGTAAACGCATTATTGGAGAAGTCCAGAATACAATACATTCCCTAAGCGACACCTAAAGAACTAAAATCATTTTAAGCTTCAATCTTCTTGAGTATAGGGATTTATGTACTTTTTAAAAAAATCTGCTTTATTTTGAACGTTTTTAAAATTGCCCCCGTCTTACCTATTGACAATAGTAAGTTTGTTTCAGTTTAGTTTGTTTTTCAAAAGCCCAAGAACACCGCATTTATGCGGTGTTTTTGTTTATAAAGGAATCAAATAATATTCGTGGTAATCGAGGAGGATAAATGGGCTTTTTCAAAAAACTTTATTTATTTTGAACGTTTTTGAAATTACTTGCGTCTTACTTATCGACACGAGTTATTAACACGAGTCAGTTTGTTTCAGTTTAGTTTGTTTTTTAAAAGCCCAAGAACACCGCAGCAATGCGGTGTTTTTGTTTGGTCAGATTACTTTAAATCCAATTTTGGAATGAAAATTACCTTAAATACTCATCTTCTATATCGACGATTGAAAGGTTGGGATTTAGTTTGGAGATAGTTTATGAAAACCTTTCGTATAGAATTATGGTGTTTTTACTTCACCAAATACTTTGTATATTTCACCCTGCCCCTTCTCGTTCAAGGAAAAGCCGAAATATTGAGTGATATTCAATTACAAGCAGATATAAACTCAAGTTTGAATGCAATCGCACAGGTACAAAAAGCATTCGGTAAATATTCCATTGAAACACCCGAAATATTTAATGGGAACCATAGAGACTTCGAACACATAAAATTGGTTAAAGACTCGGAGTTGGGCAGTGCCTTTGCCTTTTTTATTCACCGTGACGAAGATGGAGATAGGGATAAAAAATGGCCAAAGGGAAAAGAAAGACAGCGAAACGAAATCAAGGGCTATCAGAGTTCTTCTGAAACTCTGAAAGCAAAAAAATCAGAAACCCATTATATTAAATGGTATCTTAAGATTGAAAAGACCTTCAAAATCACCAAAGCATTTTGCCACTTCTTTCAGTTGAAAGCAGTGGGTTCTCACAATGTTAAAGATCCTATTTTAACCCTATCGGGGGTGATTGAAAGGGGGAAACCTCAACTTCAGTTACAATGGTGGTCAGGTGATCAGTCAGGGCGTATTTTTCTCGCCGATTGGGAAGACTGTAAAGACAAGTGGCTAATCTGCGAATCCCTTTGTCATTATGCCAAGGATGGGTCCTTTAAATTTTCAATTCGTTCCGTCGACGGAGTTCTAAATATAAAAAAGGTCCAAAAACTTGAAACATGGCGAAAAGGCTTTTCTTTTGTTCGTCCCAAATGGGGAATTTACCGGAGCATTGCAGGCGTTAAGCAAAACATGAATTCAGAAGATCAGATTTTGTTAAATAATATCCTAGTTAAAAAGATTTGATTACAGAGATAATAGAGCATGAGCTTGCCCTCACACGCCAGTATCACAAGAATTGAAAAAAATGACCGATCCAAGAGAAGGGCAATCAACCATACAATCGACAAGACCGTGGGGTGATATACATATGGTCGTTCGTAACCAGAAGTGCTCGGTTGACCTGACCGAAGTCAAACCCGGTGAACGGGCGAGTCTCCACTCCCATGCAATCAGGCATGAACTTTTTCACTTTCTCGATGACGGGGCTATTTTGGAAATTGATGGGAAACTCTTTCATCCCAAAGCTCATGAGGAATTTTTAATCAAACCCGGACAAAAACACCGATTTTGGGCTGAGGAGTCCAGCTTTCGCATGCTGGTCATAAGTTTAGGTGAGTGGAAAGCAGAAGACCAAATCCGCCATGAAGACGACTACGGAAGAAAGGGAGAAACTATCAAATTTTAAATGTCAAAGCCACGCATAGCAATAACCATGGGAGACCCTGCCGGAATAGGCCCTGAGATCTGTCTCGATCTTTTGGCAGACCAAGAAATTCAGGAACTTTGTACCCCCATTATTTTTGGGGATCTTGCAGTTCTTAAATCATGTGCCGAAAAGACGGGAAAACCTTCCCATTTCCAAGCCATCAAAAAAGAAAATCTAGATTCAAACGATTCACCAGTAGTCCTTGATTTAGATTTAATAAATTTAGAAAAGTTGCATCCAGGCACAATAAGTTTTGAAACGGGGAGAGCAACATACGGATATATTAAATCCGCAATCGATGCATGCCTTAGTAATCAAGTCGATGCAGTGGTTACCTGTCCCGCGAATAAGGAGGCTCTTTCAAAGGCAGGCGTCCCCTACCCTGGGCATACAGAGATTTTCGCCGACCGCACCGGAACCGATAAATTTTGTATGGCTTTTATCTCTGATATTATCAGTTGTAGCTTAGTCTCCGTTCATGTCGGGTATGAAGAAGTTCCTAATCTACTAAGCATCGAACGGATATGCGAAGTAATCGAAATGACTCGAGACACTCACAAAAAATTGCTTGGACGTGAACCGAGAATCGCGGTCTGCGGGCTCAACCCACACGCCGGTGAAAATGGATTATTCGGAAATCGCGAAGAAGAACGTATCATTTTGCCTGCCATTGAAAAAATGCGTCAGGATGGTGGCGACCTAATCGGTCCCTTACCACCCGACACCGCCTTCACGCCTTCTCGACGAACCCAAACCGATGCCTATATCTGCATGTATCATGATCAGGCACTCATCCCCGTAAAGGCACTCGCCTTTGATCAGGCAGTCAATGTTACACTAGGCCTGCCGATCGTACGAACCTCGGTGGATCATGGCACTGCCCTTGACATCGCTTGGCAGGGAAAGGCCGATCCTCAGAGCCTCAAGCAAGCCGTTCTGCTTGCAACCAAGCTCAGCCAACAGAAATGAAACTGGTACCTGGGCTTCTGCTAATATTCCAAAGTGCGTTTTCGTTTGCCGATGAAAAAAAAGTAGTTCAACAAATTTACGATTTAGGAGGCAAAATCTTTTATAAGCAAGGTCAAGTCGTTGAAATAGTTCTCAATAGAACTCAGGCTAAGGCTCCAATACAAAAATTTCCTATCCATTTCCCTCATCTGACCGACCTATCTCTTGAACAGACCGAGGCAGGCGATATGGATATGATTGACCTCGCGAAACTATTTAAGCTCGAATGGCTCAACCTCTATCGCACACAAGTAGGAGACGAAGGCACTCGCCATCTGTCCAGATCCAAATCCCTCAAGCACCTCCCCATTGGGCAAACCAAGATTACCGACAAAGGAATCGGTCACTTAGCTCAAATGAAACAGCTTACCTACCTCGGTCTACGGGGAAATAAAATTACCGATAAGAGTGCTCCTCACTTGGCTAAGCTCATTCACCTCGAAGGCTTATACCTTGGAGAGACCCAAGTGACCGACCAGACTGTTCATAAACTGACCCAATTAACCAAGCTCGAAAAGCTCTGGTTGCACGATCTGCTAATCTCCGATGATTCTCTGAATAGTCTCGCTCAAATGAAAAGTCTTCAAGAACTCCACATCTACGCCACCCAGATTTCCCCAACAGGATTCCAAGACCTACAAAAAAGCTTGCCCCATTGCCGGATAATTCACGAAGCTTTGATTAGATAATCACAACCACTAGATTTCAAGACCCTGAAACCCGGAGGCGGTGCTCCTGCCAAAAGATTCTATCTCCACTCCCATTCGTTGAGCCAGAGGGATGAAGAGATTAGATAATGGAGTGTTCTCTTTGTCATCGTGAGCGACGAAGGATCCGTGCTTATATCCACCACCAGCTACGATAATAGGGAGATTGCGCCAGTCATGCGAAGAGGCGTTACCCAAATTGGATCCAAAAAGAATTGATGTTCCATCAAGCAAAGATCGACCCTCTTCTTGGTGCAACTTGAGCTTGCCGAGAAAATCAGCAAACAGAGAAAATTCAGCTTTTTCGATAATTTCTAATTCCTCAATCTTGTCTTCATCCTTACCATGGTGGGACAGGTTGTGCCAGTCGGTCTTCACTCCCTTGATGTTGCTGGGCACCGCATTGAATGCACCCAAGGAAAAGGTCATTACTCGAGAAGAATCGGTTTGCAAGGCAAGGGCCATTAAATCGTACATCAATTGCTGCTTGGCCAATAAATCAAAGCGATCTTGTACATCATTGGGCTCTGAGTAATTAACCTTTGGCTTAGGTTTCCCGGACCAGTCTTTGTTTTGTTGGAGTCTTTTTTCTAAGTTTCGAACGGAAGAAAAATATTCTTCCAATTTATCACGATCAACTTGACCGAGTTTTCCCTGTAACCTTCGAGCATCCCCCCTTATGACATCAAGAATGCTCTGCCCACGGTTTAAGTGGTTAAGCTGTTCTTTGATTTCTTTATCTGTGCCCTGAACAAAAAGTTTGCGATATACTTTTGATGGCGAAGATTGAGATGGAATAGATACACCATTAGTATTCCATGAAATCGATTGCCCTCCTCCCCCCGTACCCAAATTGATTGAAGGAATTCTGGTTTTCGTTCCAATCTTACCAGCGATCAACTGATCCAATGAGATCGCATTCTTAAAACCAGCCAAGCCGGGTCGTTCGACCGCTGTCAACCAAGTCATTTCCGATGCATGCCCGCTACTTCCCTGTTGATTAGAATGAGAAAGCCCAGAGAAAAGAGTAAAATCCTTTCGCAGATGTTTTAACTCTTCAAGATAAGGAGTTATTTCATACTCATATCCTGATTTTTGAGGAAATAGGTTGGGGCCATGAAAACCCAATGCCGCATTAATCGCCACAAAACGATTCGGTACTCGCGGAAGAATCGGCGTTCGGGCAAATACTGGAGTCATTGCCTCAAGCATCGGTAAAGCAAGCGATACGCCTGCACCCTTTAGGAAAGTTCTACGAGACAAAGATTCGGATCGATAAATATAGGCGGTCATAAAAGTTATTTACTTTGAAAAATAGTTGAAGCCACCACCGCATGCAAGAGATCACCCACGCGATATTTATTGGCTGCACATTTGTTGATAATTCGATCAATTTCATCCTTGTCGGAAAAGCCAAGTTCACGACCAGTTCCAAAGGTAAGCAATTTTTGAACGAATGCACGGGCTAAGGTTTTTTCATTCCCAACCAAAGCGTTCTGAAACTCTTTAAAATTGGTGAAATGAGCACCATCAACAAAATGCCCAGATGCATCCACCAGTGGTCCCTGCTTATAGCGAACTACCTGGGCTCTGACTTTCTTTTCGACTGAAGGTGCTTGAGGATTCAAAGATCGATAATTCTCCCGGTATCCTCCAATGGGGTTAAAAGATTCAAGAGCAAAGCCAAGTGGGTCAAATTTTGCATGACATCCCTGACAGCTGATCATACTCCGATGCTTCTCCAAAAGATCCCGTAATGTCTCGGCTCCGCGAATATCGGGCTCGACTCCGGAAATTAGAGGAGGTGGCGGAGATGGCATTTGTCCAAGAATTCTCTCCATTACCCAAACCCCGCGAAGCACAGGAGAAGTATTGGTTCCGTTTGCGGTCACTTTAAGAACGCTCGCCTGAGCAAGTAAACCGCCGCGGGGAAGATCAACGGGTAATGAGACTCGACGGATCTCATGCCCCGTAACGCCGGGCACGCCGTAGTGCTGAGCCAAACGTTCATTGAGCATCGCAAAGTCGGATTTTACAAAATTAGATACGGGCAAGTTTTCTTTGAACAGGTATTGAAGAAAGGCTCTAGTTTCTTTCAGCATCGATGTTTTGAGATACAAATCGTATTCGGGAAACAAAACTCGATCGGGAGAGGTAAAGTCGATATTTCTCAGATCGAGCCAATTGTTTGTAAAATCTTCGATAAATCGCTCAAAACTTTTGGCATGCAAAAGCATTTCAGTTTGCGGCCGAAGCCACTTTAAATTATCTCCTTTCACTCCATTCATGTCCAGATTGACCAACTCTTTATGCCCAAGACTTCTTGCTAAAAAGAGATGGAGGCGACTGGCCAAGGCACCACCTTTAAAATTGAGCAATGGTTCGTTTAAATAAAGAAAACGAGGTGAGGAAAAGAGAGCACAAAAAACTGTTTTCAAAGCAGATTCCAAACTTTCACCTTTCTTTCGCTCATCCCCAAAAAGATTAAAGTAATCTTCCATTTCCTCATTCGTAACCGATTGCCGAAAAGCAAGAGAACCTACTCGAAAAAGAAACTTCTGAATGGTCTTATTTTCATCCTCGCAAATTAATTCGAACTTGGGCTTGTACCAATGCTTTTCCCGGTTGCTGGGATGATTAGGTTCGACCTCGTGCCTATCAATTCCTTCAAATATGTAGTCGTAACCGGTTCCTGGATAACCCTTGCTTAATGGGCCCTCAACTTCAGCCCCGATGAAGGCGAACCCTTTACCCTTATAAGTATTAGGATTCATATGCTCGAATCCAGGCACACGATAAATTCCCTGAGGATCAAACTTGATCATATAACCATGATCCAACCATACCTCCAGTTCAACAGTAGTTGATTTTTTGGGCAAAAAGGAAGCAGTTCCTAAATGGAGTTTGGGACTGCCAGGCTCATAACTCTCTGCCTGAATCAGGCAAGTAACAGCCTTGTCAGTTTGATAACCGTAACCTGTTAAACTAATCTTATAGAGACCTTCACGCTGCACTCGTGATTGGCGCAATAAACCCGTAGGGTATCCTCCACCATAAAAATGAACAATCGCTCCATTCGTTAATCTTTTCCATGATTTACCGACATGTTGATTGATCTCCCGTTCTTCAAAATTGATCTTCTTGGTGGTTTGCTTGTAGGGATGGTGAGTCTGTCGAACCGTTTGATCGAAGATCAGACCCGCAGCATGGATGTATTGTTTGAGGTGCTCCATGGACAAACCTAATGCACTTCCAATATTATTAAATTCATGCGAATGCCCGTCCTCCGGTAATAAGTCAGCAAGACTTAGCCGAGTCCCAAATAGATCGTTCATGGTATTCTCATATTCTCTTCGGTTTAACCGACGAAGAACCGTTCCCTTTACCTTACTATGTGCCTCCGAAAGGTGACCCCCAAGTAATTCCCGCACCTTTATCAACTCAACTGGACCGGGGCGATCCTTCACCTTTTGAGGTGGCATTTCTCCATTGATCGCTCGTTCATAAATTCTCTCCCAAGTTGCAAACGCTTCAGGGTCCTCCAATTTCTCGGACAATTTATCCATCGCCAACCCACCCTTCTTTGCTCCGTCACCGTGGCAATCGAAACAATGAAGCTCAAGAAAAGGCATCAACTGACTCTTCCACTCAGCCAAAAGGCTGTAATAGGAGAAGGCGAACAGAATGATAAGAAATCGGTTATTCAATGTACATCAAGTTAGGGAACATAAACCAGATTTCAATTCGAAGAAGTTGGAAACCTAATTTTTTTTGTTTAACCTGCTGCTCATTTCTTAATTTTTTGATGAAATGTATGCAACCTAATCAAAGTTGAATCGGAGTAATTTTAAATTTACTTACCCTCTTTCCACCATTTTTTCATCAGGATGACATTGCCTTGAATCTCATCAGCTCTTTCCTGTCTGCCTTTGATTGCCTGTCCGCCAATGTAGATCTTCATGTCGCTATCGTACATCTTCATCGGTTCGACTTTCTGTCCATGATCACCTGTTTCCTTAATCCACAGATCGAGAGTCTTTCTCATTTTCTGTAGAGCTTTCAAATGATTGGGGCTATCTGCTAAGTTCTCCAGTTCCCATGGATCATTGCTTAAGTCATAAAGCTCTTCTTTTGTTCTGGCAGGAGAAAGTAAAAGCTCTTTCTGTAGGTTGGTTAGTTTTCCTTTTTCTCCCCATTCCCGTATCGCCAAGTAAGTATCCTTGTTGTCCTTATATGCACAGGGCTGTAGATGCGGGCGATTCGGGTATCCGTTTCGAATGTACTTATATCGAGATGTTCGGACCGCACGGATACGGTCGTAAGTCTCATCACAACGGTCTCTGGCACAAACTGCAAATTTACGTTTTACTGCATTGGAACCGAATAAACTTTGAGCCTCCATATATTTTGGCACCTCAATACCAGCAAAATAAAGCGAAGTGGCTGCCACATCAATATGCAACACTGGATCTTTTCTTATACTCCCAGCCTTTACTCTTCCAGGTGCGTGCACAAAGAACGGGATCATCATGCCTTCATCGTAACAAAACTGCTTTCCCCGGGCGTGACTGACTCCATGATCGGTAATGAAAAAGATCACGGTATTTTCAAACTCACCCTCTTTTTTAAGACGATCTATGATTTGCCCCACCTGTAAATCCATTAAATTAAAGGTATCCAAATAGGCTGCCCAATCTTCCAACACTACCGGATGCCGTGGGTAGTAGGGGGGAACTTCAACCTTAGAAGTATCCACATGAGGAATATCTTTTGAAGATCGAGCTTGGGAACGGGCTTTTCCTCCGCTCAGACAAATCTTGGCAAAGAAAGGTTGATCCTTCTTTCGCCCTGACCATTCGGGTGCATCAAAAACTTTTGTATCCCATTCAAAATTATAATCCGATTTCCCAAACCTTAGCTTATGTTTTGGACTCGCTATTCCAGCACCGTGTACGCTCCCACCAAGACATGTATAATACCCCGCCTCCTTAAAAAACTCGGGAATTAATTTCACATGATCAGGTTTCTGAATTTTCACTTCACCACGCCCGCTGCGGTGATGATGAGCTCCAATACTGGTCTGAAACATCCCGGTAATTAGGGCGGATCGGGCAGTTGAGCAAACTGGTGCAGTAACCGA
>CAWUUU010000016.1:0-4789 GCA_963924995.1 uncultured Opitutales bacterium
CCAATCCTCTTTGAGAGTGATTTCGGCGGGCATGGGCTCGACAAGTTGAACCTGTCGGAGGATAATCGCTATCGTTTGGCCAAGACAAATCCCAATCGACTTAGGATCACCGATGCTCCGGGAATGACGGGAGGGGAAAAGGCTGTTCGATTCTTCGTGCCTCGTGGCCCCAATTCTTTCCGGGCTGAGATTTCTTTGCCTAGTGAGAAGGAGTTCAATGAGCGATGGTACGGCATACTGACCTATGTGCCCAAAGACTGGAAGATCGATCCCAACAAGGGTGCGGATATTCTCATTCAATGGCATGCGATACCAGGTAACTGGCGGCCCACTCATCCCAACCTAACTATTTGCATCCAGAATTCCAACTGGCAGGTGCGCCAGCACTTTGGCTCGCCCCAGAAGAATCCGAAACGAAAGCTCTTCAACCTTAAGGATCCCTTGCAGCTCGGAACATGGGTGCCCTGGGTCATCCATGCAAAATGGTCGCCCGGGAAGAATGGACTGGTGCGTATCTGGAAGGATGGGGGCCTGGTCTTGGATCAAAAGGGTCCCAATGTCTACGGCACGATCGGCAAGGAATATACGCCTTACCTTAAGACAGGGCTTTATCATCCGGAATGGAACCTGGATTCGGATGCCCGAAAGAAACGCTATGAAGCTGAAATTCCGGGCGTTACAAAAAAAGAGACCTATGTGGCCAAGGTCGTCGTTGGAAGTGAGGCCGCAACCTATGAGATGATGGCGTCACACCTTGAGTTTCAAAAAGAAGGTGACAGGGAAATCTCTCCTGTGGGTAACGCGCCAAAGGCCGTGCCTGGGGAGTAGCGTTGTACCTCACTGAAGTGGAAGGAATATGAAAAGTTGAAAAAATCATTGTTGATTATGAGCGGTATATTTCCCCTCCTGGGGCTTTTCAGTAAACCTCCCGACGCCAAGCGTTCAATTATCGAACATCCGTTTTGGTAAGAAGTCGACACCGACCTTACAAATCCATAGAGACAGACACTCGTAAATCGTACTTCTGTTGGCTAATGTTAAACCAAATCAATTTTTAGTCACAAGAAAATCAAATGCACAAATCAACCCAAAAAGTTTTATGCTTTGCAGTACTAAGTTTGCTTGCTGCCAGTTCCTTGGTATCCAAGCCCGACCCCTCTGATTCCGATCCCTGGACTTTCGTCAGCATACCCGATTTCCTCAATTTCGACATCGAGTACCCTCAGGAAGGATGGGAGGACGCACTTGGGTTCATCCTCGAATCGATGAAGAAGGAAGATCCGGCTTTTTCCCTCGTGGCAGGCGACCTCGTGATGGGGCATTGGGGGACGAAGAAGGAGGAAATCGACCAGTGGGCGCAAAAGTATTACCCGGGGTGGGTTCAGCGTTTCAAGGATCATGATTTGAAAGTCTACACCGCCCTTGGCGACCACGAGATTCGGGACAACCCATGGCGGGGTAGGGCAGCGAATGCGGTTCCCTTTTATAAGGACGCATTTCGTCGGCATCTTAAGATGCCCCTGAATGGTCCCGACCACATGAAAGGAACTGCCTTCTACTGGCTCCATAATAATACTCTTTTCGTTTCGGTCGATGTGTTCGAGAAGGGCGAGAGCAAACAAGGTGAGATCGCAGCCGGAGTGACGGGTAAACAATTGGAATGGTTCGAAAGCGTGGTTCGAAAATATCGACCCAAAGTGGACCATATTGTGGTCATGGGGCATACGCCCATTCTTCGCCCAGTAAGAACTTTCAGTTCATCCGGTATGTTAATGGAAAAGGGAAGAGATTCCGAGTTCTGGAAGACAATGGTTAAATATGATGTTGATCTTTATCTATGCGGAGAAGTCCACGCTGTTACCTGTATTCAAAAGGATGGAATTCAGCAAGTGGCACATGGCGGCTTGATTGGTCGAACCACCAAGCCGAATTATATGGTCGTCACCGTGTACGAAGATAGGCTCGAGCTGAACCTCAAGGAGATTGATTTAATCAACGGCACGGGCAGGCTTTGGCAACAAGACAAAAGAAAGGGGCCATGGGATACGATCACCATTACTCCTGAGAGCAAGAAACGGGGTTTTACCTCGATCGGCAAGGTCATCATAAACAAAGATACGGCCGCCAAGAAGTTCGAGACCGCAACCGGCTTCTTCATCGAGAAAAACAACCCCAATTAGATTGAGTTATTCTTTTTTCATGAATCGAAACGCTGGGAATTCGTGGGGCGTAAAGTAAGCGAAGATATCCGTGGGGAATGCATTGGTAAGCTAATTAAAAAAAGTCGTAGTTATGGAACACCTTTTCTCGAAGTCGGTAGCCAACAAAACAATGAACGCGGATCCTAAAAAGCGGGCATATCATAGCTCTTTACCGCAAAGTTGGTAACCGCCTTTTAGTACCTGTTATTGTAGACAGCACGAAAACAATTTGACAGGGCACACAATCTGTACGATATCCTGTACATATGAATGCAATCACTTACACTGCAGCAAGAGAAAACCTAGCTTCCACGATGGATCAGGTTTGTCTCGATCGAGATCCTGTGATCATTACACGCAAGCGCGAGCAATCGGTCGTCATGATCTCGCTGGAAGACTACGAAGCGCTTGAAGAAACGGCTTACCTCCTACGCAGTCCTGCGAACGCAAAACGATTGATTGCGTCAATTGAAGCTGCCGAACAAGGAAATTTAGTGGAAAAGGAAATCGAGCTCATTGAATGAATCTCATGTTTACTCCGCAAGCGTGGGAGGATTACCAATTTTGGCAAAAGACTGAAAAGAAAACACTGAAAAGGATTCATTTACTGATTCAGGATATCCTGCGATCACCACAGGAAGGCATCGGTAAACCAAAGTCATTGAAACATAACCTAAGCGATTACTGGTCACGACGTATCACGGAAGAACACAGAATCGTTTACAAGCAATTCGAGCACGGTATCACATTCGTGCAGATGCGATACCACTATAAATAATTGACTCGAAGCAAGCGGAGTTTGCAACAGCTAGCACCGCGCCAAATAGTAATTGTAAGCCTTGCAAGTGGATCCCTCTTTTTTAAATAATGGGCCCTGTTACCAAACCTGAGATCGAGATGAAACCTAGATGGAAAAATATTCTAATCACAATCGCTTTTGGCGGTGTTGCCTTGGCCTTACTTTATCCCTTTCTCGGTATATTTTCTCCCTTTTACTATGCCCAGTACAACGCCGTGAAAGACAGACTGGAGACGATCGAAGGCTTGCAGATTCGCGATTCTTGGCAACACGAGGACATCCGCTTGGAAGACTGTGGGTTCGATGTTTCAATCGATGACCAAAACGCCTCTCTCACATTTGTCGATCACCAAGACTGGGTTGCTTTGTTCGCGAAAATTGACGGGATACACATCCCAATGGATGGTCAACAACGCTTGGTTACTTGCAAACAAATGAAATCCGCCGGTCTGGAAATTAATGGCCTCCGGGACGTCCTCGGGAACCTTGGCTCAGTCTTCGAATTTTGTTCGAATCAAAAGAACCCTATCCTTGTGCCCGATGCGGAATATGATTATTGGAGTCACTTGGGTTATGCTCAAATCAAATTCCATTAATGTCGCTTCAAATAAATGCGGTAGATTAATGACGATTTTCGACGGAATGATTTTTACTTCAATCATTCGTTATTCAAAAAACCATAAAATAAAAATGAATAGATATATCCTAATCTCAGCGATCGGTTTCTTCTTGGCCATAGGACTAGCCAACGCAAAAGAGCTCAGCAATGAGCCGGAAACCGCCGCAATCCAGAAACTCGAACAGTTGGCCACCAAGCAAATGCAAACCGGAGTCTCTTCGAAAGAGCCGTTGCTCAAGGCACGTATTCTTGAAACACGGGCTCTTTTCCTAAACGGGGAACTGGATCAGGATCAGTGGCTGGCGAAGGAGAAGAAGCTCAATACTGAGCTACTCTTCTTACAATCCCACAGTGTTTCCCGTCGCCGATATACAGTCGACGATGTATTTGCATTCCAAAACTCGCTTCTGTCCACAAGGGAACTTCTCAAACGAAAGGCGGTGTCTGGCAAATCTCAACCGAACA
Organism: uncultured Opitutales bacterium; assembly: GCA_963924995.1. Classification (GTDB taxonomy): domain Bacteria; phylum Verrucomicrobiota; class Verrucomicrobiia; order Opitutales; family Seribacteraceae; genus Seribacter. The sequence continues at coordinate 4,085 of CAWUUU010000016.1, forward strand.
AGCCAAGACGCTGAGCTCCTAGATGAGTATGAATTTCTCTAGGTGACAGGACAATTTGTTGAGGGACCGGCAAGCATTGGCTGACCGTTAACCTTTACCATTACAACTTTGTTCTTGGAATTATAAGGCTGTTGCATTTCAGTAATTTCTAATAAATTTGAGGAAATGCAAAGGCTTTTTCATTGAGCAATATAACCCCTAGTAAAATTTTCCATTCAACAAAGAATTACCCCATGATTCACCAACTCTCCTGCTTTCTTTCTTTTTGCCTGTTCGCCTGCACTGCATCAACTGAGGTGCCCGGCATAGACTTGTCCGACAAATCGTTGGACGTTGAGTTTCTCGACAGTGATGGGAAGGAGTTCTTCATCAGCCAAACGATGGACCTGTCCGGGCGGCTGTTCGTCGGTTGTCGTGAGGCGTTGTACGTCTACGAACCGACCGCAGGCCGTGGCTTCGAACCGCGCCTCGAATTGTACCGCTTCCCCAAGGATTCTTGGCTGTATGACCTCGAGGTCTATGGCTAAATAGAAACCTACAATTTTTAAAGATCAGATTTGAAGAATTTAAGAACAGGTTTTGTATTAGGTTTGCTTATTCCATAAGTTAAGACTGCCTAAAGTACACTTGTGTAATAATGACTTTTAATTGATAGTGGAGATACATGAATAATAAATTTTTAAAGGCCGTTTTAGTCTTAATTAT
>CAWUUU010000017.1:0-9724 GCA_963924995.1 uncultured Opitutales bacterium
GCAGCTGAGACCGATCAACCGGTCGCTGGATTATTAGCCGACTTAGAGCAGCGAGGACTTCTGGATGAGACCTTGATTATCTGGGCAGGTGAGTTCGGTCGTTTACCGGTCGCCCAAAAGGGAAGTAAGCCAGGACGAGACCATAACCCTCATTGTTTCACCGCATGGTTAGCAGGTGGCGGGATTAAGGGCGGGGTTTCTTATGGCGAATCAGATGAGGTTGGTCATAAGGCTGCTGTAGACAAGGTTCATGTCAATGATTTCCATGCCACCATCCTTCATCTGCTTGGACTTGACCATGAGCAGTTGACCTACCGTTACGGTGGGCGTGACTTCCGGTTGACGGATGTGTCGGGGAAGGTAATCGCTCCTATTCTTGCCTAACTCGTCCGGTTTCCTCTGATTGCCCGAAGAGCTTCTTCTGCTCTAAGGTCAAGCGATAGGGCACCCTTAGAAACATCATAGTCCCTTGGATTGATTCGTAGAAAGGTTCCTCCAGTTGACTGCCAAGCCTTCTCGCAATTAATGCGTACGCTGGGGATACTGGGACCAGCCCCCAGTTCGATTACGCATAGTCCAGTATTACCGTTTTCATTTAACCATGAATTCATTTGTCTGTTTTGTTCATCGGTTCGGGTTGAGACCCATTCCCAATCTGAAAACATAAGAATATTGGGACGTGCGACTGAGTAACAACTGGGGCATGAGGGGAGAGGGTCAGAGGCACGTAAAGTGTCTTGGTCAATATCTAGTTTGTAATTTGAATCTATTCTCCAAATTTTTTGTCCACAGGCTTTTGTGCATTGAAGATGTCTGATTGAACCATGACATTCAACGATCTGGTCCTTTTTAAATCCAGCTTTTTGGAAATGACCATCCACATTGGAGGTAAAAATAAACATGGGAATCTCTTGCCTGGTATGCTTTTCTAATAAGATTTCAAACCCGTGATGCGGTTTGGTCTTTTGATAAAGGTCAAGGCGATGTCCATAAAAACCCCATGCGAGATTTGGGTCATCGGTAAACCATTGTGGATTTGCTATTTCATGAAATTGAATACCGAGCTTTTCAAGTGGAGGGTAGGCCTTCCAAAAGCCAGAGTTTCCTCGAAAGTCGGGTAGCCCTGAGTCGACACCCATACCTGCACCTGCACCAATAAGAATGGCTTCTGCATCTTGCCAGGCTTTTTTTGCGAGAAATATCGAATTGTGATCCATGTTCTTTAAAAAATTTACTACTTGCTGAATTTTTTCTTTGAAGAAAGTCGAGGTAAGTTGTTTGGTGGGAATAGGCTTTTTGAAACTAACTTGAAACACAGATTGGATTGGTATGTCACGAATATCTTTCTCCTATTATGGGGGGGGATTGGTTGTGTGCAAGTTTCTCCCAAGGTAGCGAATCAAATTTCGCTTGGTAATGGAGCAACACTTCCATCACCTAAACTGGTTACTTTGGAATCGGTTACTCCTACACTTATAGATAGTGGTGGATTGGCTTTTTCGGAAACAGGTGATCTTTTTTTAGCCAACTTTGGAAAAGAAGGACAAATTGGCAGGTATCAGTCAGGATTGAATAAAAAGCCTGAGGTTTTTATTGATTTGGAAGAGTGGATTTCACCCGTAGGTGATTTCATGCCTAGAGCGGAAGGAATTCGGGTAGATAAGGAAAACAGGGTCTTAGTTGCAGATGCGGGCACCGGTAAACTACTTAGGATTTCTCCTTCCGCGCACAAACTTGAGGTATTGGCGGATTCTTATGATGGTTATCGTTTTGGAACGGTTAAGGATCTTGCTATTGCCCCCGATGGCGATCTTTTTGTAAGCTCACCACATTCGGGAACAATTTATCGTATTCGTCCAGACATTGGATATGTGGGAATTCTCAATGATGATTTGGTCAGGGTGGAGGGTTTAGCAATCAGCCCCAATGGAAAACAACTTGTTGCAGCAGAACCAGATGCCTCACGGGTGGTGGTTTATGATATTCCCAATGATTTAATTTTAGTGGATTCGTGGACCTTGGTTGATTTTTCTCCCTCTGGTGTTGAACCTAAAGGGGTTGCATTTGATGAAAAGGGCCGCCTCTTTCTTGCCCTCGGAAATTTAAATGAAATTCGAGTTTTTGACCTGGAACTTGGTGTTGAGCTTGCCCGATACGACGCAGGGGGAGAAGCGGAGAGTATTTCCTATTGGGATGGGTCTCTTTACATTGGGGGCGGAGATAGAATAAGACGACTTCGTCTTCGAGACTAGAAAATTGTAGAGTTTGTCATCCAATAATCAGTTCAGATTGATAAAAGGTTCAAAATGTTTTTCACAAGCATTTTGGATTGGTAATAACTTCTCTTTGACTTGAGTACTAAGGTTCTCAATCTGAATTTAAGAATTTATTATTTATAAATATGGACGAAGACTTTTTGCACCTTTTTGACGAGTCACCCGCATTACGATTAATGCGGGGCCGATTGGGTTCCTTTGTAGCCGGTTTCTTTTTCAAAACTTTTAAGCATTGGGGTGTAGTGGAAGCGTCCGAAGAGGAATTGGCGGCTACTCTATCGGAGCATATTGAGCAAATGCGTGAGCTCGAGGATTATGATGCACCCAAGCGTTTACCTAATGAATATTTAGATGAATGGTGTGATGAAGAACATCGATACCTCACCAAAACTTATAATGAAGATCGTGAAGAATATGTTTTTCGTCTAACTCGCCACTCGGAAAAAGTCCTTAGTTGGTTGCAGGACTTATTAGCGATGCAGCATAGGGGATATGCCACCACTGAGTCTCGATTTAATCGAATTATGCTTGAGATGCAAAATCTTTCCCAGGGCGTCAATGCAGACCCCGAGGCAAGAATTCGTGAGTTGGTTCGTAAAAGAGAGGATATTGATGATGAAATTAGAAAGATTCAAGAAACTGGAGAAGCTCCGATTTTTGGTGAAGATGTAATTCGCGATCAAGTTTATGACCTTTCCGATTTGGTCGAGCATTTCCTTTCTGACTTCCGTGCTATTGAAGAATTTTTTAAAGATCATGCGAAAGAGATCTCAAAGCTTTATGCCCAAGGTCTAGCGTCAAAGGGGGATATAGTAGAACGAGTTCTTGATGCGGATGAGGAGCTTCGTGGGTGCGACCAAGGAAAGAGCTATTTTGGATTTCGCACGATGATGACAAATCCAGCGTTGGCTCGAAAGTTACGTGGATTAGCAGAACAAACTTCTGAAATCGCTCGTAAGCGTGGTTTGGACCCCACTAAAGTGTTCAGTAATTTAGGGGAGCGATTGTTTGGTGAAGCGGTAGCCGCTCATGGAGCCTATGGTAGAATTAGCCGTAAGCTTCGCCAAGTTGTGGGAGATCATGCTGGAGGCTCAGGTAGGCAGATTAGGGAAACTTTGACTTTGATTCGCCAGCAGGCTTTCCAACTGCGCGATGATCCGCCCGAAGATTGGGAATTTGCAATCGATATAAGGCCTCAATTTTTTACACTAATGGAGGCTGAGTTTTGGGAGCCCAAAGCAGTGGAGCCATTTGCTAAAATACAAAAGGCAAAGTCTGATGACATCGAATGGATGAATGAAATCCTTCACTCAGTTGGCGAACCTCTTGATTTAGGAAAATTTAGGGAACGGGTGAATGAGGTTCTCCAAGAAAATGAAAAAATCAATCTCACTGATATGGTCGAAAAATTCCCCCTAGAGCGAGGAATTGTTGATGTAGTCTGCTACCGAGTCATTGCCGGTGAAGATAATAGGCATGAAATTCTATCTGATGAAATTATCAGCATCGACTTGAACCGTCCTTCACAACCTCGTTATGTCGATGTCGAGCAACTTGTTTTCCAACGTAATTTATTATGAATCCAGCTATTACTCATCGCCATGTTATTGTTCGTCTCCTTAATGGACCAATTTATCAGGAAGATTTAGATCTTTGGGGTCGTTTAGGTGCTGAATGGGACAGAATACGAAATCATTTTTCTGAAATCGGCATGGAAGTCGCACGCGATGATTCTGCTGGTTATGCTTTTGTACGCCAGACGGAAGAAGTCGCTGAGTCAGAAGTGGAGAGTTGGGATGATGACGCAGAAGCACCTTTACCTCGAGTGCTTCGACGCACCCGACTTTCTTATCACCAAACTATTTTTATGGTTCTTCTACGTGAGGAATTGATGAGATTTGAGCAGGATCAAGAAGAAGGAGATCATTTATATCGCTCCGCGATGGATTTAAGGGACACCATGACACCTTACTACCCGGAGTTGCATGACGAGAAGAAAATTCATCGTCAGATCTCCGCGTTGGTCGTGAAATTTGAAGAGTGGGGAATTTTGAAAAAGGTTCGTGATAAAGAGGGTGGTCTTTATCGAGTCGAACGAATTATAAAAGCGAAATTACCACCAGAAAAATTAGCTGAAATTCGTGATCAGATTAAAAGAAGATCACCTGACTTAGAAGACGATATGGAGGAAGAAGATGCTTGAATCACAACTTGAATTAGAATTTTCACCGGACAAGTCAACCGCTGGTTATCGACTTCACGAACTCTCCCTTCTGAATTGGGGAACTTTTCATAATAAAGTCTATTCCATGAGGCCAGAGGGACGAACTTCTATGGTTACAGGTAGAAATGGTTCAGGGAAGTCGACAATCGTAGATGCTCTACTTACCTTGCTGGTACCGAATCGGGTGCGAAATTATAATGTAGCTTCAAGTCAGGCAGGAAGTCGCGAACGAAATGAGCGGGATTATGTCTTAGGTGCGTATTCTGAAATTCACGATGCGGTTACTGGGCAAGGAAGAAAAGAAACACTTCGCAAACCAGGTGAATCTTATACCGTATTACTAGCACATTTTTATAACGAGGCTTACAAGACAGATGTTTCCATTGCCCAAGTTCTTTGGTGTCTTCCCGGAGGAAAAGTGGACAAGGTTTATGTCGTAGAGAAAAGAAAACTATCGATAGACGAGGATTTTAATGATCTCGGAGATGTAGATAATATTCGTCGTTTGATCAAAGATCGAAACCTGACAATTTTTGATTCATTCACCGCGTACCATAAAAAATTTGAATCGATGCTTTTTATGGATACTGACTTGGGAAATCGTTCTCCTATGTCTATTTTTAACCAGGCGGTTTGTATTAAAGATGTTAAAGATCTTACCCAGTTCATTCGTGAACACATGTTGGATGATGGTGGATCTAAAGAAAAATTAGCTGCATTACAGGAACGTTTTGATGATTTAAGAAGCACTCATCGTCGGATCGAGACTGCTGCCTATCAACTCGAACAACTTGATGAAATCAAAAATACTCACACTTCTTTTCTCCAAGCGAATAAAGAACGATCCTACGCCGAGGAACTGCGTAATTCGATTGAACCTTACTATGCACAAGCTGAGTTGGATCGTCGTGTCGAATGGGTTACTGAGCTAAAGCATCAAGAGGAAGCAGAACGGGCACGGTTAAAAAGTGCTCGAACTGAGGTTGATCGCTTGCGAGAAAAGCTTAACCATCTTGAGCGTGCTCTTGCTGATAGTGACGAGAATCGCCGCCTTGAACAGGTGGGGGCAGAGATGGATCGTTTAAGAGATAAACGTGAGGTTGTCTCCAGGAGAGCGGTTACTTTTGAAAGGCATCTTGCCTCATGGGAGAAAGGTGCAACAGTCCAAGAAGAAGAGCACTTTCTTACGCTTCGTCGTGAACTTGATACCCAGCTGCCCAGATTAGAAGCAAAAGTAGCAGAAATAGATGAGAAAATTCCAGAAATTTCTTATCTACTTAAAAAAGCGAACGAAAAAGTAGATAGCTTAGAAGAGGAAAGAAGATATCTTCTTGAAGCCAATTCAAATATTCCATCTGAGATAGCCCGTTTACGAACTGGTCTTGCGACTGCATTGGATCGGGATGCCAAGGAATTACCCTTCGTCGGAGAATTAATTCAGGTAGTTCCCGATGAAGTTAAGTGGACTGGGCCAATCGAAAGATTACTGAGGAATTTTGCCTTAACTGTCGTGGTTCCCCAAAAGTTAGCTGATGAAGCTGAAGCTTTTCTTGAAATTAATCATCTCGGAGAACGACTCTCATTTATTTGTCCTCAGTCCGATCGTAAAAACCCAAAATTACATGATGATTCTGTGGTCGCAAAACTTTCTCTTCGGCCTGAAATGGAAAAATCTAGGCAGAGTTGGCTGCGGTCTGAATTAGCTGAACGATTTCCCCATATCTGTCGATCTCTTCGGGATAAGGAATTTGTTAAAAATCCATTTGCATTAACTCTAGAAGGTTTAGTGAAAAGCGATGGGGTATTACGGGATAAAGATGATTCACGTTATCTTGATGATGCCACAAATTGGGTTCTCGGATGGGATGTAAATCCCAAGCAAAGAACGCTGGATGATTCTCTCATTAAGTGGAGGGAAGAACTAGACAATTCAGGCCGAGCGATGAGGGAGGCGGAAAATGAGCGTCAATCTATTCGAGTGAAACTTCGCTCAGGTGCGCAAATTCAAGCCTGTGCCAACGAGTTTTCGGATATCGATCAAATAGGCTTAGCAACACGAATTGCCGATTTAGAGGAAGAGGAGCGGGTTATTGTAGGTGGTTCAGATGTTCTTAAAAAATTGAAAGAAGACCGTGATAGTGCGACTGTGCAACTCGAAGAAAGCCAGAATATTCGTGATGAAGTGTTGCAACGAATTGGCGGAGTGGAGGCACGAGCCGAGAGGAATGACTCCCGGATGACGTCATTACGTACATTGTTAGTCAAGAGTATGGATGAATTTATTGAGGATACCATTGGCGAGGATAATCCCGATGATGAAATCCGCGAAGCGGCTGAGCAGAGAAGGGAAGATTTATTTAAAGATATTGCTAAAGAATTTGGAGAACCTCCTGAAAAGCCTGATGATATAGAAGAGTCTGCTCGGGTAGCCTCGCATAAATTAGATGCAAAAATTCATAAACTTGAATCTGGCTTGGATAAGTTTCGAGATAAGAATGTAGCCGCAATGCAACGTTTTATTGCAGATGCGAAAAATCAAGCATTCCGTGACGAATTGAATCTTGAATTGGAAGATGGATATAATAATTCAACTTACGCCTCTTTTGAGGAAATTCGCAGGCAAATTGAGGAAGAAGATTTGGCTAAAAATAAACTTCGTTTTGAAGAACTTCTTCGAGTACAGGTTCCCGAAGAAGTCTCTGGTTTTAGTGAAGCATTGGAATCTCATCGGGATCGAATTCGAAAAAGAATTAACGAATTAAATGAACATCTTTCTCGAGTTACTTTTGATCGGAAAGAAGAAACCTATATTCAACTTAAGTTTGAAGATGCGGGAGATGATGGTGTTCGTAAGTTTAAAAAACTACGCCGCCATGCTTTGGAAGGTGATTTAGAAGCGGACGATGAAGATGAACGTCGCCGTGAGCGTTACCATCGAGTGGAACATTTTCTTGCTGAGCTTGAACAGGATTTAAATTGGACTCAGCGGGTCATCGATGTTCGGAATTGGTTTAAATTTAGAGCAGACGAATTCTACAAGGACGAAGATACATTAAGGCAAAGTTATAGTGGTGCTGCCGGGAAATCGGGGGGAGAGAAGAACCGTCTCGCTTCCACGATATTGGCAACAGCAATAGCATACCAGTATGGAATTGATGTAGGTGGCAAGCAGACTGAAACCTTTCGATTGGTCGCAGTGGATGAAATGTTCAGCAAGACGGACGATGAGTTTTCTCAATATCTCCTCGATTTATTTAAGGAATTTCATCTCCAACTTCTTATTGTTCAACCACTTGATGCTAAAATTCATGTAGTGCAAAAATATGTTGAAAGATATCATGTAGTTGAGCGCCGAGATGGACTTTCCTTTGTGGGAGATCTTAGCGTAAAGGAATATTTAGGCGAACAAGTTGAAGAGGAACCTGAAGATCAGGAATTAGAAGACGAAGCGATTGAGACAGAATCCTAAGTTTTTCAAGTTCGAATCAATTGAGCATGAAAAATACTCCTAATCCTTCACGCTACGATGGGCGAATGCCTTACAGGAAATGTGGGCGTTGGGGCCTTAAGTTGCCTGCAATCACACTGGGTTGTTGGCATAATTTCGGAGGCGATTCCCCAACCAGTATTCAAAAGGAAATGATTTATTCTGCTTTCGATGCAGGGATTACCCACTTTGATTTGGCGAATAATTATGGACCTCCTTATGGATCAGCAGAATCAAATGTTGGACAGATTCTTAAGGATTTACCACGTGATGAAATTTTAATTACCAGTAAAGCGGGGTATGATATGTGGCCTGGCCCTTATGGAGAATGGGGTTCGAGGAAGTACATGGTGGCAAGCCTGGACCAATCCCTTCAAAGAATGAAGGTTGATTATTTTGATCTTTTTTATTCCCATCGATTTGACCCCGATACACCCCTTGATGAGACGATTGGGGCTTTGGATAGCGCAGTACAACAGGGGAAAGCACTTTATGGAGGGATTAGCAGTTATTCTGATCAATCTACCCGCGAAGCGGTTTCAATTTGTAAACATAATGGATATTCACCTCTTGTGATACATCAACCGAACTATTCGATGTTAAATCGTTGGATTGAAGATGGTTTAGTAGATACTTGCGGCGAACTTGGCTTAGGCATGATTGCATTTTGCCCTCTTTTTCAAGGTCTTCTTACTGATAAATATTTAAACGGAATTCCACCTGATTCACGGGCGACGATAGAAAACTCCCCTCTGCGTCAAAATGAAGTAAGCGAACAAAATATTAGGGTGATCAGAGAGTTAAATGAGCATGCCAAACTACGAGGTCAAACATTGGCTCAAATGGCATTGTCATGGGTATTAAGAGACGAACGAGTTACCAGTGCATTAATTGGAGCAAGTTCTGTTGCACAGATCCTTGAAAATGTAAAAGCGGTAAATCAGACGAAATTTACATCTGAAGAATTGCAGAAATTAGATCGTATATTAGCAAAAATTAATTTACCAAAATCTCTTTGGGCTTCTTAGCCGTATAGGTTTAATAGACTTAAAAAAAATTACAATCCTTCCCTGATATCCGCCAATACAGGGAATTGATCTCTCCATTTTTCAATTTTCTCTTTTTCAATACTGGCTTCTATTATTCCTTCACTCTCATCACCCTCAGTAATTATCTTACCCAGGGGGTCAACTATGAGAGATCGCCCTCCGTATTCCAAGTCAGGATCTTTTCCGACTCGATTCACGCCAATTACATAAGATTGATTTTCAATGGCCCGAGCTTGTAGAAGAGTAATCCAATGCTCAATTCTGACTTTGGGCCAACAGGCAATTACAATAAATACATTGGTTTCTTGTTTAAGGGCTAACCGGAAAACTTCCGGGAAGCGTAAATCATAGCAAATAAGTGGAGTGACTACGAAAGAATCAATTTTTATACTCTCCACGGAAGAACCTGCAAGGTGAACCCTGTCTTCACCGAGTATTGGAATGGGGTGGATTTTTGAATAAGAAGAAATTTTAACCCCGTCGGGAGAAAAAATCACCGCACAATTATGGGCTTTTCCTTCTTGTTTAATTGATTGAGTCATTCCGGCAACTACCCAACACTGTTTAATCTTGGCTAAGTTTGATAGATAACTCTCGGTCTTTTGAGGCTCGTTTCTAAGTGTTTTGGATGGTTCTAGGCTGAAACCGGTAGCAAACATTTCAGGGAGAACTAACAAAGAATTCTTTT
>CAWUUU010000018.1:0-14007 GCA_963924995.1 uncultured Opitutales bacterium
GAAGAGGGTAGACTGTCTAATTCAAGCGGTTTATCCGAGATCGTCGATGGAATGCTCAAGAATCCCAAAATAGAGAGGTTTTTGGACAGTTTTCCGTCCCAGTGGATGCAATTGGAAAATGCATTGGCGTCTACTCCAGACCCCACGCTCAACCGGTATTTTTCAATCGACAAGGATTATCCGGCCAGTTTGGCCATGGTGATCGAGCCACTCCTTTTGTTCGATGCGGTCTTTCTTGAAAACCGTCCGATTGCCGAGTTGATCAAACCCACCTTTTCCTATCGGAATGAATTTCTTGAAACTTGGTACAGTGGCGAGCTTAAGCCACGCGAGGTAGACCTGAAAAAAGCGATTGAAGTTAACGAGAACAGGAAGAATAAAATCATCGAGCTCGAGCATGAGGTGAAAAAAAATGAAGGGGAATTGGCTACTTTAGTTGATCCGGTTCGTCAAAAGATTTTGTCTGAACGAGTGGGGGAAGATGAGAAATTTGAACCGGTTGATCTTCGACCGATTGCGGCATGGGAGTTTAATGGAGACTTGAAGAGTTCGGCTGGGTCCTTCCTGCTCAAGAAATATGGGCAAGTTAACTTCAAGGATGGACTGGTCGAGATTGGCCCAAATTCCTACCTGCAGAGCTCCCATTTATCTTTTGAATTGAGAGCTAAGACCCTTGAGGTCTGGTTCTTTCTCAAAAACCTCGACCAAAAGGGAGGGGGGATAATGGGCATCCAAGGACCTGGTGATTTTTTCGATACCATCGTTCTGGGGGAAAGAATGCCCCGGCATTGGATTTCCGGTAGTAATGGTTTTAGTCGGACTAATGATTTTGTTGGTTCGAAACCTGAGGATTCAGTCAACCAGATGATCCACTTAACGATGACCTATCAGCCAAACGGTACAATCACGCTTTACCGGAATGGTAAAGTGTACGGGCAACCCTACAAGAAGCCACTCGCTATTTTTCCGAAAGGCAAGACTTCGGTTATCTTTGGCCTCCGTCATCTACCTAAGGGAGGTAATAAACACCTCGTCGCTTCAATCGACAAGGCCAGGCTTTATGATCGGGCACTGAACGTGAAGGAGGTTGAGGAAGCAGCCAGGGGTTATCCGTTATTTGTTACCAATCAAGAGATTCTTGCTGCTCTCACCCCAGCTCAAAGGATGGTTAAGGGAAAGCTGGAGAAGAAGCTTAATAATTCGATGAATGTATTGAGAAAAGCTCCCAAGTTTATTGATCCGAAGAAGCTCAAAGGTGAGGCTCAAAAACAATTCGATATTGAGATGAGAAGAAGATTGCGCTCAGAGAATTTTCAAAGAGTTGCGTTAACTGATCCGAGATATGGAGGGATTATCACAAACGCTGCCATGCTGAGCATGACCTCGGGCCCCAAGCGCACCCACCCGATTGCCCGTGGAGCGTGGATTATCGAGGTTATCCTCAACGACCCGCCTCCGCCTCCTCCCAATGATGTTCCTCCTCTCAAGGACGATGGAAAATCAAGGAACATGACCATACGCGAACAATTTGCCAAGCACCGGGAGCATGCCGATTGTGCCGGTTGCCATTCCAAGCTCGATCCCCTCGGGTTCGCCATGGAGAACTACGACCTGACGGGCCGCTGGCGGGACAAGTACCGTAATGGACGTGAGGTTGACTCAAGCGGAAAACTTATGAGGAAGCATGCTTACGAAGGCGCAATCGACTTCAAGGATTCGTTGCTCAAGGAGAAAGATCGATATGCAAGGGCTTTCGTTGGGCACCTTCTCCGCTTCCTCACTTCCAAGGAACTTGAGCCAGGTGATAGCCTTGAGATCGAACGAATCGTGAAAATGGCAAAATCACAAGACTATCGCTTGAAGTCTCTCATTCGGGATGTCCTGCTGAGCCCAAGTTTTTCGGAAGAGTATTAAATTTTAGAAATATAAATCTCTAGGTTTTGTAAGCCTATTGCCATTGTTTCATGAAAGCTACAATATCGGCAACATCCTGTGCAGTTAAGGCAAGTTGATCAGCAGAAAGCATTAATGATTGCTTCAAGCCCTTTGAAGATTTGACCCGTGACTTGGGAATCATCTGAGAAATTCCTCCCTGCGATAAGACAATGCTCGGATCCCCACGAACCTCGGTGATTCCTTGTATGATCCTTCCATCTTTGAGTAAATACTCCTCTCCACGGAACCCATGGGCAATGCCCTGAGATGGATATAGAATTGCCTTAATGGTGGCCGATTTGGACTGCTTCTTCGCCCAGCCCTCTAGACGAGGGCCAAAGCTTGGACCGACTCCGTTAATCTCGTGGCACATTGCACAACGCATTATGGTTTGCTTGCCGACTTCCACATTTCCTTTGAGCTTGGCGACTTCCTCGATAGAAATCCTTGATTTATTAGATTGAGGAGGAGTGGATACCGCGATCAGTTCGATACTTTCGGGGTCATAAATACCCGCGCTTTTGAGTCGAGCTTGGATATTATATTCACTCCAATCGGTCAGTCCTTTTCTCAATAACCATTCAACGATTCCGTCTTTTACTTTCTTATCCTTGATTTGCTTGCCCAGATTAAAAAGAGCATTAGCGGCTTTTGGATCTTTAATAAAGGCGATGGATTCGACCGCAAATAATCTTTTGGCTAAACTTAACTGATTACTTCGTACCCTTTTGGCCAAGTCGTTGATTGCAACTGAGGGCCATAATCTCCAAGTAATTTTGGCAAAAGAATCATTCCATTTTAGCGGATCATTTTGACCAAGCTTTTCTTTAAGTCCCATCCATACATCATTTTCTTTATTGGTGGCTCCAAGACCAATTGCTTCGAGGTAGTTTTTATCTTCGCCGTCAAACTTCTTGGCCAGTTGAGCAAAAATATCAAGGGTCTCCTTAGCAGAGTAGGGTCGGAGGGAGAGGGCGGCATCTCTCCGAATCCCCGCTTCGGTATCATTGGCAAGAATCTTAGCCAAGGGTAAAATATTGATTTCCATCCTTCGCAAACTACGTAAGGCAACTAATCTAAAAATTGGATTCTTATGCTTGATCAGAGATTTAGTTTTTTGCATTCCTTCAACTCCGAGGTGAGGGAGTAACCAAATTGCTCGCGAAGCAATATAAACATTTTCATCCTCAAGGATTTTTGTCACCGCTGTGTACGCTTTGGAGCCTCCTGCTTTCAATGCGTTAAAACCAAGATGACGAACATTTGGGGATGGGCTTTTAAGAGCTTGAACTTGTCCCTCAGTGGTAGATAAATTGAGTTTAGGAATTTTCGATTGAAAGCCTTTCGGGGCAATTCGATAGATGGCACCCGATGCGGATTCATCACTGGTTGCATGCCCTCCTGAACCTGGATCAAACCAATCAGCCAAGTAAATTGCACCGTCCGGACCGACAGAAATATCGGAAGGACGGAACATAATTCTTTGATCCGCTTCCTCCTCGTTTTCTATTAAAGAGGTTTGATGATCTGCCAATGAAGTTACGAAATCAAATCGATCAAGGGTATAGGTGGCACCTTTTGGCTTTGGCTTGTATCCAAAAACAGTACTGCGTGATGCCTCACAAGATAGGTAGGTCCCATTCCAATTCTCTCCCAATGCTCCGTTCTCATAAAAAGTCACACCAGTAGGACCACCGGCTCCATATACATCTCCAGCATCAAAAGTACCAGGATTATCCTGCCTCCAATGTGCCCGGGGAATGGCTTGGCCGGGTCGCTTGTCCGCCTGCCATTTATATTGACCATCAAGTGAGTAATAACCGGCCGAACCAAATTCTAAAACATAGGAGTTCCGACAACTGCTGTAATCATCGTTATCACTTTGATACATATCTCCCAAAGAATTAACCACCTGTTCATAACTATTTCGGTATCCATGTCCAATAATCTCAGCCTGGGTTCCATCCGGGTTTACGCGTACGCTAAATCCTGAGCTCCATACATATCCGTCATCACTCTTTGCTCCTTTTAACTCATTGGTTGGCGTATAAAAATATTTCTCACTGGCACCTCCACGGTAATTGGTATTCATGCGAAAAGTCTTCCCTGAATTATCGGTGAAAATCGCACCGCAATTACCACTGTTAAAGTACCATTTTCCATCCGGTCCCGAAGTAATGGAATGGAGAGAATGGTCATGCTGCCTACCATTAAAACCAGTGAGTAAAACTTCTTTTTTATCCACTTTTGGATCAAATTTTAAATCTCTGTTTACATCAGTGTACACCATGATGTCAGGGGGTTGAGAGATGACGATACGATTATCGAAGACCGCGATACCCAGTGGAGATTCGAGGTAGGGATCTTGAAGGAAGACTTTAGATTGATCTGCTTGTCCATCCCCATTGGTATCAATTAGAACCATTATTCGATCCCCTGCTGGCCGTCTGATTCCGAGTTTTTCTCGGTAGTTTACTCCTTCAGTCACCCAAATCCGCCCCATTGGATCGATATCCATATTAGTGGGGTTAAAAAGCATTGGACTTTTCGCCCAAAGAGAAACTTCTAAGTTTGGATCAGTAGTAAACTTGGAGATATCGACCACACTCGAATCGTCCTGAGGAGGCCAGGACATAACGGTTTTCTTTTTGGGTGCGGCATGAGTTACAAGTGAGAAGCAGAGAGAAATTAAGGAAATGATCAAAATTTTATTCATGACGGTGTCTTGTGTAGACTAAAATTATAGTTACTTCTTTTTTGGTTTTCTCTTTGGTTTTTCTGCCACTCGACCATTGGCTTCGAGAAGAGGTTTTTTTCCTGCTGGCTGAACTAATAAATCTGGTGTGGGCAATTCGATTTCTTCCAAGGAATCAGGACGGTTTAAATTTTGATTAAGCATAGCTTTAGTTATTTTACTTGATGGAACTCCATCTAGGGGAACTTCTACCTGGGCAACCCAGGCAATGGTATTGAGGATGAGTTTTCGGTAGTCATCAATAGCCCAGTTTCGATGATAGTGTCCACCGACAAAGCCAGCTCCACGAGAGCGATTAGGGGGATCGGAGCACCAAAGTAGAGCTTGGGGAGTCCCGAGTTTGTCTGCGGCACTTTTGTTCCAAAATTTGCTACTTCCATAACGAACCATGTTTTGTTCCGTGGGAATGGCCGTGGCTAAGGGATAGCAATGTGTGCATTCGTCAGGGCTGGGGAAATTAAGATTCCAATAAAATTCATCGTAGGCAGTGACGGATTTTACGCCGTTGCTTACAGGGTGTCCTTTCTTGGGTTTCATTTTTGCTACCCAGGATGGATTGACCGAGAATTCATCATCGAAATATCCACCGATCCAATTTTTATAATATTTCTCGGCAACTTCCTTTGTCGGATGCACTCCGTAGTGCATAAACATGATGCCCATTCCATTCTTTATTTTTTGATCTAGAAAAGAGTATTTCTCGCCAAAATCGCCTCCACTATCCGCGTAGATAATACAGGCGTCTACATCGTCAAACATCTTTTCATTTTTAGGCCAACCGTACCAATGTACTTTTGCTTTAACTGGTAAACCACTTTCATTTATGGCGTTCGCCAAGAGGATCGAACCGGCCTTGTATTCGTGAAACCCGTGCCTGTGCTTGGTGTCACCGGCCAAGAAGAGAATATTTTTAGTTTCTCCATCTGCATCCTTGATCGCTTCGAGCGAGGTGAAGAAGAGCGTTGAGGCGATAAATGCAAGAAGTGCAACAGAACGGAGAAGAATGTAGGAATTTTTGATCATGGGAAATAATGGAAGGAAGGAAAAATATCTATTTTACGATTTAATAATATACAACAAAATTACCTTAAAATTAAGGTTTCTAGTTGTTTTATACGCACTAACAAAATGCATTTTTTATCTCACATAAGTAGTGGCTAATAATGAATAAATAAAAGAGTCTAAAATACAGCCTATTGTCCTGAATTGGGGAAGAGCTAGGGAAGCATGCTAGGCCCGAGGACTATGTTTCGCTTATTCAGCGAAGAAAGGAGAGGTGTAAATTTTCAAACCCATTAACTCGTTCGTATCCTGAAGTCTTTTCGATTTTGGGCTGTTGTGAAATGAGGGTAAGTTCGTTTGTTTGCTCACTGATTACTTTTAAAAGCGTCCTGACGATTAGACGGGCATGCGGTGCTCCCAAGCAATTGTGTGGGCCATTACCAAATGCGACATGGGGATTTGGTTTGCGATCAATTTGAATTCTTTCGGGGTCTGTAAAAATTGTGTCATCAAAATTAGCGGAGGCCCAAGCTAATGAAATCAAATGACCCGATTTTACGGTTACCCCGTGTACTTCAGTGTCCACTGGACATTTTCGGCCAATATGGGTTAAGGGGGTGGCAAAGCGAATAAATTCTTCCCCCGCACAATTGATAAGACTGGGTTCATTTCGCAGTCTTAATAAATCATCGTGGTTCTGGGCCAAGTGAGCAAGGATTACACAGATCGTATTAATTACAGTATCCCGGCCACCCGCAAAAGCGAGATTAGCAAAACCCAGTTTTTCATCCTCCGTTAATGACCGCCCTTGAAATTTTGCCCTATTTAAGATCGTAAAAAAATTATCATCACCCCAATCCACACATCGTAAAAGGGCTTTTTTGCAATAATCCTCCATGTCTCCTCCTTTGCTGGGTTTTCCTTCATCGTGAAGGACATGAACTCCCCATTTGAGCCAGGTCTCCGCTTCGGATGCGGGCACATTTAAGAGATGGGTAAGGGCATGAGATTGAAGAGGGAGGGCAAATTCATTAACCGCTTCAAATGAGTCCGTTTGTTTACAACCATCCACCAATTTATTGATCAAGTCTTCAATTAATATTTGATATTCTGGATGATTGGGGCGATTAAAAATGGGCTCCACGATTTGACGATATTCAGTATGTTCGGGAGGGTCAGACTCAATTGGGAATTGCCGAACGCTACGCAATTCATCCTCCCGAGGAATAGGCACTCGAAACGGGGCATTGGAACTGAAGGATTGGTGGTCGCGAGTCGCTTTTCGAACATCCTTAAGTCCAAGTATCATGGCGACTGGATCACCGTCAAACTCGGTTGTTAAAATTGGTCCCTTTGCCCTTTTTTCTTTAAACGGGTCACGATATGGACACTTGGACATGGCAGGAAATGATTTAAAAGGGAGCGACTTCCACAATTAAGCCGTCTAATTCATCGGTCATCTCGATTTGGCAACTAAGTCGGCTTCGTTCGTCCGTTCCATCTTCAAGATCAATCAAATCTTGTTCAGATTCGGTGGCCCGGCCTGTTTTTTCAAGCCATTCAGGATGGATGCGAACATGGCATGTTCCACAGGAACAGCAACCCCCACAAGCACCTAAAATTCCATCAACATTATTATCTCGGGCAATTTCCATGAGAGTGCCTTCAGCATCTTCGGCTACGATTTCGTTTTTATCTTCGGTAATGAATGTGACTTTGGGCATATTGACTTGTTATTAGTTAAAAACTTTTGGGAAAAATGACTCAAGATTTTCTATACGTAAATAAAAAAAGTGATAGTGGTATTACCTGTTTCGTATTTTGGCGGAGAGTGCGAACTTGGCAAATTTATCCTTCGATTGATTGAGCTGAGCATAGTCCGGGTGTTCCGGGTAACTGACAAGAAAGTTATTTTCATCAATGAGGTTAATGAAATAATGGGTAGTTTTCGACGGAATTACAGCTGAAATTGATCCATTGCCATCTAGTTGCACGGGAGCTCGAAACCATTCCTCGTAGCGATCATGCCCATTTTTAGAATAAATAAGATCTGCACGAATTAACTGAGCACCTTTTTCCTTATAGTTAAAAACGGCAACTCTTCCATTCCTTTGATGAGAAACTATCTCGGGAACCAGTTTCTTTTCCGCCCCGATGAGTCGACAGTGGCGGTTGAAATAAGGATAGCTCGCGTTCATCTCGGTGAGGACTTGGGTGAGACGATTATTCATATCCTTCGTTCGTTCGGGGTCATGGGGTACGAGGTTTTTTGCCTCCTCAATATCCACTCGGGTTTGTGTTCGACCCTCGGTCTGATAAAGGTGATACAGTTCAAGTTCAGGCGTCTTTTGATGATACTTATGATTGTAATTACGGACTAATTTATAATCCCCAATCCGTATAGTGCTCTCAAAGGCAGCACTGTTTGGAAAGTGCCAAACCATCGTATCACGAATTTCTCCTTTTGAATCCCGAATGAGTCTTGAGTCAGTGGCATCTTGTAAAAGAAGTGAACTTAAGTCAGCACCATCAAAGTCTTTATCCTTTGGCTTTTGGGTTCCAGTCAGAGACATTAGAGTGGGGTAGAAATCGAGGCCATTGACCATAACATCAGATTTCACATTGGCTTTGATTCCTGGTCCGGTAATGATCAGTGGAACCCGGGTGCCTCCTTCCATTGCGGAAATCTTTCCTTTATCCAATGGATAATTGTCCGTAATGACCTCGGCACCGCTGGCCTCCATGCCTCCATTATCAGAAGTGAAAATAAGATAGGTGTTTTCTTGGAGTTTATGTCCAGGCCATCGTGGATCATCGGTGTGTGCAAGGTAATTAAAAACTTTACCCAGATAATAATCGAGCTCTTCAACCATGGCACAGTAAAATGGATTACGTTGGCCCTTCTCAGTCCATTTTTTTGATTCCGTTGGTTTTTCAACTCCGAGTTTTTTACAGTATTTTTCTAAGAGTTTTTCAGATCGGGTATGAATTGGTGTGTGAACAAGCCAAGTGGCATAGTAAAGAAAGAATGGTTTAGCATGATTTTCTTCGAGGAAAGTTAAAGCATCTTCACTGGTTTGGTGAAAAGGAAATCCATTTTTATCGAGCCGAAAAGGATCCTTTTTTTGATTGGTTGCGAATTGTTTCACCCGGTTGGGAGACATTCCTGAACGGGCTCCTCGACTACTTCTTGTCCAGTCGAATCCCTGATCTTCGGGTTGTGGGAAGGCGTTATGATCGATCGCCATGTGCCATTTTCCTGAATGTCCAGTGGTGTAGCCATTGGCGCGTAATGCTCGAGCCAAAGTCATTTCATTAGCGGGCATGCGCCCGCTGTACCAAGGAGCGATCATAGACCAGGCAATCTTGTGGTTGGGAGTAGGGGGAGCACCACCGACCACATGAGTTTTCTGGGCTCGAGCTGGATGGGTACCGCTCATGATGGCGCATCGGGAGGGTGCACATGTAGGTGCAGGTGAATAGGCTTGCCAGAACATCACTCCTTTTTTTGCAAGTGCATCAATGTTTGGAGTTTCCATTGGGGAAGGTTCATCGATATCGTAGCATTTCACATCCTGCCAACCCAAGTCGTCAGTGAGGATCAGGACCACATTTGGTTTAGCAGGTCTCGTGTTTGCACCTAAGTAAGAAATGAGCAGTGAAGAAAACAAAATGGTGTAGGAGAGTTTCATAAAATAAAGTATGGACGAGGAGGCATGGGAAATGAAAAGTAGGGTGAGGTGTATTTGCAACTTTATTTGCTTAAATTTAATCAAGTAAAAGATAGCAAATCCCTGAGATGGTTAAAGCGCCAAGCAGGTTTAAAATTAATCCCTCGGAGGCCATTCTTTTGACCGATATTTGACCGGTGCCAAAAACCACCGCGTTGGGAATAGTGGCCACTGGTAGCATGAACGCACAACTCGCACTCATAGCTGCTGGAATCATTAAGAAAATGGGGTCAATGTTGGAGGCGGTCGCAGCTGCTCCAAGGATAGGCATGAGTACATTGGTGGTGGCGGTATTACTGGTCATCTCAGTGAGGAATGTGACCAACAGGGCAACCAGTAGAAGGAGACCGAAAAGAGGGAGGCTTTCGATTCCGGAGAAGATATTTGCGATCGACGCACTCAAGCCTGATTGTTTAAAAGCTTCTCCTAGGCAAAGACCCGCTCCCACCAATACCAACATACCCCATGGGATTTGATTGGCGGTTTTCCAATCGAGTAATTTTTCACCCTTCTTATTACCACTTGGCAGACAAAAAAGAAGAATCACCGCAATGAATGCTACGCTCGCGTCGTTTGCTTCCGGAAGCTCGAACCAAGTTTTCCAACCTCCAAATGGTTCGGAACGGGTAATCCAGGCAAGTGCGGTCAGACCAAACACTGTAAGGGTTCGAACTTCCGCGTTCCGCCAAGTTCCTGGATCGGGCAGGGTGATCGGTTTTTTACTGGTTATTCCGCGACTGAGCCAAAGCCAGATCACAAGCACCATACTAATCGTAACCGGAACCCCGAATTTCATCCACTCCGTGAACGAGAGTTCGGGATGACCAAGATCTTTGTAGGCGGCAATCATGACCAAGTTGGGCGGGGTACCAATCGGCGTGCCGATTCCTCCCACATTGGCGGCAAATGCGATGCCCAATAGGAGAGGGATTTTTAGGTCATCACTCTTGCTGTTTTGGATTACGGCTAAAGCCATCGGGAGCATCATCAGAGTGGTGGCTGTATTGGAGATCCACATGCTGAGGAATGCAGTGGCTGACATGAAGCCAAGGATAAGAAACTTTTCGCCAGGAGGACAGGCATTGACCATCATCAGGGCAATGCGGCGGTGAGCTCCACTTTTTCCCATGGCCTTAGACAGTAAAAAGCCCCCCAGTAGGAGTAATACTAATGGATGCCCGTATTTTTCTCCCACTACTTTGGGAGAAAGGACTCCAAGTAACGGAAGCAGAGAAAGCGGAATTAAAGAGGCTACAGGGATCGGCACTGCTTCGAAGATCCACCAAAGGGCAGTCCATACGGCAATTCCTAAAGTGAGGGCAGCCGCAGGTTCTAATCCACTAAATTTCCATGTCAGCCCACTAATTATGAAGGATAGAATTGGAGCACTCCAAAGAGCAAAGGCTTGGTGACCTTGGAATGATTTTCTTAACTCTTTGTTTTCATGGGTTCGCATGCTTGAACCTAGTGAATCAAAAATTTGAAAGATTCCGAATTTATTTTACTCGTCGGTCTTAATGGCAGTATTGATCGTCAGCGAATTGCACTTCTTATTTTCTATTCGTTACTCCATAGAAAGTTAAAAACTCTTTTACATCATATGTGCCTAGACGCTCACTACCATTTACAATGGCTTATTAGGAAAAGTTGATATCAATGTTTCCCAAAAAACTCTCTGTCACATCCGCATTTTTTCTTCCCGCAATTGCGAAATAATAGAGGGGCTCACCATCAATTGAGAATCGATGGCGGTATCGTTCTATTTGATAGATGTCGAGGTACTCAGAAAATATCAACTCTCTCATAATACGAGAGAACCCCGATACATCACTTTTATCAAAAAAGGTTTCCTTAATATTAAATGCGACCCATCCCTGAGCACTTATAATATTGAATGCCTGTATGAAGGCTTTCACGGGGATATCGCCAAAGCCCAAAGCGGCTACCGTAACCATACAATTACAATCCCACGACATTATTTCCTCCTTAGGTTCTTGATCTAAAGAAGTGAAATCTTCAATGTGATAAGCATCATAGAGACCAGGGCGATCACGAATGGTTGCATCATAGGCTTCTGGAATAATATCTACACCCACTAGACGGGAGACTCCCTTCTTTTTTAGCTCTTCTCCCATCATTCCGTTTCCTGCACCCAAATCAAGCACCCTTAATTCAGAAAAATTCTCTGAGCTTTGGGTAATTGCAGTTTCTAGGATAGAGGTTACTTTAACGGGAGATGTGCATTTAAGACGATCGTAGAAGACTTGTTCATACAAACCCGGGAATTTAAAGATTTCATCGTAATCATGGAACCTGATTTTTCTTGGTTCTCCTGCACCTTGTAAATAAAAGTATGTTTTATCTTGATCTAGATCGATCATATCATTTTTGGGAAATTGTATTCGGTGTCTTTTTTGCATAATGTACTATGTTTATTTAAGTCGAAACAGTGCTAACACGAGATGTGTCGGGCTGAACATAGAGCGATTGTCTGCTTTAGTAAAGGATTTGAACAAATATTGTATCTTCGTTGCATTTCTCTTGGAGTAAGTTCGATTTTACACTTTGCTTCGTCCATGTCGCATTTATGGATCTTGGGGGAATTCAACTTTTTTCATTTTATCATTCCGGGATGAATAGAAAGGTTTTTGTTCTTCAAACAAATGAAATTTTCAATAGTTATACGGTTCCGTGTTTTACTGAAATTGTTTACTTGCGCTAATTAAAATAAAAGCTGAAAGAGTCCGAATTCATTTTACTTCAACTCTTAAAACATTGAAAAAATAAAATATGAAACTCTTGGCTTTTTTCATCCCTGTTTTATTTTTTTCTCTTTTATCACCCCTCCTGTCCCGTCCAAATGTGATTGTTGTCTTGGTCGATGACATGGGGTACTCGGATCTCGGATCCTTTGGGGGCGAGGTTAAGACTCCGCAACTAGATCGCTTGGCCGCGAATGGCATCCGCTTTACACAGAGTTACAATTCTGCTCGTTGTTGTCCGTCCCGAGCCTCCTTGCTCACTGGCCTTTACTCTCACCAAGCCGGCATTGCCAACTTTACTGGCCGGGATTCGACTGATCGCTTAGGACCCGCTTACTTGGGTAAGTTGAATAAGCAATGCTTAACCTTGGCCGAGGCACTTAAGTCGGTGGGGTACCAAACTTATGGGGTAGGGAAATGGCATGTTGGTCATGATGAGCAACCGACTGATCGCGGGTTCGAGGAATACTACGGCTATACCAAGGGGCACAGCTCAAGTCAGTGGGAAATAGGCAACTATCAACGTTTGCCTGTAGGAAAGAAACCGGAGTTAAAGTTCAATCCAGAATCTTTTTTCGCAACTGATGCTTTTAATGACTATGCAATCGAATTCCTCAAACAAGCTCATAAAAAAGAGGAGCCATTCTTTCTATACCTCGCTCATTCTTCGCCTCATTTTCCCTTACATGCTCCGGCCAAGACAAGGGATCGATACCTGGACACTTATCGAAAGGGTTGGGATGTTTTGCGTAAGGAAAGATATAAAAGGCAGGAGAAATCTGGATTGGTCACTCCATCTTGGAAATTTACTGAACTCTCTGAGGTTCCGGTTGATCGCGACGATATAGCCAATCATTTTGCTGGAAAACCAAATCCTCAATGGCAGGAATTACCCGCTGAACGAAGAGAGGATTTAGCATATCGAATGGCTACTTTTGCCGCTATGATCGATCATGTAGACCAAGGAATCGGGCGAATTATTCGTCAACTTGAAGCTAGTGAAGACCTTGATAATACACTTATTCTTTTCACCAGTGATAATGGAGCCTGTTACGAATGGGGTCCGTTTGGTTTTGATCGGAGTAGTCGAAAAGGTTTTACCCAGCTTCATCAGGGAGATGATCTCAATGGAGTGGGTGGACCCGGAACCTACCACTCAGTAGGAAGCGCCTGGTCAAGTTTGAGTAATACACCGCTGCGGATGTATAAACATTTTAATCATGAGGGAGGGAATTGTAGTCCCTTGATTGCACATTGGCCCAAAGGTATAGCAAAGCCTAATCGTTGGGTTCGTTCACCTATTCATCTCATTGATATAATGCCCACTCTGCTTGAAGTGGCTGATGTTGACTACCCGGATAAATTCAATGATGAAGAACTTATCCCAGTCGAAGGGACTAGTTTGACCTCTTTTTTTAATGGAGCTAGTACTGCCAATGAAAGGGTTCTTTGCTTTGACCATTTTGATTCGAGTGCAATTCGTAAGGGGGATTGGAAACTGGTGCGTGGTAACAACCGGTATAAGAATCGTACATGGGAACTTTATAACCTGGCAGATGACCGGTGCGAAACGAACAATCTAATCGATTCTCATTCCGGGAAAGCAAAAGAACTGGAATCCGAATGGCTCGATTGGGCCAAGCGGGTTAAGGTCAATCCCTATTACTCTCATTCACCGACAATTTTGGTTAGGGAAATAACTAAACTGAAAAAAGATGATAATGGTTTTTACCTCTTACATCAGGGTGACTTAGTGAGTAGCCAACACGCACCCAACTTTGCCCGCAAGGCGATTGAGATTCACCTTTCTATTTCGAGGGGT
>CAWUUU010000019.1:0-22710 GCA_963924995.1 uncultured Opitutales bacterium
AAAGAGATAGCGTGACTTATCTATGTCTGCCCGGTCAGGAACCCACCACTGGTCACACAGGGCCATTACCTGGTTCGATTCTTTTAAGTAGATCAGGTCGCTTACCTGAGAATTCCAGGTTTTGTTTTCGCTGATGTAGCCTTGGTTCTTCCAATTTCCCAGAGGGGAGTCTGCGGTAGCACAGGAGGTTTCGGTGGCCGACCATCCGTGCACGCCCGAGGCGACTGCTATGTATTTACCTTTGTACTTGGCGATCGCCGGAGCCTCTCTCCCCCGGTCAAAGACGATTACACCCTCGCGCTTGCTGCTCAAATAATCATCGCTTAGGCTGTCAATACGAATGGCATATCGCCAGTTTCCTCCCTCTGCGTCTGGCTGGTTGTGGTCACAGTAAATAAGATAGGCTTTATCGTCCTCGTCCTTGAATACATTCATATCTGATCCAAACCCAGTGGATGTTCCGACTTCACGGGCGCCCAAGGGGGTGAATGGGCCTTCCGGGTTATCTGCAGTAGCGACCATTAGAAAAGAGGCTGGCATGGCAATAAACCATCGATACCACATGACATATTGCTTTGTTTTTTGATTGTAGAGTACATGGGATCTTCCGGTGGCTCCCACTTTTCCAAACCCACTTTCAGGTCGGGGCAGGCAAACCCCGCGGTATTCCCAATTTTTCAAATCTTTCGAACGATAGACCTGTACCCCATTCCACACGGGCCCTGCAGTCATGCGAAACTTGCCTTGTGGGTTATTTTTATAACTGCTGCCATACCAGTAAAAATAATCATCGAATCGTGCGAGTTCTCCTTCGTGAGCAGATATTCTACGACCCTCCGTATCCACCCAGTCTGTTCCGTTAATCACGATTGTATCCTTTAATTTTGCCTCACCATGGATTCCCAAAAGAAAAGTTCCAATTGCGAGTGTAACCAAGAGTTTGCAGGTATATTTGATCATGAATTTGTATATTTTGAGTATTTTAAATTACTTAGTACAGGGTGGTTTTCATATAAATGATAGGAAAGTCGTTTCTTTGCTAGGAGCCAATTTTCATCGAGTAACGCATCGATAATTCCGTGGTGCTGGGCAACCGCTTCGGTTGCGGCTTTTCTATCTTCGCCCTCCCATTCGAATAAAATAGAATAGTACTTTCCATGCCGATCGAAGAAATCGTTTAAGTATGGATTATTGGCCAGTTTTAACAAGTACTGGTGAAGAGAATTGTCGATACTAACGGCTCCTCCCTGCTCGATGGGTGATTGGTTAGATTTACGAATTCTTACTAATTCTTTTTTTGCTTCCGCGGTCGAGAGTTTTGCTTTTCCGAGATCCAAGGCTTTTAATTCCATTACCTCGCGAATTTCAATAAAGGCTTGTAAGTCCTCTTGGCGAAAAGGCTTAACCTGCCAGCCTCGTCTTGGGATATGCTTGAGCAAACCTTCGCCTGATAATCGGTAGTAAATTTGTCGAACGGCTGCTCGACTTAATTTGTGCTTTTTAGCGGTGGATTCTTCGCGTACGAAAGTGTTTTCCCCTGTAAGGCTTAGGTGTACAAGTTCCTGGGTGATTGAACGAATAGGGTCTTCTTTTTTGGGTATTGAGACTGTTCTTTTCTTTTTTATCTTTGTTTGTAAACCAGTGGCTTCAAGTCTTCCATTACTCTTCTTGACGATTAAACCCTCCTCCACTAATCCACTGATCGCTTTTCGAATCGGGGTATAGCTCACTCCGTAATGCCCACTCAATCCGTCCATCGTTAAAGGTGCGGGGAGAGATCGACCGCTTTCCAGATGAAAGCCGAGGTCATTTTGAATTTGGGAGGCAAGAGTCACAGCCCCTCGTTTATAGAAGGTTTTTAATGAGTCGCAACTTTATTTTGTCTACAAAGTAAAATATAAGATTTGAGGCTCTTTAAGCATCTTACCGGATAAGGAAGTAGGTGGGCAGTTAGGTTTATTTTCTAAGTGTTTTGCGAAAGAAGGACGGTGCATTACCAGTAAGCCTTTTAAACACTACCGCCATCCTTTCAGCATCATTATAACCACATAGTTCCGCGACCATTGAAATTGAATGGTTGGTTTCTGCTAATAATTGCTTGGCTCGTTTCACTCGTAATTGGCAAAGCATTTCCCAGGGAGTGGATTTGAAGTGTTCTTTGAATTTTCTTTCTAAGGTGCGGCGTGGAATATTCAATTCGCTACAGAGAATACCAATTGAGATTGGATCCTGCATCCGTTCGGAGATAAAGGACATCGCTCGTCTAAGAAGCGGATCTTCAATTGCCAGGTGATTGGCAGAATGGCGAAGGATGACCCCGCTTGGTTGTATGAGCAGGGGTTCTTTAACAGAGACTTTCTCTCCCGCAATCATTTTTTGCATCGCGGCGGCCACTTGTTCACCGAGAGAATCCCAGGGAATGGAAACGCTCGAAAGCATGGGATAAGTTAACCCACAAACCAGAGGGTCATTATTAGCTCCAATCACAGAAACTTCAGTGGGGATTTCCAATCCTAATTGAGTGCATGCACTACACAGAAACCTGCCCAAGGGATCATGAACCGCAAAAATGCCCACTGGCTTGGGCAGTTTATGTAACCACGATTCCATCGCTTCGCTGGGGTGATGAAATGATTCGCTGTATCGAGTGTCCTCGAATCCAGTTTCGATATGAACCGAGAAGGGGATATTATTTTTTGAGATTATCTCATGGAAACCTTCAATTCGTTGATCAGAGTACGGGGTTCCATTACCCAAGCAGGCGAGGCTTTTAAATCCTGTGAAAGAAAAACTTTCCGCTGCCTCCCGACCCACAGCCCAATCGTCCACATCTGCACTGAGCGTTTTTGAGTAGGTCTGATCGGTGGCGACGATAATGGTGGGTACCTTTAATTTCAACTCGAGAAGCTGGTCGGTTTTTTCAGGGAGCCATTCAGTAATTAATCCGCTCGGTCGGAGCTCGTTAAGCATGGGCCCCAGTTCATTAATCGATCGATGGATACTGAGGACCCGGTAATCCTGCATTTTTCTTGCAAACGGAGTAAGGGAGGGGGTGAGTCGACGAAGAAAGACTTCGGACATAACAATGGCAATAGGTTGGCTCACAAAATTAAGAATGATTTTAATGTTGTCGTATATCAACAGAAAATATACGCAAAATGCGGTTTCCGGATTTGTATTAATTCGGTATGATGTAAATTTTTTAACCTTAAACTCTTTTTCCCATGGAATATTTTAATTGCGGTAAGATTCAATACGAGGGTTCCTCCTCGAAAAACCCACTTGCGTTCAAACATTATAACCCCACTGAACAGATCGGTGGTAAAACGATGAAGGATCACCTTCGCTTTGCCGGAGCATATTGGCATGTGATGCGAAATGAATTGGCGGATCCCTTTGGACAGGGCACGGCTCAGATGCCTTGGGATGATAAGAGTGACTCGGTGGAAAACGCGATCGCCCGGGTGGATGTATTTTTTGAATTCCTGGATAAGATGGGAATTGAATTCTATTGTTTTCATGATCGGGATATTTCTCCCGAGTTGAATGATCTTGCTGCATCCAGTGCCGCACTCGACCAAGTGGTGGCCAAGCTCAAGGAAAAACAGGCAGAGACCGGAGTGAAACTTCTATGGGGTACCGCTTGTTTATTTGCGCACCCCCGTTATGCCCAAGGAGCTGCGACTTCTCCCGATGCTTCAGTCTATGCCTATGCGGCGGCTCAAGTTAAGAAAGCTATTGAGGTGACCAATGAATTGGACGGCTTAGGATATACATTTTGGGGTGGTCGTGAGGGTTATTCCACCTTGTTGAATACAAATATGAAGCGTGAACTAGATCACTTGGCCGCGTTCATGCACATGGCGGTGGATCATGCAAAGAGTATCGGGTTTGACGGTCCATTTTACATTGAGCCTAAACCACGTGAACCTTCCACTCACCAATACGACAGCGATTCTGCTGCCTGCCTGAATTTCCTTCGCGAGTATAATTTACTTGATCACTTCAAATTGAATATCGAGACTAATCATGCCACCCTCGCTGGACATACCGTGGAACACGACCTGACAGTGGCGGCAAATGCGAACGCACTTGGTAGTATCGATGCCAATACGGGAGACACTTTAATTGGTTGGGATACTGATCAATTTCCCACTGATATTTACATGACCACCCAGATTATGTTGGTGGTATTGAAAATGGGTGGATTTACCACCGGGGGGTTGAATTTTGACGCCAAACGGAGACGTGAATCTCATGAGCCGATTGATTTGATGCATGCTCATATTGGTGGAATGGACGCATTTGCCCGTGGGTTGAAGATAGCTCATGCGATTCAGGAAGATGGTCGGATGGCTCAATTTGTGGAAGAACGTTATTCCAGTTTTGACCAGGGTATTGGAGCCAAGATTGAAGCGGGTACGGCCAGTTTCGCTGAACTCGAGCAACTCGCATTGGCCAATGGTGAGCCTACACTTTCGAGTGGTCGTCAGGAAATGTTGGAAAACTTAATTAACGAATTTATTTAAGAGTAAAGTGTTCAAGTTTGTTTGCTTGGAGAGAAACCTTTAGCTGTTAAATTGAGTTGAGTTCGGTTGCCATGCTTGACGCTTAGGTTAAGAGGTGACTCATTGATTTTATATGAGTACTCCACCATGCCATCTTTTACTTGTTTTAGGCCTGACCTTTCTTTCCTATGTTTCGGCCAAGCGTCCCAATATTGTCTTTGCTTTTGCGGACGACTGGGGTAGGCAGGCCAGTGTCTACGCTAAGATCGAGGGAGCGGGTGGAATTAATGATGTAGCCCGTACACCTAATTTCGACAAGTTGGCAGAAAGTGGAGTGCTTTTCACCAACGCCTCGGTCAATGCGCCTTCTTGTACGCCCTGCCGCAGTGCCATTCTTTCCGGGAGGAATTTTTGGGAAACGGGTAGGGGAGCCATCCTTATTGGTGCTGAGTGGGACCAAAGTATACCAACATGGCCCCTTCTTCTGCAGGATTCGGGCTATCACATTGGCTATACTTATAAAGTTTGGTCTCCCGGTAATCCACGGGATGCCGGAATTGGAGGAAATGCGAATGCCTTTGCGAAGGCGGGATGGAAATTTAATGGTTTCTCCCAATATGTCTCCGGCCGGATTTCCCGTGGAATTACGATCAAAGATGCAAAGGAGGAGCTTTACCGTGAAGCTCGGGGCAATTTTCAATCCTTCCTCGACTCAAGAAAAAAGGATCAACCCTTTGCCTATTGGTTCGGTCCAACCAATGTGCACCGTAAATGGATCAAAGGTTCGGGCAAGAAACTCTGGGGAATCGATCCAGATTTATTAAAGAGTAAAATGCCCGCTTTCCTCCCTGATGTTGATCAGGTCCGTGAAGACTTTGCCGATTATTTGGGAGAAGTGGCCGCCTTCGATGCAAGTTTGGGAGTGTTGATCGAGGAATTAAAGAAAATGGGAGAATATAAAAATACAATTATTGTGGTGAGCGGAGATCATGGCCCTGCTGGTTTTCCCCATGGAAAGTGTAACCTCTATGATTTTGGTACTCGGGTAAGTTTGGCAATTACCGGGCCAGGGGTGAGGGGTGGACGAGTGGTTGATGACTTTGTCTGCCTTCCCGACTTGGCCCCTACTTTTCTTGATGCTGGAAAGGTTGAGGTGCCTAAAGGTATGTCTGCCCGAAGCTTGTGGAAGGTTTTAAAATCAGACAAGGTTGGAGTAGTAGATAAGTCTCGGGACGCTGTCATTACTGGTCGGGAACGCCATGTTCATACCGCTCGCCCCGGATACTTGCCCTATCCACAACGGGCAATTCGCACCAAGAATTTTCAGTTTGTGATCAACTTTCGGCCCGATCGTTGGCCACTGGGCGATCCGTATCGTTTGGACGGAAAAGACGAACCTACTCACCAAGAATTGGAGCAAAGAACCTTTGTTACCTTGGCCGACGAAGACGCCGGGCCCACCAAGGCCTGGATCGTTTCCAATCGAAAAGACCCCAAGGTGAAGTTCTTTTTCGATCATGCCTATGGTAAACGCATCCGCGAGGAACTCTATGATATGAAAAAGGATCCCGATCAAATGAAGAACGTTGTAAGTGATCCCGCCTATGCCGAGACAGTGAAGAAGCTGCGCACCCGCTTGATGAACTACTTGCGCGAAACCAACGATCCTCGTCTAGTCGAGAACGGGAAGTTCTTTGAGACGCCTCCCATGGCCGGACCGGTCCCGGGTCGTTGAACTATCGAGCAAGCCGTTGGTAAATAAATCTTGAATCAAGGCTTCCATTCGATCCTTTTAAGAGTATAACCTGATCCGAATCAGGGTATAAAATGACAGAAAAAGAAAAACTCCAACTTACTTACTCAAGACAAAAAAACTGGCTTCGGTGGGGGCCTTACTTATCAGAAAGGCAATGGGGGACGGTAAGAGAAGATTATTCCGAATGGGGAACATGCTGGGACTATTTCCCCCATGAACACGCTCGTAGTAGAACTTATCGTTGGGGAGAGGATGGCCTTTTTGGCTGGTCCGATCGACAATGCCGCCTATGCCTTTCTCTCGCCTTATGGAATGGAAAAGATCCTATTTTAAAAGAACGGCTTTTTGGTTTAAATGGCGATGAGGGTAATCATGGAGAAGATGTTAAAGAATTTTATTTCTATGAAACTGCTAGCCCCACCCATTCCTATAACAAATCAAGTTACATCTACCCCCATGCAGAATTTCCTTATGCTGATTTACTCAAGACAAATAAACAACGCAGCCGTCAAGAACCCGAATATGATTTAAAGGATACCCGCGTTTTAGATCAAGGCTGGTTCGAAGTCTCGGTCGAATATGTAAAGACTACAGAAAATGAAACGCTCATCCAATATACAATTCAAAATAAGGGAAAAAGTGCTGAATTAACTTTCATCCCCCAAATCTGGTATCGAAATACCTGGGATTGGGGAAGAACTGATAGCGAAGAATATTTTATCAAACCCAATATAAAAGTTCGAGATGAACAATCCATAGAAGCCGACCATGAAAGCTTAGGGAAATTTTATTTTAGCTCAGTGGGAAGACAGGAAGGCGAATGGATATTGACTGAAAATCAGACCAATGAAGAAAAACTTTTTGGAAGGCCCAACCAAACGCATGTAAAAGATGGATTTCATGATTATGTCATCGAGGGCTCAAAACAGGCAATCAACCACTTGGAAGGTACGAAAGCTGGGTATCTTTTAACACTCAATCTTCAAGCGGAAGAAACAAAAATATTTCGCTTTCAGCTGAGCAATCAAAAAGAACAAATATCGATTGATGATTTTGATAGTGCTCTCAAAGAGGAGCGAAAAAATTGTCGAGATTTTTACCAAGGGATTATTCCTCAGGTTTTAAATAATGATCAAAAAGAAATTATCGTTCAAGCCTATGCCGGACTCCTTTGGTCAAAACAATTTTACCACTATGTTATTGAAGAATGGTTAAAAGGAGACCCTGGACTTCCTACGCCGCCCGTCAGTCGACTTGAGGGAAGAAATCACGACTGGAAACACTTGCATAATCGGGATATTATATCGATGCCAGATAAATGGGAATATCCATGGTATGCCTGCTGGGATTCCGCCTTTCACATGTTACCCTTTGCCACCATAGATGGTGAGTTTGCTAAGAGTCAGCTCATTTTGTTCTTAAGAGAGTGGTACATGCACCCCAATGGCCAAATCCCGGCCTATGAATTTGCATTTGAAGATGTGAATCCACCGGTGCATGCCTGGGCCTGTTGGCGTGTTTACAAACTCTCTGCGCCTAAAGGCGAGCGTGATATTGCTTTTCTTGGTCGTGCTTTCCAAAAGTTACTGCTCAATTTTACTTGGTGGATTAACCGAAAAGATCCAGATGGGAAAAATATTTTTTCCGGTGGATTCCTTGGATTAGATAATATTGGAATGTTCGATCGCTCGAAAGACATACCGGAAGGTGGGACTCTTTATCAAGCGGATGGAACTGCCTGGATGGCGTTTTTCTGCACCAATATGCTCGCCATGGCTCTTGAGCTGGCGGAGCATGATAAAGTGTACGCGGACATGGCGAGTAAGTTCTTCGAGCATTATGTTTCCATAGTCGATTCAATCAACAGTATGGGCGGAACAGGTCTTTGGGATGAAGAGGATGGTTTTTATTATGATCATTTAAAAGTGGGTAATGAAGTCACCGCCCTCAAAGTCCGTTCTTTGGTTGGGCTCGTTCCTTTACTTTCTGTGCAAGTACTTGAAAATGAAGTGATGGATAATCTTCCTGAGTTCTCTCAACGAACCGAATGGTTCCTTAGAAATAGAGCTGGCTTGGCAAAGAATATTTCCTGCTTGCATGAAGGGGGCGAGGAGATTCGTCGTTTATTGGCAGTCCCTTCAAAAGAAAGGTTCGAGCGAATTTTAAAATACCTCTTCGCTGAGGACGAATTTTTGTCTGAATGGGGAATTCGTTCGCTTTCAAAATATCATCATAAAAATCCATTCTCTATGGATTTAGACGGTCAGACTTTCTCGGTGAAATACTCTCCCGGTGAATCTGACACCAATATGTTTGGTGGAAATTCAAATTGGCGGGGGCCAATCTGGATGCCGATGAATTACCTTATTATTGAATCTCTTGAAAGATATCATTATTTCTATGGTGATACCTTTAAAGTTGAATTCCCGACAGGTTCTGGAAATAGAGTCAATTTACAAGAAGCAGCTACGGAAATCGCACAAAGATTAATCAAACTTTTCACTCTGAATAATGAAGGCATCAGGCCTTCAATGGGTTCATATCAACACTTTCAAAAGGGAGAGAGCTGGGAATCCAAAATACTTTTTTATGAATATTTTAATGCAGAAACAGGGGAGGGCTTGGGCGCTTCGCACCAGACTGGCTGGACTGCTTTAATTTTGAGACTGATCAAGAAATATTCGGTGTAAAGTGCCTATATCGCTTGAATGAGCATTTGCTTTCTTAATCAGTAAATTTCAATACCAGCCCATTAAGAAAAATCTCGAACCGATGTGTTAGGGTCGGTCGATTAATTCAATTTTCTTGAGGATCGCCCGGCTTGTTGGTTCGCTTAACCTAACGACTTGTTTTTTTTCGTTGTCCACGAGCGTAACCGAGAAGGTGGAAATCTTAGCCCATTCCAAGACCTTACCTGGATCTCCCTTTATCTCTTTTCGGTCGATTAAAATTTGTTGGGGTCCTTTTCCACTCACTTTGGTGTGGTAATTAAAATTCCCCAAGCTGTTTCCACGACCCAGGAATCCACTGCCAAATCTTAATCTTAGAGTATGATCTCTTCCTTGTGGATTGATGCTCAAGGCTAAAACTTTGTCATTTGATCGATCGATGAAGGGGCTTTGGAATTTATAGGTGCTGATATTACCTCCATTACGGCTGGACCAATCGGCAATGCCATTGGCGAAGTTGTCGACGAGTCCACTTCTTTTAAGTTTTATCAATTCTTTGAGATCAATCTCTTTTGGTTCATGAATGCCCTCTTTAGAATTAAGGGTGTAGGTTTTGGTCGAACCATTTTGTAGAGTCATTTCCTGATCCATTTTGTATCGGCAAAGTGCAAATGTATAAAGAGGAAGCTTGGGGAATACAGAAATGCTGGCGGACCAGGTGTCGCCAGATTTTTTTGATTTTGCCTGATGCCAGAAACGGGTCCGTGAATTGGGGTCGTAACTGTAATAGATCTCAACATTCACAAGACGGTCGAGGGACTGGGGAGAAACTGAGAAATTGGCCATTTCCTGATTGATCAAAAAAGTCGAGGGCGGAGTTGCTGGGATCGATATTTTTTCCTGAGCCAAGTATTTTTTAAACCAAAGTGTAAGCAGAGCCCATTGTTCATGGCCCGGCCCGTGATTGTAGTGAATGTTGGAAGTGACCCGCCAATTTTCATGTTTTAACAAATCCATTGAACGATAGATCCGTTCGAATGTGGAATGAAAGTCGTTGGAGGAGGTAATGAAGGCAACCGGGCAGGTTGTGTTGGGCCAATACGCTTGTGGATCAATTGTATTTTTGTACATTTCCAAGTCTTTGAAATGATGTCTTTGACTACTCCCGCTCATTCCACCGGGGAAATCAACATATTTGAAACCGGTACCTCCGACGAATGGGGCCACAGCCTTGAGTCGTTTATCAATAGAGGTCAGTGCTGTAATCATACCGCCCATGGAAAATCCGGTAAATCCAATACTGTCGACTTTGACTTCAGGTTGTTGCTCTAAGAAAGTAATGGCCCGGCGGGCAGACATGGTGAGTAAGAACCAATTGGCATTACGAGGACTAGGAATTGGATCGATAGTAAACTCATCAGGTTGCAGGTTGTGTTTCCATGAATTACGTAGCGCTTTCGGGTAAAACTTGGGGCCTTGAGATGGGTCTATTTTGCCCCAGTCGGTATTGATCTCAATATCCTGCTCCATCGATCTGCCCAACCAGTTGACATCGATACAAGCAAATCCCTGTGAGGCAAAATGAATACTTCGGCTGCGTTCGGCACGCTGTCCACCCCCGTGTGTCCAGACAAAAGCAGGATGTTTGCCGGGCAAATTCGGAAATGAATAATAAGCGGCTACTCTTGAATCAACGCCTTTAAATCGACCTACTTTATAAGTGATATAGCGTGTGGTGATTTCTTTTGTTTTCCATTCCTTGATGATTTTAACCTCAAGGGGTTCTTTCCTGGCGTCATAGGCATTCCATAGTGCAATCGCAGTCTTGGGCAGATTGGCTGGATCACTGATCGGCGTGAAGGTGTCCTTGGCATTTACTGAAAGGACAAGGCTGGCGAGGAGGAGGATTATCTTGATCATATAAATTAAGGAGAGGGCAATTTCTTAATCGAAGGCGGAGTTGGTGTCGACTGAGAACCTTATTTTAACCGAAGCTTTATTTTCGTCTAAATGCTTCGCTCGTGGCAATTTTTATGATTAGGTCACGAAATCCGAACTTTTCAGCGAGTATTGACTCGGTGACTTTTCGGGCTTCGTTCTTATCTTTAAGAGTAACTATTCTCCCAGTTCCATAGGTCAGAAGTTTTTCGGCCAAGTTTTGTACGAGTAGTTTTTTCTTTGAAAGCAGGGCCCTTTTAAGAGTTCGTGGGCCATGAATCTTTTCTCCTGATGTTAGAATTGAGCTGCCGTCAATAGGCTTGGATGGAAATAATTGAGTGCTCTGAGCTGAATTTTTCCAAAAGCGGGATCGGTAATAAGTGGGGCGGTAGCCTCCGATGGGGTCGAAATATTCGAGAGGAAAGCCAAGGGGATCTATTTTTGCATGGCAATCTGCACATGCCTGTACGGATCGATGTTTTTCAAGGAGTTGCTTTACGGTTTGGGCTCCGCGAACATCCGGATCAATTGGTTCAATATCGGGTGGAGGAGGCGAGGGTGGTGTCCCCAGCAGGCTTTCAAGAACCCAAATTCCACGAATTACTGGTGAAGTATCGACTCCGTTTGCGGTAAGCGTGAGAATGCTTGCTTGGCCAAGAAGACCGCCCCGAATACTATCTTTGGGGAAGGATACTTTTCGGAAATGACCGCCTTCGACTCCTTCGATCCCATAGTGACGGGCGAGATCCTGATTGATAAATCCGTAATCAGACTCAATGAAATCGGTAAGAGGAACATTTTTACGGATGGCATGGGCGAGAAACTGATGCGTTTCTTCCAGCATGGCTTCCTTTAATCCATAGCGATAATATTCCCGAAATTTGAGTGAGGCCGGCGGCATAGTTCCCAGTTTGTCAAGTCGTAGCCAAGATTCTGCAAATCCTTGGACGAAGGATTTACTTCGTGGATTTTGCAGCAGGCGTTCAACTTGTTGTTTGATCTCCATTCGCTCCTTTAAGCGGTTCGCCTTGGCCAGTTGTACAAGTTCATTATCTGGCAAAGAAGACCAAATGAAATGCGAAAGACGATTGGCAATCTCGAAATTTTCCAATTGACCGGAGTCTCTTTTTTCTTCCTTAAGGTAGAGAAAATCTGGAGAGACCAGCATGGCCTTAAGGGCAAGAAAGAAGGCTTCCTGGCGATTGCGACCCAGTTTTTGTCGGGCCTTTTCTTCGATTTCCAAGTAGGGAGCAATTTCTGGTTTGGCAAGGGGGCGACGAAAAGCTCTTCGGGCAAAGCGAGAAAAGGCGAGTTCGAGATCCACCTTGGAAAGGTCTCGTTCACCGTCGAGGAATACTTGTTGGGCCTTGCTTTGATAGGTAAGAGGAAGAGGGCCATTAATTCGAAGCTCGTGCAATCTAACCGCCGGACCTTTCCATACGTCTGAAACAATACGTCCGGGAACCAAGTCTTTCCCCACAACATGCCAGGCGTGTGAACCCTCTTTTCCACGAAATTCAATATCGGTATGATATTTTTTACAGATGTCACGCATCCAGTAGTCTGAGGGGCCTGGACCATTATCCCAGTTGAGAAAAGGAACATCTCTTTTATCCATCCATACAGTAGCTTCGAATTTTCTTGTTTGGTGGTCTTCCAAATCCCAGAGACCAATCTTAGCCCTCGACTTTTCGGAGTCAGATGCGATTCCACTGGCACCTCGTGATACAAAAAGGGCAAGTTGCATTGGTGGTTTTAGGTCAGTAGGGATCATCCTCGGGTCGTAGGGATGGGTCAAGCGACGTACTGCTTCGGCGGTTAAAATGATTTTGTAATAGCCTGGTACTTGAATGCCCTTGGTTTGTCGGTACCAATCATGAGGAAAAGTCCCCAGGTCGAAATGATCGGATATCTGTTTTTTTCCGGCAGTAAAATCAAGGTATTCATTGGGTTTGTAAACACGGTACATCCATGGAGTTTTTTCCTGCCTGCTGGGGTAGCCCCATGCTCTCGGTTTGATCACCTCGCTCTTAAAAGGGACCTCCTCTTCAAAGCGAAAAGCCATACGGAGGTATCGATCTGCAGTGTCGAGGTACGCATCGAGGTGTTGATCGGAAAGATTGAGGGCATCGCCCACATTGGTAAAACCATGGTCGTTTTCATCGGTCGGAAAATTTTCGGTAAAATCAAAGGGCAAGTTTTCCAAACCGAGGAGATCACGCATGGTATTTCGGTATTCCCTACGATTCAATCTTCGCAGAACGGTTTGTTTCGGCTCTTTTTCATTTTCTAGGTCGAGCAGCGTTTGTGTAAGCCAATCAATCGCCTGTTTGATTTCCACTGTCTTGGGTTGTTTTACATCGTCTTTCTTGGGCGGCATTTCGCCCAAATTGAGCTGTTCGAGGAGGTCGTGCATGAGGTTGACCTTTTCATCGTCCCCTAAGTCGATCATACGCTTACCGGATACTTCCTTGGACAATTCATGAAATGTACGGTCTCCTTTTTCCTTTTCAGATCCGTGGCACTTGATGCAGTAATTCTTGGTGAACTGATAGACAGACTGATCGAACTCAACGTACTTTGCGATCGAGCGGTTTACCCCGAAGAGAAGTAATACTGCAGATAGAAAAATGGACGAACGCGTAACCCAGGCCATGGCGACGATTCAGCTAATATTTTCGAGGCCCGTTAGGGTACCGGAAGAAGTGTTGAATTTGTCCACTTCAACTCCGAAATTCTGCAACATCGAAAGATATAGATTACAAAGTGGCGTGGATTGTTTTCCAGCACGGGCAAAATGCATATGTTGGCCATGTTTGAATCCGCCCCCCGCCAAAAGAATCGGGAGGTCTCGGTTGCTGTGAGAATTCGCATTACTCATACCGCTACCCAATAAGGCCATGGTGCTATCGAGCAAAGTGCTTCCGTTTGGTTCTATGATTTGCTTCAGTTTGCCGAGGAAGCGTGCAAACTGAGTCATGTGAAAAGTTTCAATGATCGAGAGTTCATTAATGGCATCGGGGGCTTGTCCGTGATGAGAAAGAGTGTGGTATCCTTGGGAAACCCCTGGAATACCGCCATTTTCTTTGCCGAGATTGGTGAAGGCAAGGCTGACCACCCGGGTTGAATCGGTTTGGAGAGCCAGGGCCATCAGGTCATAAAAGAGTGGTGTTCGATCCTTTAGAGTGAGGGAGTCTACTCCTGCAGGCAGGGCATAGTTTGTGTTTGGTTTATCCTTGTCCAACCATAGAGTCGACTGTTCGATTCGTTTTTCAAACTCCCGGATGGAAGTGAAATATTGATCGAGTTTTTCGGTGTCTGCATTGCCCAAGCTTTTCTTGAAGCTGTCAGCTTGAGTCTTGGCCAAATCAAGGATGGAGCGCTTGTCGGTTAAAGTTCTTTCGTTTTGTTTGCGGGTAGTTCCATTCTCCTTTCGAAAGAGCATATGGTAAAGTTTTTCCAAACTACGGATTGGCTGGATGGAGTTTCCGTTATTGGTCCATGAGAGGGAGTGTTCATTTCCTCGATCGGCACCGAGGGTCAAGGAGGGATACCTGGTTTTTTCACCCACAAAATCGGCCGATTTCTGATCTATCGAGATATTGGCCTCAGTATACCCTTTTGATTGATTGGTGGGAATTCCAGAGAGGAAGAACTTGGTGGCGTTATGGCCACCACTTAGATTATGGTCCAATCCAGAAAAAACAGTGTAATGTTCGCGAAGAGATTCGAGCGGTTTGAGGAGTAAGGGCGATTGAAAATTCTTACCTGTTTCTTGTGGATGAAAGTTTTCAGGAACTAGACCATAGAAGATTCCGGTGGCAGTAATACGCTTGGGAGGAACCAGAGAACCATTTACTGAATTCGCTTCGAGCAAGGGTAGGGCAAGCATGGATCCACCCATTCCTTGGATGAAGCGCCTGCGTGCAATCAGTTTTTTTGTGAACATTCATCTCAATACTATGCAAAAATTACTTAAATTCCAAGACTGCATTGGAATTTAAGGTAAGAAAAGTGAAGATGGAAAAGCTTTATTGATAAATTATTTAAAAAGCGGTTCCACCATGTTCCCATTTATCTTTTCCCATCCTTCCAGTAGTGATTTGAATTCTTCGGGTTGTTTTTTGTTCAAGTTGTTGGTTTCCGAAGGGTCTTTGGCGAGGTCGTACATTTCCCATTTTTGGGGCGATTGCCTGACGATTTTCATATCACCAATCCGGAATGCCGTCTTATGACTCTGCCTCCAGTAAAGCCACTCGTGCGGATCTTCTTTGTGTTTACCGGTTAAGTAGGGAAGAAGGTCATTGGACTCGATGTATTTGACTTTAGGTTTGGGAGCACCAGCGGCCGCATGGATGGTGGCAAAAATATCGGTACTGATGACCGGGCGGTCATAGGTTTTCCCGGCGGGAACTTTACCCGGCCATTGGAAAAGGAAGGGTACGCGGATTCCACCCTCATACATCTGACCTTTTCCTCCCCGCAATGGAAGGTTGCTGCTTGTTAGTTCCTTGGTCGGACCACCGTTGTCGCTCAGAAAAAATACCAAAGTATCCTTTTCCAATCCCTTATCCGTTAGCTTTTTCATGATCCCCCCCACGCTATCGTCCAAGTTTGCCAGCATGGCCGCGAAGATTCGTCTCTGTATGTCCTCAATGTGCTTAAATTTATTCATGTACTTGTCTGCTGCCTGGAGGGGGCTGTGAACCGCGTTGTAAGATACAAATAAAAAGAAAGGTTTGTCCGCGTGACGATCTATGAAGTCGATGGACTCTCGAGTGATGGCATCAGTGAAATACTCCTCTTCCTGAATGGGTTGGCTCCCTCGTACAATCGGATTGTTTGCGTCGTAGTCGGGTTCGTTGCCCCCCACCATGTGGGTTGAATAGATAACTTTTTCGAAGGCCCGTCTGCCTTTTCCCCCACCCGGAAGAACGCTACGGCGCAACCACGTAGTCGTTCCTTTCCAAGGTTCAGGAACGAAATAGTGTCCCTCGTGAGTAAAACCGAAAAATTCATCAAATCCCCTGCGGAATGGATGATACGGAGCAGTGCCACCCAAGTGCCACTTACCAATCAACCCGTTTACATAGCCGGTTTTTTGGAGAGAGTCGGCCAATGTCTTCTGGGAGAGCGGGAGGCCGAAACCGGGTTCTTCGTTCTTGGCCCCGGTCGGGTTGAATTCATGGCCGAATCGTGTTCCATATTTACCGGTTAAAAGTCCAGCCCTTGAGGGACTACAGTTGGGAGCAGTGACATAACCTTGGGTGAACCGAACCCCTCTCTTGGCAATCCCATCGATATGAGGGGTGGGAATTTCCTTATTTCCCTGGCAGCCCAGTTCACCATATCCAAGATCGTCCGCCAAAAGGATTATTAAGTTGGGCATTCGGGTACTTTCCTCTGCCGCATTGATGGAGAAGGTGAAGGTAAGGACGATTGTTATACAGCACAAAATGCAATTTTTGGATTTGTTCATGCATAGTATATGTTCAGTAATAAACAAATCTTACAATTTTTAAGATATATTAAAATGTTTTAGGAATTACCTGTAATTAAGTGAATACAAGTTGTCTTGACATAATGACGTCATTACGTCTTCATGTCGATAATGTCTGAAAAAGTCGCTAAAAGAAACAAGCGTAAGAATACTTCATTAAGGTTGGACGAGAATGTCTTGAAGAAGCTTAAGATTTACTCGATCAAAAAAGACACGAGTATTCAAAAAATTATCGAGGGATTGGTGGAAAAATTTCTCAAAACGAAGAAATAAATTATGATTAAATATAAAAATAATCGTCAAAGGTTGGCCGCCGAAAAGATTGATGATTATCAGGTTGGGGTATTTGCCTTCACTGATAATGGGAAATTAGTCTTGGTGACTGGTCGTAAAAGTGCTGACTGGATCCTACCTAAAGGAAATACTGATAAACATTGCAGCGATCGAGAACAGGCTCGTGAGGAGGCGTTTGAAGAAGCGGGATTGGAAGGCACAATGAAATGGAAATACAACGAGTTTGACACTTCTGGTAAGGTCAAAAAACTTCGGGTTTATCCAATGAAAATTAAAAAATTACTAAAGGATTTTCCGGAGAGAAAAGAGCGTAAACGAATTTTGATATCTTTTGACGAGGCTGAGAAAATGGTGGGGAAGGATTTAACCGAGATTATTCGTTGCATGCGAAGAAAAGTTTCCTGATCCAGGAAATACTTTCAGATTTCAGGAACACTTTTTTCAATATAGCGATTCAGCTTCCTGACTGATTCATGCAAGCCGTCTCGTTTGGTGAGTCCCTCGCCGAAGAAGCCCTGCTTGACTCCTGACTTACCAAAACCCTTTGGGGAGTCGACCGGATTACACCAAAAAGAACCAATAATATAGCCTGTATTGAAAGCATCTTTGATGTATTGGGCATATGCATTCCCGCCTTCGATTGAGTTTGGTTCGGGTTTCCAACCACTGATGTCTTTATCTCCATCTAAAAACCGCACTGCAAAGTCACAAATCAGAATGGGTTTTCCGCTGAGTTTATGATCATGGTTATTATTTTAGATCTTTAGTCCAGCGTTTGCATATAAGCACTTTGTTTACTGAGGATCCTTTTGCTTTGGTGCACAGGGCTCACCATCAAGATAGCTTTGCAAAAGGTCCCGCATCGTCCGGACCCGATCGGGGTGCTCGGTGTATAGGTTGTTGGATTGGCGCGGGTCCTGTTTAAGGTTGAAAAGTAGTCCCTCATTTTCCTTTCCGTACGCTTGGAGTCCAAAGTGGTCGAGGTAGGCATCTTGTTCCTTCTTTGCAGACCCGGTCGGGGCATCAATTAGGACCCAGTCACCTTGTCGGAGAGCATATTTTTTGGGTGAGGTATTCTGTACGGTGGCAGTTCGGAGAGGTCTTTTGTATTTTTCTCCTTTAAACACGGGTAGTA
Source organism: uncultured Opitutales bacterium (assembly GCA_963924995.1). Lineage (GTDB taxonomy): Bacteria > Verrucomicrobiota > Verrucomicrobiia > Opitutales > Seribacteraceae > Seribacter. Next base: position 17,801 of record CAWUUU010000019.1, read on the forward strand.
AATTATAGCTGTCGATCGCTTCCTTTTTTCCAAGGGGATAGCCTACGATATGGGCAAAGGTAGAAGCTAAATCGACCTGACTTACCACTTCTTCTGAGACAGTGCCTTTTTTTATTTTCCCTGGCCATCGTGCAATAAGCGGAACCCGATGACCACCTTCGTAGATGTCACGCTTGACCCCTCGGAATTTACCAGAACTCCACTGATTGAATTCATCGAGTCTCTGAAAGGCATGAGTTTCAGGACCGTTATCCGCAGAGAAAATGACGAGGGTATTATCGGCAAAACCGTGTTTGTTAAGGGCTTTTAAAACTTTGCCCACCATTGCATCGGTTTCGATAACAAAGTCACCGTAATACCCGGCTTTGGATTTTCCGTGAAATTCCTTATTGGGTACGATCGGGTAATGGGGGGAGTTGAAGGCAAGGTAGGCAAAGAAGGGTTGGTCGGCTTTTTGCTTAGCGATCCACTCGACGGTTTTTTGAGTAATCGTAGGCAGGATATCATAGGGATTCCAACTTTTTGCCATGGGGCCCGGGCGGAAATTTCCACTACCGGCAAGGGGTTGTGATTTAATTACCGATTTTGTGGGAATGGTAATGAAGCGATCACCTTCAATCCAACAATAGGGTGGGAAGTTAATGGTACCGTCTCCAAAGTAGTAATCAAATCCTTGATCAAGCGGTCCATCTGGAAAGCGCTTGGTCCAGTCATAAGACTTTGGACGCACATCTCCCTTCTTGGCTCTTGGCTTACGGATGGCATCGAAGTCCCACCCAAGATGCCATTTGCCGAAGCAACCGGTTCGGTAGCCTTTTTTCTTGAACATCTTGGCAATGGTAAAATCGTTGGGTTCGAACACAGTTCCTCCGAATGCACCAACAATTCCATGAAACCTCCGCCAATGGTGTTGCCCAGTAAGTAATGCAAAACGGCTGGGTGTACAAATCCCCGAGGAGCTATGGCCGTCTGTAAAGGTCATTCCCTGGGATGCCAGTTGGTCTATGTGCGGGGTCTGAATTTTGGCCTTGGGATCACCGTAAGAAACATCGGCTACGCCCATATCATCTGCATAAAGAATTACGATATTTGGCCTATCGCCCGCCAAACAGGAAATGGTAAAGCAAAAGAGTAGGGCTAAGAGGAATCTAATCATTTTATTTTATAGGGTATGGAAAGTTTGTCCTGACTATCGGTTAAATCATTAAGTGTGACCCGAACGAAGGTCATCTTCTTTCCGTTTTCGAAGAAAATGCCAATGTCTCCATTCTCGCAGGCAGTAAGGGTCGAATAGCCCGCCGGTCCTTTTTCAATACATTTTTTATGGGCCCAAGTTCGTCCGTTATCGTAACTGAGGGAAAGAACCAGGTTCTTTCGGCCTTTTTGGCTATGTGAATTAACGAACAAAAGACGGTCCATTGAAAAGCCATCCTTTTTCGAGGTGTAGACGAGTGGTTCGGCGTTGCATCCCGGGTCAGGCAGGTTGGTTTCTTTTTTCGTGACCCAAGTCTCTCCGTGGTCGGTTGACTTATGGGTGTAACGATAACCCGATCCGTTAACCCGTGCATTGATCATCCAAGTGCCGTCGCTCAGTTCGATGAATTTCGACTCGTTTGCGGGAGAGAACGGTGATGTTTTTTTCAAGGCTCCCCAAGTCTTGCCCATATCGGAACTACCGAACAGGTAACCGGCTTTGCCTACATGAACAACCGTATGAATAATAGTGCCCGCTCGGGTCTGGCTGCCCCTGCCCGAAGTCACAAATACGAAATCCCGCTTAGTTATATGGCTGGGCAATACTTCGTCCCGAATATCCCTTGGTGATGACCATGTTTTGCCATGGTCATCACTTGTCTGTAAAAAATAGCGATAATCAACGGCGGTTCTGGATGGTCTGTCCTTGTTGAATTTCGTGTCGTGATCGAGGTAATTATAAAAGCAGAAAATCCGGCCAGTTTTTCGATCCACGACCAAGGAGGCATCGGATCCTACCTGTCCATCAGGGAAATGGGTAATGAAATCAATATCTGACCAAGTGTTGCCATTATCGGAACTTCTTTTGAATGCGATGTCGATGTTCCGAGTGTGTTGAAGGTCGCGGGTGGTGTTCCTTCGGGCATCGATTACTGCAAGCAGGTCTCCATTTTTTGCCGTGATCAGGGCTGGAATCCGGAAGTACTTCGATCCTCCGTCTCCCTGGGGAAAGATCACTTTTCGATAAGCATTGGAAATGAGAGAGACTTTAGATTGTTCTTCAGCGGATAATTGATCGAATGTACTTAAGAAAAGATATACGATTGAGAAAAATGTGATGAATGATTTTGTGGACATAGAAAGATAGGGTGAGAGGAGTTCTTGTTATTTTGGTCGACTTTTGGTCTCTTTGTTCCAGTCCTCCCACAAATTTGCCAGTTCGGAGGTTTTCTCTGGCATTTGCTTGGCCAAGTTGTTCATCTCGGTGGGATCGGCTTTGAGGTCGTAGAGTTCCCAGACCTTCCCCGCACGGACCACTTTCAAGTCGCCTTGGCGAACGGCGTTGGCCCGATTGAATCGCCAATAGATTTCATGGTGTATTTCTCTTTCTTTACCCTTGAAAATGGGTAGCAGAGATTTGCCGACGGGAGTCTTAGTTTTCTTACCATTAATGATTTTAGGATACTTTGCCCCTGTGATGTCGCGAAAGGTGGCGGAGACATCGATGAGATGCCCGACCTGATTGGTCATGGCTGGCTTGATTACGCCCGGCCAATGAGCAATGAAAGGGGTACGAATACCTCCCTCGTAGTCGGTGGACTTGAATTTCTTGTAGGGGGTATTGCTGGCGTTGGCCCAACCTACAGAAATCGTACGGTAACTTTCCACGGGCCCAGGGGGAATGTCGGGGGTGGTGTTGGGTTGTTCGGAGCAGGCTCCATTGTCGGTGAGGAACATAATTAAGGTGTTTTCCCATTTACCCAATTCCTTGACTTTGGCGAAGAGCCGTCCGAGGTTCTGGTCGACCCGGTCGATCATGGCGGCGTAGACTGCCATCTTTAAGTCCTCGGCATCCTTTTGCTCCTCGGACAAGTCTTCCCATGCCTTGGAGGCCCGGGGGGTGAGTTTGTGATTGGATCCGATGATGCCCATCTCCTTCATTCGCTTGAAGCGTTGCTTACGAATTTTGTCCCAGCCGACCTTGTACTTACCCCGGTACTTGGCGATATCTTCGGGCCAGGCATGTAGCGGGTAATGAGGAGCGGTGTAGGGAAGGTAGAGGACGAAGGGTTTCTCCTCACCTTTGTATTCATCGAGGCGGTCGATGGCGTAGCTAGTGAAGGCGTCGGTATGGTAGAACTTCTTATCGGGACTGGTATAGCCCATAATTACCTTGTCCTCGATGGCCCAGCGTCGTGTACGGGTCTTTCCTTTTCTGCCGGGAGGTCCCTCGCCTGGACGAGCTTTAATACCGGGGTTGAAAAAGTTACTGCATCCATCGGCCAACCCGTAGTAACGGTCAAACCCACGGGTGGTCGGCAGGGGAGTCTGGTGCCACTTGCCAGAAATGAGGGTTCGGTAACCGATGGGGCGCAGGACCTCCCCGAAGGTGGCTCCGTGTTCCATATTGTTGTCTCCAATGGAGTAGGCGTAGTTACCGGTAAGAAGCTCAGCCCGGGTGGTGTGACACTTGGCGGTGTTATAGAACTGGGTGAAACGCAATCCATTCTTAGCCAGTTTATCTATATTAGGCGTTTTTACTTCCCCTCCATAGCATCCGATATCGGAGTAGCCCATATCGTCGACCATAATGAGAATGAAATTGGGTCGACTGCGGTCTGGTTCAGACCAGATAAAATGTGTGCACAGCAGAAATAAGGGTAGGAGGCCAATGGGGTAAGATCGTTTCATCTTTAGAAGGATTGGAAGGGGGATTATCGGTTGGACTTATTTTTTAGTCCCATGATGCGGCCCTCTTCACTAGCAGTGGACAGGCGGGTTTTGGCCAATCTGTTTATAGTGGCTATGAATTTATTCTGTAGATTTTTTTCTTTTTTATCCATCGAATTTTCATCTATTTCCCCGCCCTCAAATTGCCCTTTGTATCGGGTAAGCGAAGCATTGGTTCCATCATGGTTGGCCAAGAGGGAATACTTCTTGTTTCGAACCATTACCTGATTCCGGTACCAGATGTAGATCCAATCTTTTTTACGGGCTTTGGAATTGTTCTGAAAAACGGGCAGCAGGCTGGTCCCGTCGTTGGGATGTCCTTTGGGTAGGTCTGCATTGGAGAGTTCACAAAGCGTGGGCATCATGTCGGTAAAGTCGGCTAGGTCATCAACGACTCGGCCGGGTTTTTGGATGCCTGTGGGCCAGTTGGCAATAAGGGGAACTCGCGTTCCCTCATCTGTCATGGAACCTTTTCCACCCACTACTTTTCGACCGTTCCAGGGTGTCACGATGGGCTTGTCCGTTCCGTTATCTCCGGTAAATACGATAAGCGTGTTGTCCCGAATACCTGATTTTTTAAGTTGTGCAACAATCTGCCCGACCGACTTATCGGCAAAGGCGACCATGTCGCGGAAGTGACGCTGAGGGTCATTACGATCTCCTTTATAAGAGGTGGATCCGAGCCTTTTCGGATCCCAGTCAGTGGAGTCAGGGGTGGGATCAAACGGGCAGTGGGTAAGAATCATCGGATAATAAACAAGGAATGGCTTCTTCTTGTTCTCGTCTATAAAGTCACAAATGAAATCGGTACAGACCTGTGGCCCGTATTCTCCATTGGTAAAATCCTTTTCCTTGCCATTGAATTCAAGCATTGGATTGACGAATCTACGGTCAAATTTCGTCTTGCCTTCATTGGATCGTCCGGAGCGGGTGTGTTGCCAGAGGCAGGATTGTTCGAATCCGAAATGTTGGGGCGAATCCGTCTG
>CAWUUU010000020.1:0-3930 GCA_963924995.1 uncultured Opitutales bacterium
GTGCTGTAGTACAAATAAGAAGATCTGGTGGCAACGATGCTTTATCGATCGGGGGGACTCCATTTTTCGCCAAGCACCAATTTTATGTTTTCCGTAGTGTAAATGCCAGCTTTGATTATTATGGCGGAGTTCTTGGACACAATGCAGGACGAAGCTCCAATTATTTATTCGAGAATAACCAGAAATATTTTCACTCTAACAAATTACCTACTGCTCTATTCAAGAATGGAACTGCTCTAAATAGTCCCTTTAATCTAGGAACTGTAAATCAGTACATGCTCGTTAATCTAACTGTAGATGATGGAGACACTGGTCCACACTCAAATTACCGAATTGGTACAACCAACGAGGGTAACAATTGGTGTACATCGATCGATATTGCAGAAATCATAGCTTTTGATCATGCATTATCGAATGCTGATGCCGCTAAGATCGAAGGATATTTGGCACTCAAATGGGGACTTACCTCATCTCTCCCAAGTGTACACAATTATAAAAACTACACATCATGGCCGGATATGGTTATCACCACCGGGCAAGCAGTAAACCTTCAAATCCCTGCTGACCGAAACCCCACCAGTTGGACAGCGAGTGGCTTGGCTAGTGGTCTGAGTATCAATAACTCTGGAATCATCTCGGGTAGCGTATCGAGTTTGAGTGCATTCAGCAGCACGGTTACTGCGATCAACTCAGATGGTAATGACAGTAAGGCAATAACCTTCGGTGTGAGCAAAGGAAACCGTGTAATTGATTGGAACCAGACATTTGGCGGTATTGCATACGGAGATGCCCCACTTTCCTTGAACGCAACGGCAACCGGAACAGGCGCGCTTACCTACTCCTCCAACGATATTGAAATCGTGGAAATAAATGGTACTAGTGCGATTATTCGAGGAGGTGGCAGCGTCACTCTGACTGCCAATGCAGCGGAAAACTCCACTGCTTTTGCCGCGGTTCCTGTCAGTTATACTTTCTCCGTAGCCAGGGCTCCTCTGACTATTACCGGGCAGGACCTTACGATATCTCAGGGTGCAGCCATCCCCACGGATTTAAACTACACTGTATCCGGATGGAAACATAACGACGCCTCTGCAGCCATCGCTCGAAACCCAAGTGCTTTGGGGTTAAAACTTTGGTTGGATGCATCCGACAGTTCGACTATCACTGAGTCGTCCGGTGCAGTCAGTCAATGGAGCGACAAGAGTGGAAATTCCAATCATGTCGTCCAATCTACCGCTGACAACAAACCAAAAACCAGCCTCTCTTCCCTCAATGGATTGAATACTTTAAGTTTTGACGGAACTGACTATCTTCAAGCTTCCAGTTCCAATATCAAAAACGAGAATCAAACTTGGGTATTGATTGCCTCGGTGGATGCCGAAGGATCGGTAGATAATAGTGCTGACTCTATGATTGCCTACGGTGGTTGGGTCAATGGCTCATGGGAACTTCGTGGACACGATAACTATCGATTCTTTGGTAAGGTAGCCAAAGACTCGACATCGATTACCACTTCGAATTCGAGCTCAGCAGACTTGAGAGGTACGACCCAAATGTACTCCATCACCATCGATCGCACCAACAGTAAGCTATCTGCATGGCGCAATGGTACGGTTTTTGACAATGCAGTTACGGATTCAAGAAACTTACTCGAAAATGCAAAGATCACGGTGATGGCAAATCGTAGTGGCACTCCTAATCCAATTATGGGTACCTTTGCTGAGGTGGTCTGCTTTACCTCTGCGAGTGCAAGTGATCGCCAATCGATCGAAGGGTACCTCGCACATAAATGGGGCTTAGTTGGAACTTTGCCGAGCAACCACAGCCATAAAATCGTGAGCTTGACTCGTGGTCCAATCGTAACGACCGATGCGACTCAGGGTAATGCAGCTGGCACCTACTACATAAGGCCGAGCGATGCCGCCTCCAAAAAGTATTCACTTGCCTACATCGACGGACAATTAATCAAGAGTAGCCTAACTGAACAAACCATCTCCTGGGGACAAAGTTTCAGTGGTGTAGGCGTTGGCCAGACCGTTGACTTGAACGCAAGTGTGGGATCAGGCCTTGCCGTACTTTATTCCGTAAGCGACCCCTTGATTGCTGAGCTTGCGGTGACCAATCAAAGTAGCTTACAGGCTTGGTACAAGTTGGATGAAACCAGTGGGGATGCACAGGATTCCTCGTCAAATTCCAATGTTGGATCCTTGCGGAATGGTCCCACTTACACTGCTGGTAAGTTTGGCAGTGCAATCACGCTCGACGGTACCAATGATCATGTACGTACATATGGCTTCACAGGAAGCAAACTAGACTCGAGCAGCAACGAAACTGGGGTGGTTGGCGGAAACCGCCGAACCGTGGCCTTGTGGTTTAAAACATCCACAGCAAACAAAACCATTCTTCAATACGGTGCCTCAGGAACCGCAACCCTGTTTAAATTATCCCTAAATAATTCCGGAGCTGTGGTACTCGACTTAGGTGGATCCACAATTACCAGCTCCACTGCAAGTCATGCCAATGGTGCCTGGCACCATGTGGCGGCAACTATTCCAGCCAATGGCAACACCGGGGAGGCCAAGCTCTATGTGGACGGCTCTCGCACCAACGGTTCTGGATCGACTTCTATCAATACCGCCAGTTCAGCAGATCTAATTATTGGGCGGGATGGAACCAGTGGATCATCCTACTTTAATGGTCAGGTTGATGATGTCCGTTTCTATGGGGCAGAACTCAATGCCACTTTAATTGGACAGCTCTATGGAAATGGAAATGGAGACTTCAACCGATTGAAGGTTCTGATTGCAGGTTCAGTCACCCTTACTGCAAATCAGCCAGGAAATTCCCAATATGCGACTGCTCCGGCCAGCACGATTACAGCTACCTTTGACAAGTCTGATCAGACGATTTCGTTTAGTCCGATACCAGACAAATCCGTGGGTGACTTTGACTTCTCTCCCACCGCCGTGGCAAGCTCAGGTTTACCAGTTACCTTCAGCAGTTCAGATAGCTTAATTGCACAGATTCAGGGTACCGCACCTAATCAAACCATTAAAATACGGGCAGCAGGTACCGCAACCATTACTGCAAGCCAAATAGGAAACGGGGCTTACAACACTGCCCCATCGGTTACTCAGACTGTGACTGTTGGCTACTACAATCTACAGCAAGATTCCTTACCCGGGTTAAAACTTTGGCTTGATGCCAATAATATTAACGGAGACACCACTGCAGACTCCATCGCGGATGGCACCCCGATTGTACAGTGGAACGACCGATCCAGTAGCACCAACCATGCAGGGCAAGCCACCTCCTCGGCTCGTCCGACTTATTCGGCAAATCAAGTCAATGGAATGGGCTTAGTCTCATTTACTGCGGCCCAAAGTTTTAATATAATATCGAGTAATGAACTGATCACAGTGTTTATAGTGCTCGAACAGGCTTCCAATCAGAATGCAGAAACCAAGCCTTTGGGGAGCAATATATTTGCCACCACATCTGCAGGTAAATTTGGCCTTAAGCGCCAGGGAAGTGCCTGGATGGACTCAGGTTTATCCTCCCATGATGCTTCGGTCATGACTTTGCAACTCTATCCTGGAAATTATGCTCTCTTTATAAATGGAGAAAATAAAGGAACCGGAACCGATCCGGTAGCGCCCACTTCCGCGACCAAGGTGGGAAATGATTTCGCTGGTGATATTGCCGAGCTGATTGCCTACAACTCAGCCTTGAGCGACGGAGTAAGGCACAAGGTCGAAGGTTATCTTGCACATAAGTGGGGGTTGGAAAGCAGCCTATCCTCTACCCATATCTATAAAGTCGGTAGACCCGATTCGGTGGTGCCCAAGTTCTCACTTTCGATCAACTATCAGATAAACAGGTCGGGCAAACGATTGCATTGAGCGTCAGTTCAGACTCGGGTTTGAGTAC
>CAWUUU010000021.1:0-11299 GCA_963924995.1 uncultured Opitutales bacterium
AGAATACTCACCTGTTATCCGATACTCGCCCGTTTGTTCCGCTTCTGCTAAATGTTCTTTGATCCATTGGTTATTTTGTACTTCCCTTTGAAAAATCTCGGCATGATCCTTGGTTGAACCATTAAAAAGATAATCACGCTCGGCCACAATCCCCACACTGACCATGTCACCACTCAGGGGAATATACCAAAACCATCCTTTGTTTGGAAGATAGGCCACTGTAGTTGCACCCTCATCCAACCCTGGATCTCGCTTTGCCCCTTTATAATAAGTCCATAAAGCAATTTTCTTGAGTTCAGGATCACGTACCATCCAATTCTCCTTATGGGCCGCAAAACAATCGCGACCGGAGGCATCAATCACGATAGGGGCATGAAGCTCCAACAATCCCATTTCTTTAGATTCTACTTTGATCCCCTCGACTCGCTCCCCATTTTTGATCAGACCCTTTGCTTTTGTTTCCTCCATTACCGAGGCTCCATTTGACCGAGCTTTATCGAGAATCATCTTATCAAAATCGGAACGCCAGACTTGCCAAGTAGTGGAAGATGGATGATCAAAGTGTTGAAAGAAATAAAAAGGCTGCGAGAGAAATCCATCCTGGCGTACAAATTGAACACAGTACTTTCTCGGATTGGCAGACTCCATAAGCGTATCCACCAAGCCCAATCTTTCCAATGGGAAATAACAAAATGGCATCAAAGATTCTCCCACATGATAACGGGGGAATTTTTCTTTTTCCACGATCAATACATCGTGCCCTTTTTCTGCCAGCAGTGCACCTGTTGAGGAACCAGCTGGGCCCGCACCTACAACAATTGCATCATAATGTTTTTTTAAGGATATCATGATAGTTAAACATTCAAATCAGGTTCAGCACTTTTACAAATTAAGAAAGTTCTTCAAGAGAGGGTAAGATTTCCACAATTCGAGCAATAATATTGCCATTATAAGAGGTAATTTCATTACTTCGACCATATAAATGATCGGCTTCCACCGAGCCAAATGCCTCGATGATCGCATTGTCTGGTACTATTTTTAAAAAGGCTCGCGGGGCACTGGAATATGGAATACGGGCTTCATTTAAAATCGCCCCAAGTGGTTGTTTAGCCTCAATTACAACTGCCCTCAGGTCTTCCTCTAAATTTTTGAGGGTGATTTCAATAGCTCCGTATTCTGTGGCTTTTTGAGTACCCATGGTTTCAAGTACAACTTCACGAAAATAGGCCTTCCCATCGTTAGAGGAACTTAATCTTCGCACCTTGATTTCATCTTCATGGAAGGCTTCCAAGCGTGAGGTCATATCTCCCTCATGTACTAATAAAGAATAATAGGGCTCGGGTATTTCCTGTGCATCCACTTCTTGAAAAACTAATTTTGGAATACCCCGAACCCGACGGATAAAACTAAGGGGGTAAAGAAGTTCGGGAGAAAAATTGGATAGGTTTGCCATTATTTAAAATTATACATACCGAGCATCTTGATGTTTGGGTAAGAAAAATTCATGAAGTGAAGAATCTATACGTAGAAGTGCATCCCGGGAAAGAATAAGGTCATCTCCTTCTTCTAGTAAATCGCCGTTCTCCTTCCATTTCGAGAGAATGGAAGAGAATCGTTCGGTTACGGAAATCCCAAACTTCTCAAGAAAATATTTTTTGTTCACCCGGCCCAATTTCCATTGTAAAATGAGTTCTCTGATAAAACGTTCTTCTTCCTGCGTCATCAAGGCACGACGAACCGGGGCTTTTTTCGCCTCTACTGAGTCACAATAATGATCAATGTTGGTTATATTTTGATAGTGAATACCACCCAAGTGGCCAAATGAAGAAACCCCTAACCCAAGCATATCAGCCCCCGCCCATAAACGATCACGATATATAAATTTGGTTGATTCGGGATTCTTAACTGCAGTGTATGCACTGGTGATTGTATAACCCGCTTCTTCTAATTTTGCATAAGCTTCTGTTACCCAACGACGCTTGGTTGGCCAATCTGCAACCGGGGCGCTTAATTTGCCCTCTTCTTTCATGCTTTTAAATATACCCGTGTTGAAGGGAACTTCCATTTGATAAATGGTTACGCAATCTGGGGATAAATTAACCACCTGATCCACACAATCAGACCAATTCTCATCAGTCTCTTCGAGCATGCCTGCGATCAGATCGATATTAATATTATCAAAACCAAGTCCTCGAGCGAATTCATAAGCTTGAAAAACTTCTTTCGAACGATGGGCCCGTCCATTAATTCCTAAGATATGATCATTAAAATTCTCGACCCCTAAACTTAATCGAGTCACTCCAAATTCTTTAATTACGCTAAGCTTCTTCTCAGAAAGAGTGCCAGGTTCACACTCAAAGGTGACCTCCTCTGCTTCATCCCAAGGCAAAACCGCTTTCATTTGATCGGTTAATTCGGTAAGTTGCTGGGCCGATAAATATGAGGGGGTACCACCACCAAAGTAAACGAATTTTGGTTTTCTACCATTAATATAAGGCGACTCCGCGTAAGTTCTTAATTCTTCAATTGTGGCCGAAAGGTAGCGTCGAACATCGTTAGAATTTTTATCTGTATACACCTTGAAATAGCAAAAATGACAGCGCTTTCGACAGAAAGGCACGTGGTAGTAAAGTCCCAACGGAGCTGTGCCATCAGTGGGGCTATTAAGCAGGCTAGTGACACAGGGGACATCTTCATCGTTCCAAAAGGAAAAAGGGGGGTAATTTGAAACGAAATAATTTCCAGCCTTGGTTTCATCCTCAGTCTGATAATCAGGTTTAATAAAAGTCGAGTCTGTCATTTGTTTAATTTTGATTTAAATGAATAAACATTTCCATCTTCACAACTTACTAAAATTCTTTCATTTAAAACAGCAGGTGTTGAGGAAATCGGTTCGCCCACTTCGTAAGATGCAATCTCTTTTCCATCCTTTAAAGAAAGAATGTAGAGCTTTCCATCCATTGATCCAAATACCACCTTATCATCGACTACAACTGGCGAACTATCAATTCGACCTCGGGCAGAAAATCGCCACTCTTGCTTACCAGAAATTCGATTAATGCAATGGAGTCCCTTATCTCTCCCCCCAATTAAAACCTGAGTTTTGGTAACCGCAGGCGATGAGAAATAAGGAAAGCTTTTCTGTCGATAATTCCAAACAATGTCACCCGTTTCTAGATCAAATGCCATGACCGCTCTATCCATATTTCCCACATAACCAATACCCTCTGACACTGAAACCGATGCGGCAATTGGAGCCTCCACTTCTACTGATCGAATTAATTTTCCATCTTCTAACCCGACCACATAAAGCACGGAATCGCATCCTCCAAAAACAACATATTTATCCTCATAAATTGTCGGGACTCCATTGACATAATTTTGAGTCTCAAATTTCCAAATTAGATTTCCTGTTTGTGCGTCCACGCAATGAACAAAATTATCGTAACTTCCAACAACTAAAACAGAATCTTTAGATTTCGGTCGAATTGCTTCGTTGGCCGCCCCCATAATCTCACCACCCGTTTCATACTTCCATAGTAATTTTCCACTTTTAACATCTAATGCATATAGAAATCCATCCGTTGAGCCTGTATAAACAATTTCATTATGAACCAAAGGCGGGGCGTCAATCCCAAGACTGGTTTTGTACTGCCACACTTCTTTTCCCTTACTTATTGATAGCGCAAATAGAGTACCAGTATCTGCTCCAATAAATGCAAGGTCACCAGATACAACCACGGATGACTTAAGAAAATCACCCGTTTTAAATTCCCAATCAAGTTCTAAAGTTGTTCCAATTTTTGCTTGGGAAATCCCCTTCAATTCTGGACCACCTCGATGTCGAGGCCAATCATTCCCAACTTGCTTACTTTCAGCAAAGCTTTGGCAAGTCATGGCCAAAACAAGAGTGCATAAAAGTAAAAGTCGATTTTTCATGGTCATAATCAATTTGCTTGAATCGGTTGACTTGTGCAAGGAATCGAAGAAAAAAGTTGAGAATAAAGATTTTTGAAATCTTCTTCTTCCACAGGGCGAGGATTAAAATTAGCCGTCCATTGCTCAGTCGCGGCCAAGGCTAAAGTTTGAATATCAGTAGGCACAAAGCCCTGTTCTTCCAATGAGGATGGGATATTAGCCAATTTCAAAATTTGGGAAACCCGATCAATCAAAGATTGAGTCGCTTCGAAATCTGAACTACCCAGTCCGGCAAGTCCTGACTTTCTCGCAACTTCTGCGTAGATATGATTAGTCTCTGTTTGCACTGCATTGAATTTTATAACTTCGGGCAATACCATGCCCACTGCAATTCCATGTACTACCCCACGACTGGCAGTTAATGGATTCGCCATGGAATGAGCCGCTCCCAGCATACTTCTTTCAATTGCTGCACCAGCATGTGAAGCTCCAAGCAATACTTTTCCTCTGCTTTCCAAATTCTGAGGGTCTTGAAAAACCAAAGGTAAATTTTCTTGAATTAAATCAAAGGCAAGTTGGGCATGTCGAATAGAACTTGGATTTCTTTTGGTGGTGACGATTGATTCAAGTGCATGTGCCAATGCATCCACTCCGGTACAAGCGGTTACTGAATTAGGTAAGGAGAGGGTTAACTCAGGGTCAAGTATTGTGACTTGCGGAAGGGCTTTCTTATCCCCACAAGCCATCTTCTTATGAGTTTGATCCTCTGAAATCAGAGCAAACGACTGGCATTCGCTTCCAGTCCCTGCGGTGGTAGGAATCGCAACCAGGGGAAGCATTGGCTTATGTGCTTTATCTATCCCCCAGTAGTCGGACATCTTGCCTCCATTGCTCAGGATAAAATTACAGCCTTTTGCCGTATCCATAGAACTCCCGCCTCCTAGGCCCACGATTAAATCAACTTGAGCTTCTTTGGCAACTTGAACACAGCTTTGTACGCTTGATTCAGTCGGGTTCTCTGTAGATTGATCGAAAAGGGTGACGTTCAAATTCGACTGTTCTAAAATGGCTTTTAGTTTTTGAGGGTGTCCGACAGAGGAAAGACCCGAGTCAGTTACAAGCAGTACATTACTTCCTAATTTTTTGGACGCTTCCCCTGCCCGATTGATTGCCCCTATTCCAAAAATAATTTGCTGGGTAGCCTTCTCGTCCTCAGTAAAAAAAGAGTCCTCGCTAAAATTATTTACATTCGCTTCTTTCATTACCCCGAACAAAAGCTCTCTCTTATGCAGCCATTCCGATCGACCTGCGCTTGTAAAGAAATTCAAACATATTTCCTTCATGCGGTTGATCCCAGGAAATTTTCATCGTTGAAATCGGGCCAAGGTTTAATCGTTCAATATTCGAAGCAGCCAGTAATTTTTTCTTAAATGATTGATCTTTCGTAATCGCAGAAACTACCAAGGTCGGACCAATAGCACCTAGCATTTCTGCTTGGGGCACTTCCACCACACTTGCATAAGGGCAAAGGAATTCCCGATTGGAAAGCGGATGAGCCATCGATTCACAATGTACGATTGTAGGACAAAGATAAGTACCACCCTCTGTGTTGATAAGACGGGGGCCTTCGCGATACTGGGCAGTTGCATCAAATGCTCCTTTCACGGCTAAATCTGCATCGATCGCTCCGTCTATCCACTCGCCCATTTTAGGATTTGCAAATCCAGAAAGAACTGCATTGGGATCATCTACAGGGAGAGGTTTTAAAGATCCCAATCTTTTGCCAAGTGCATCTGCAATCTCCTTGGCATATTTTGGCACAATTACGGCCGATGCATTGACACAACTTCTTCCCCCATTATCTGAAATAGAAGAAGCCATCACATCAATAAAGTCGGGCCAGTTTTCAATTTCATCTTCTCCAATAAGTACTTTACTAAAGCCAGGCCCGTGTACTTGAACCCCGGGATTACCCGCATATAAATCTGTGGTGCTTTTATCCCCAAAAATTAATGCTCGGTTACATAAACGAAGAATATCTGCCGCACCCTCATGATCAGTCGGATAAAAACCAAATGCTTCTCGTGGGCAACCTGCGGCAATAAAGGCTTGGATAAGACGAAAGGGAGTCCATGGTTCATCCCGACCTGGTTTCATCACAATGGGAATCTTAAGTGCGATTGAAGGCAACCAAAGCGAATTTACGGCGGGGGAATTACTTGGCATGACTAAGCCGAGTGCATTAGTTGTTGGATAAAAACAAACCGGAGAACCCGCTTGTTCTCCAAATCCTCGATCTAGGATCAAAGGATCAATTCCACGGGTCAATCCATTCAAAATCAATTCAATATGAGTGAGGGCGTAATGAATCTTATCCATGTTTCTCTTCACCATCACATGAGGCAATCCACTGGTGGCAGAAAGTGTTTCCAAATAATCTTGGGCACTTTGCAACTCGCTTCCATTTCCTAATGGAAGATTTCCGTTTAAGAATAATTCCCCCGCTTTTGCACTGATATCAATCAATTCCCGAGTGCTCAACTTTTGCAATGCATCACGGGCTTGTTCAATTTTTAATAGATCTCTCCGGATCACCCCTGCATTAACCTGGCTCATAGTGGCTTTGACTGATCCATTTCGATAATCCTTCACTTCGGATTCATTAAAACTACGATACTCTTCCCCAAATCGTAAGCATGGAATATGTGGTGTACTCATAATAATTAATAGACTCCTTCTACGATATTTTTTTCCATAGCACCAAATGGACGGACTTCTGCGACTCCATCCCATGGAGCCTCGGTCCAGGGTTTTCGCCGTAATGCTTCATCGCGCTCCAAAAAACGAGGCATAAAAAATTCCTTAGTCAGAGTTGTTAATTCGACCCGCCCCCAAGTATCGTACTCCACCGTATCGTTTGACTCTGGGTTAATCACCCGAAGAACAGCTCTGGGTTGGGGTGCATAGTATGCGATTGAATAATCATTATCAGCCCCAAATGGATGATGCCGAGCAAGGCCCATCAGAGTATTTCCATAAGTGGGAACAAATCCAATTTCTCCACCCTCACATACTTCCTCGACCAAGAATCGTGCATATTGTTTGTCCATGGTGGTACCGCCACAAAAAACACCCTTAATTCCTGCTTTGACTAAATCTTTTCTCTCGGCCAAGGCTTCAAGTAATTTGGGAGTGGTAAACAAAGCACTTACCTTACGATGTTTGAGAATTGTTAATGCCTGATCAACCGCATGGTCCATATAAGCGCGGGCTTGATCAAATTGCTTACTCGCAATTAATCTTTTTACCCAACGGGGATCTAAATCCACAAAATAACACGAACAACCCCGTTCATTTGCGAGGTGTTCAATCGCGAGGCGTAATCGACGAGGGCCCGTCGGCCCAACCATCATCCAATAATGGTTACGAGGAAAGTGTTCATCTTTCAATGTTTTCGAAAATGCAGTGTAATCAATTCGAAAATCCTCCCAGCCAATTCTTTGTTTTGGCATTCCCGTAGTGCCTCCGGTTTCAAAAATATTGAAGGGTTTTCCCTTGTAGGGTTGTGGAACCCAAACTTCATTCGGTAAATCCCTCAACCACTCATCTTGAAAATGAGGAAATTTTTCACAGATATCTTGGAATTTGGTTATTTCTTCCAAGGGGTTCCAATTTTGCTCTTTGGCCCAATCAAGCCAAAAGGGGGAGCCAGTATCTGGCGAAAAATGCCACTTGATTATTTCAACAACATGAGCATCTAGCTCTTCTGCGGCTTGTTTAATTTTGTCATCTATATTCATGATGTATCCAATAAAAAAGGATTTGAGGAATTTACAATTTTTCGACCTGAGGAAAAAACTTTTTTAAGGTTTCCTCGGATGGCGGTTTTGTCATAAGAGAAACAATAATCATCGCTAGGGCCGCGGCTCCAAAACAAACTGCAGCTGGAATAATTCCGGGGCCTATTACCATCTCCCCACCATATCCAGATAAGTGGAAAAAATAAACCCAGGTGACAAGGGCTGCTAAAATACTGGCGACCGCACCCTGCTTCGTTGCCCGTTTCCAATACAACGCCGCGAAAACGACTGGGAATAAAGCTGAAAAACCGCTGAAGCACCAGACCGCAAGATCAAACACATTTGCATTTTTTGCCCACATTGCGAGTACATAGGTCAGGGCAACAATCACCACAATGAAAATTCGGGCAATCATGATAATTTGTTTATCAGTGTACTTATTTTTACCCGCTCGATGGACCACAATATCATTGGTAAAAATAGTACCTAAGCAAAGAAATTGAGAGTCTAATGAAGACATGATCGCGGCTAAGACTCCCGCAGTCAGCAAGCCTGTGAGGATCGGATCACCGACCAATAAATTGAGCATTGCAGACAAAACTGCGGGGGGAGGAATCCCTGGCGGGAGAACTCCAGATGCCCATGTTCCCACGAGGACGCAGGGTACCCAAACCACCATGATACAAAGAGGGTGTGCTATCACGGTTAAACGAAATGCCTTGGCACTTTTTGCTGTAAGCCAATGTTGAAAAAGATGCGGAAACATACCCACACTTAAGGGAATAAATAAATAAGAAACAAAGGTAATAAAGGGAATTCCAAGTTCCCTTTCAAATGAAGAAATCTCTCCTGTTTTTGGATTTTTTTTCTTAAATTCAACCTTGATTGGAGTGCGCGATAGGTGGGGATGTAGATCAGTTAAGTTCGAGTTTTGGGAATCAATGACCCGTCCAATCGGTTTTGGTTTTTCATTTTTTACTAACTCCCTTGATTTTTTATCAAAGTGGTAATCTTGAACGACCACTCCCTTATCTGTAATCCTTGCTGGCACTTTCCCCGCCTGATCTAAGCCTCCTAATCCATTAATGATATAAACAAAAGCGACCACACCCATGACCATAAAAACAATGGTTTGAAATGTATTCGCATAAGCAGCTCCTCTTGATCCACCCATAAAAACATAACTCAGGACCACCAAAGAAACCACTAAGCCAGTCAACCATGGCGGTACCCCACCCAACCATTGAGGCGCTGTTGGATTGGTGAAAATTTCTGTAAATGCACCCGCCGTAACGGGTTCAATCGTTTTTCCCGCACCTATAATTCCGATCAAAAGATAAGGAACCACAAGCAATACTAGTATTGGGAAAAGTAAATAACCCAGCCCATCAGATTCAAATCGGGCTCGAAAAAATTGTATTTGAGTAATGTATCCATATTTTTTCCCAAACGCCCATAAGCGAATTCCTATCAGAAAAAATATTCCTGCATGAACTAGGCCACTAATCGATGCCATTAGACCATAAGTTCCAATCCCGCGCTCAAAGGATTTTCCCGTCGAGCCAACCAATGCAAACGCTGTCATCGTTGTTCCAAAAACACTCATCAAAAGCAAAAAAGGGCCGATGCTATGACTGGCTACAAAATAGTCCTTACTAGTACCACGAGATAATCGACTACTAAAAAAACCTAGCCCAAGAAGGAGGCACAAATAACATACAATTACGATTAGTGTCGTCATTAGGTCGCTTTCTTTTCGCCCTCAACTTCTTCGGCAAATTCTTCAAGTTCATGCGGCCATGCATACTTGATTGCAGCCCAGCCCAAAACCGCACAAGCAATTGAGAATCCAGCATGGTAAGCTAACCCTATCGGTAAAAAATCAAGAACAAGGAATGTATCATCCCACCACCAAAAATCTTGATGGAGAAGGAATAAAAGAAAAAAGAGAAGCCAGATAACTTTTTTCCCCATTGGCTTGGATAAAGAACTCACCTTTATTCCCCAATTGCGTATAAGTGCGTTTGCGTACCGATGTAAAGAACTCCATTTGCAACCACTGGGGAACTATATACTGGAGCACCCATATTAATAGTCTCTACTTTTGGTTTTGTTTTTCCGTGGTCCATAACGAGTAAATCTCCATCCTCATTTCCTAAAATAAGCTTTCCATCGACAATTAATGTTGAACCCCAAATACGACTAAAAGAATCATGAGTCCAATAGACTTTCCCCGTATTTGCATCAATACAATGGATTATACCAGCATATTCTGCGATGTATACCAAATCATCGGCAACGGATACCGTAGATATGGTTCGGCCTACTTCAGTGTATTTCCAAAGGGCTTTACCCGTCTCTGCATCGAGGCAGGATAGACGCCCTACCCCATCGCCATGCTCTGGGTCCTGTCCAATCGCACAATAAACCTTCTCCTTGTACAATACTGGCGTTCCAATTAATTCACTTGGACCAGGTGGTGTCGCGTAAGGAATTTTTTTACCATCCTTGTCTTTTCGATAATGTGGTTCATTACAATCGACCTTCCAAATTGGTTGGTAAAGATCATACCCGTCCCCATCTTTTTGAGTTTTATTATTATATCCGTAGCAAAATCCATCGGTTCCACCCCAGATTAGAATTTCTTTCCCTTTCACTTTTCCGTAGGTTAAAGAAGACCAAGCTGCATGCAGTGCATTTTCACTCGCCCCTGAACCATCTTCTCCAACGAGTTCTCCTGAATTCTTATCTAATGCGATCCAACTCGGAGACAGGGGGCTTGGAATATTGGTATGGGACCAATCCACTCCATTGGAAGTCGCTACAAAAACTGTATCCCCGACAATAACTGGCGAAGAACTTGTTACATTATGCGGAAATACTCCAAGTTCATCCCTCATATCATACATCCAAAGAATATCTGCATCTAATTTTGGATTTAGAGCGTCTTTCATTCCCTTCGGTTTTATGTAAGATGCTTCTTCTTTGAAGGGGCCATCGTTTCCATTGGCCATTCCGTTAATGTCTAAGCAAACCACTTCGCAGCGATTAGTCACTACATAAACTTTATCTCCTTCAATTGCCGTGGAGGAACAAATTCCGATGTATTCCCAATCACTCACTTTTCCAGCCCCAAGTTTGGGGATAACAAGTTGCCACTTAAGTTCACCCGTTTTTTCATCGAGACACATAACGATTCCCCGATCCCCTTTTTTGCCATCATCACGAGGGGACTCGTTATTTGTACCAATAAATACACAACCATTTCCAATCGTAACATTTCCATAAGCCTGAGAGCCTAATTTTGCGACCCACTTGAGATTTTTGGTTGTTTTCATGTTAACAACCTCATCATCATTCATTTCACCAGGTGAGAAATTAAATGTAATATTTTTCTCATTCGAAACCATGTTTCTACTTCCATCGCCTCCCCAAACGGGCCAATCAGCCCCTGAAAGATTTGAAAATGCAAAAGTGAATAAAATAAAATGAATGTAAGACTTCTTGATCATGTGAGATTTCATAGAGGGTAAAAACTAATTGTTATAATAGATAGACAAATTATCGAAATAGACCTTTTT
>CAWUUU010000022.1:0-2511 GCA_963924995.1 uncultured Opitutales bacterium
ATCCATCGTCTCCCGACCAACAATTCCGGACTTAACTGATCGGTGATCGAGAACCATTGAGACGGCCCTATTTTAGGCCTTCAAAATGAAAAAATGAATTGTTCTTGATCAGTTCTTTAAATCCTAGCAGGTGGATCGATGGAAGTACTTACGGCAAAGCAGACGCCAGGTAATAATAATAAAGGCGGTGAGTGGAATACCAAAGATCATCCCCAAAATACCACCAAGGGCCGTGCCCCAGAAGAATATCGAGACCATAACCACTACTGGATGAAGACCAGTTTGTTGGCCCATGATTTTGGGAGTTAGATAGTAACTTTCAATTAACTGAACGACCACGAATGAAATCCCGCAGCCAATCAGCACATTCCATTCACCAGTCTCCGCAATTCCACCGGGCTGTAAATAGGCAACGAGTAAGGCAGTGACAATCCCCACAATTGAACCAAGGTAGGGTACGATATTAAGAAGGCCAAAGAGAAGGCCCAGGGTGATCCCAAATTTTAACCCACTCAGGCTAAAACCGATCGCATAACCAACGCCCATGAGTACACCAATGAGCAATTGGCCACGAAAGAAGCAGATGAGAATGCTGACAAATTCACGAATTAAGAAAACGATATCCTCCTTAACCGATTCGGAGAGAAAACTGAGCTCATTTTCCAAGTCGTCGATCAAGTTACGATTGGAACTGAGGAAATAAAAGAGGTAGATGGGAATGACTGCGAGGTAGGTCATTTGAGCAAAAAAACCGAGTAGTCCACTCCACGCGGACTTGATCACCGCGGCCGATTTTTCAGCAATTTCACCACCTTGTTTTTCCATCGTCTCCATTGCCCGGTTATGAATCTCGGTGGCTTTGCGTTCTAGGTATTCAATTTGTTGTGTTTTTTCTTCAATCGTAAAAAAGGCATCTCTTTCATCAGGATCAAGCGTGCGGAAAGTTTCTCTTTGATCAACACTCAGGGTATTATAAATCTTCTGTTCAGGAGTGGGTAGTACGAAGATAAAATTGTCCTCCTTTCCCAGAATTTCTTTCCAATATTCTTTGAAGGCGTCGACTTGTCCAGAAATTGATTCCCAAGTCTCAGGTGGGAGAGATTCCTTGGCTTTTTCTTCCAATTGATCGGGCCAATCGGCAGCGGTGCCTAAAAATTCTTTCGTTTGAAAAATAACTTTTCCACCCAGGAACCAAGTCGCGGATCCAGCGGTTGCTATGACGAGGGCGTACAGGAGAAGGATTGAAGGGAAACGGCCGAGTTTTACTTTCTCTTCAAAGAAACCAACCACAGGGCGGAGGAGGATGGCGAGCATGCCTGAAATCGCTAATGACCAAATAACCCCGCCAAATAAATCAAAGGCTCGATTAAGGATCAGAATAACCGCACTCAATAGACAACCCAGGAGCAAAGCACCGGCAAAACAAGCGACAAAACCGAGAAACTTTCGTTGTCTTTCGGATAAAATATGAGTGGGGGTTGTACGATCGGTCATGTAACTTTTCCTTTTGTTTCCTTGCTTGAGTCTGATCCCAAGGATAGATAATCATTGTTTAAAGTCGAGGTTGTAGTCAAACCAAAGAATGCCTCGGTTACGCCTCTATTAATACATTCTTATGAAGCTCATTTGTTCAATCACAGTTCTGCTCTTCTCAATTATGGCCCATGCGGACCAAACGAAAGACTCCGCCCTACCCCTTGCCCAGGCGGTGGAAAATGTTTACCCGGCGATTGTCCGGATTGAAGTGGTTTCCGAACAGGGCTCGAGAGGAAGGATGATGAAATCACGAGCAACGGGAAGCGGGGTAATTGTCTCTAAGGATGGTCGAGTCGTGACCAACCATCATGTCGCCGGTAAAGCCACTCGCATTACTTGTCGCTTACATGATGGGGAAGAAGTGATGGCGGATTTATTGGGAGCGGATCCAATGACTGATCTTGCAGTTCTTCGCTTGCGAATGGAAGATCGGTCCAAAAAGAGTAAGCCTTTAACCGTGGCTCCTTTTGGAGATTCGGATCAAGTGGAAATGGGGGATGTTTGTTTCGCCATGGGGAGCCCGGCCGGGCTTTCGCAATCCGTCACTCGTGGCATCATTTCAAATGTGGCTTTAATCTCACCCAATCAGGGTTCTTTTCGACTAGATGGAGAGAATGTGGGGGAATTAGTGCGCTGGTTGGGGCATGATGCAATCATTTTCCCTGGAAATAGCGGTGGGCCTCTCGTGGATGAAAAGGGATTTATTATCGGGATCAATGAGGTGGGGATTGGCAGTTTAGGTGGAGCAATTCCATCCAACTTGGCACAGGCGGTTTCTAAGGAGTTGGCCGAAAAGGGATTTATTGCCCGTTGTTGGACTGGTTTGGAATGTCAACCAGTACTCGATCCAAACGAGGAAGGTCTATTAGTCGCCGGAATTATCGAGGATTCTCCAGCAGCAAAAGCAGGATTACAACCAGGAGACATCATTAAAAACTACGATGGTAAAAAAGTGATGGCCCGCATTGCCGAGGA
>CAWUUU010000023.1:0-9088 GCA_963924995.1 uncultured Opitutales bacterium
GAGTTTTTCTGACGCGATCGAAGAACCAATTTATTGGTATGCCATTATTTTATTATTAATTCTTTGTTCTCTTCTCATAGTAGTTGGAAAATTACGCAAAGAACTGATACCAGTTTTTGCTGATGAGGAGGGAAATGTGCAAATTACTCCCCATGCCCTTCACGAATTAGTCAGAAAAACTTGTGAAGAAATACCGGGTATTTTTGCTCCCGCAACTGCCATTAAAAGAAAAGGGAATATTATTCGCTTGAATATCAGTATTCGAATAAGGCAGGATTGTAATATTAAAGAGACTCGACTAAACTTGAGAAGTAAAATCGAGACTATTATGGTTGAAAACCTAAGTTTTACTAATTTTGAAGGACTTGATATAGTTATAAAAGGGTTTCAAGGAAAAGATTAGAGTAGATTTTGCTTCTTCAATACTGGTTGACCAAATATCAGATCTACATTGGACGATCTTACCTCTGCCTTCCATCCTTTGTTTTTGAGGTTTATTAACCCTTTAGATGATATCCAAGCACTACCGATGGGTTTATTAATTGTCGGAGAAAAACCACCAGATAAAACTTTGCCCATTACCTCATCCTCAAATAAAACAATCGATCCATCTCTTGGAATTCGCCTGTCTTCTACTTCATAAAATTTAACGCAACCAGATAAACCACCCTCGAATTCTTCACGCAATTTCCGCCTACCCAAAAAATTTATTTTTTCCCATTTGATTGCCCAATTCAATCCTGCCTGAACTGGGTTTATTGACGAAGACAACTCGTGTCCATAAAGAGGAAATCCGGACTCTAACCTTAGACTATCTCTTGCCGCAAGTCCTGCCCACATAGCTTCACCTTTGATCTCAAATTCATTAAAACTAAGTGCCCATTGATATAAATCGTCTAAGGAACAATAAATTTCAAAACCATCTTCACCTGTGTATCCAGTTCGAGAAATTAATGCTTTTCCAATAGGAAATTCTTTCTCAATAAAAGACATTTTGGTTACACAACTAAGATCCTCCTTTATTACCTCAGACAAGATTCTTTCACTCAAAGGTCCCTGCAAGGCAATTTGTCCAAATAATTTAGATTCATTTTTAATTGTGCAATCAAAACCACTGACATGCTTGGAAAAATGATCAAAATCTTTGTCAATATTAGATGCATTTACACATAGAAGATAATTCTCATCGCTTCTTTTATAGGCAATCAAGTCATCTATAGTGCCTCCGTCTTCATCACAAAATGGAGAGTAAATTGCTTTACCTGAACTCAAATTCATAACTGAATTTGTTAAAACATAATCTAGAAAATCATTAGCTTGTCTACCTAGCACGCTTATTTCCCCCATATGGCTAACATCAAACAAAGAAGATTTATGCCTAGTTTGTAAATGTTCTTCAAGAGCACTTCCGTATGAAACCGGCATTTCCCAACCAGCAAATTCAGTTAATTTTGCTGATTTGAGTATATGGAAGTCATGTAAATGTAATTTTTTACTTCTTGTCATAATTTGTCTTGAAACTTTACCTTAATGTAAGGTAAATGAGCATTCTTAAAAATGATTATGGTTACATTATTTAGCTAAAAATCAATCAAAAGCGTAAAAGCACTATTAAACCTTCAGTCCTAATTTCCACCCAATGATTAACGAACTAATCATTGCCATAGTCCTTACAATTGGGATCTCTGCTCTTTGCTCAACTCTTGAAGCACTTATTTTAAGTGTGACCTCAGCAGAAATTGAAAGCTTGAAACTAAAATCACCGAAAAGGGGCAAACTTTTGGAAAAGTTTCATAAGGAAATTGAAGAAACCAGTTCAGCAATACTTAGTTTAAACACAATTGCCAACACACTTGGTGCTACCTTAGTTGGAGGTCTGGCTGAAAATGCACTAGGAGGAGGATCTAACAGCTTACTACTTTTTGCATGTGGCATGACAGTTGGGATCTTATTTTTTGCTGAAATTCTACCCAAAAATTTAGCTTTTTCGTTTCGGACGGAAATCTTGGGTAATTTTATATACCCTCTTTATTTTGTTCGAATCATAATGACTCCTTTTTCTAAAATTTGCAAAGCAACCGTATTGGCAGTGGTTCCATCTAAAGAAAAAGAAGCGGGTAGCGACGAAGAAGAAATTATCCTACTAGCAAAAAAAGGGGCAAAAACAGGCACTCTCACTAATGAAGAAAGTGCCTTAGTTACAAATGCACTCCGCTTGGACAAGTTAGAAGTTCGAGATATTATGACACCAAGAACGGTAGTCACTTCTTTTGAAGAAAATTTAACTGTAGAAGAAGTTTTTAAACTTTATCCCAATGTTCCTTTTGCACGGCTCCCAATATATAAAGACAACATTGATACTATTTCGGGAATAGTTAGAAGGAGAGACTTACATAATGCAATTGTAGAAAAAAAAGCAAAAACCACCCTGAAGTCATTGGCAAAAGATGCAGTTTTTGTACCTGAAAATGCAACGGCGGACAAAGCACTTAGGCTTTTACTTTCCGAGCATTGTCAATTATCAATGGTAGTGGATGAATTTGGTTCTGTTGTTGGAGTTCTTGCAATGGAAGACATAATCGAAAGCATACTTGGTCAAGAAATATTCGAGCATGATGATTTAGCAGTCGATATGAGAGAACTCGCAAAAAGAAAACATGAAGTACGGATATCAAAAGAAAACATTTCCAAACAAAATTAATCTTTGAAACTTAATCTTTCTGAATATTGGACTCATGATCTAAGTCCCTTCCTTTGGCAATTTCCTGTTCCTTATGACGACTGGGGACCCGGAGGTATAAGATGGTATGGAATTGCATATTTACTTGGATTTATTACTGCTGGCATCATTCTAAGAATTGCATGGAAACGAGGAAAAAGTCCATACGATCCAGACCAAGTAATGAACCTCATGACATTTCAAATTTTGGGCGTTCTAGTGGGAGGACGAATTGGTTATGCACTACTTTACCAAGGCTCTAAATTCTTAGATGACCCCATGATAATATTAAGAGTTTGGGAAGGAGGGATGGCGAGCCACGGAGGATTTATTGGCGTATGCGTTGCCACACTCTGGTATGCAAAGCAATCGAAGCAATCTCCCTACCCGATTGGAGATTTAATTGTCAGTATCGTCCCTCCAGGGCTATTTTTTGGACGAATTGCAAATTTCATCAATGGAGAATTATGGGGGAAAACAACAGAAGTATCCTGGGGTGTACTTTTTCCGAAAGCCCCTGACTTTTTTCTTGGAATTGCAAGGCATCCTTCCCAGATATATGCTGGTATATTAGAAGGAATTCTGCCCTTCATTTATGTTCAGTGGCGGTTTTGGAAATGTGATATAACCTCTCGAATCCCTGGGCAATTATCTGGAGAATTTCTTATCATTTACTCAATTGCTAGAATTACAAATGAGTTTTTTAGGGAACCAGATGCACCTTTAATATCTAGCATGTCAAGAGGGCAGTTCTACTCAATATTTTTAGTACTTGGGGGGATTTTTCTTATTTATTTAGCACGAAGAAAGCATTTACATGTTTGAAGAAATCAAAACAAATAACCCTTCCTGATGAAATATATTTCACTAAATACATATTAATTGGTAATTATCTTTGACAGTTGATAGAAAAGAAAGACAACTAATAATGAAATATATTTAATGATAGGTAATTTATTCGGCTTTTTATCCAATGACATTGGAATCGACCTTGGAACTGCAAACACTTTAGTGTTTGTTAAAGATAGAGGTATTGTACTGAGGGAACCCAGTGTTGTCGCAAGATATAAAACTAGTAAAAAAGTTTGTGCAGTTGGTGCAGATGCTAAAAGAATGCTTGGTCGTACTCCTGGCACTATCGAAGCACTTCGACCGATGAAGGATGGAGTAATCGCTGACTTCGAGATATCTGAGGCGATGCTAAGATATTTCATTGAAAAAGTAGACAAACGCAAATTGGTGCCTCCCAGAGTTGTAATTGCTGTACCTTCTGGTATTACTGCTGTTGAAAAACGCGCGGTGAAAGATTCTGCTATTCGAGCGGGAGCGAGGGAAGTACTTTTACTCGGCGAACCTATGGCTGCTTCAATCGGTGCAGGATTACCGATTGACGAGGAATACGCCAACATGATTGTAGACATTGGTGGAGGAACTACCGAGGTCGCAATCATTTCAATTTCTGGAGTTTCATTTCAAAGAAGCATAAGAGTCGGAGGAGATGAGCTTGACGAAGCAATTATTGCCTACATGAAAAGGGCATATGGCCTTTTAATTGGTGTAAGAACAGCTGAGGAAATAAAATTCAACCTTGGCTCAGCTGCTCCAATTGTGAATGGTGAAATTAGCATGGATGTTAGGGGTCGCGATGCAACAGCAGGTTTGCCAGTCACAAAACATATTACCTCACAAGAAATTAGAGAGGAAGCCTTGAAGGAAGTAGTCACTCAAATTGTTGAGCTTGTCAAAAATGCACTAGACCGATGCCAACCCGAGCACTCTGCTGACCTTATCGACAGGGGAATTGTTTTGGCAGGCGGAGGAGCTTTAATTCGAGGACTAGATCAAGTTATAAGTGATGCGACAGGACTTACTGTAATCCAAGCCGAGGACCCGCTCTGCTGCGTCGCAAACGGCACGGGGAAATTTCTCGATCTTTTAGGGACACTGTCTCGAGACCAAATTGACCGATTGGTAACGCAGTAATTAATCAGTTTGACGATCAAGTCAGATAGAAGAAAATCACACCCTTTTTTATACCTAGGTATTTTTGTGTTTTGTTGGTGGTGCCTTCCAACTAGTGTTAAAATATTTACCCAATCAACCTTTCGCGAATTTCAAGCCCCCATTTGGAACCTTACATCAAGAGTAGATGACTTGACTAATTATTGGGGGCATTTGTCAGATTCCAAAAAGACATTAATTGCAAAAGGCAGAGAATTATCACGGCTTAACTCCGATCTAAGATTACAACAATATCGAGAAGTTGAACTATTAGAAGAAATTAAACGAATACAGGTTTTAGAAAAGAAATTATCAAATTTAAATTCTTCAATAAATTTAAATTCAAGTCAAAATTTCAATTCGGTTATTGCGAGAATATCAATCAGAAAAATGAGTAGTTGGTGGCAACAAACGACAATTCGTAAAGGGCTAAACGACGGATTTAAAATTGGGAATGGAGTGCTGTTTGATCGGGGAATTTTTGGGAGACTTATTAATGTAGACTCAAAATCCTCGGAAATAGAAATTCTTACAAACCCAAACTTTAGAATTGTAGCCCATTTTGCTAAAGACAGTAGACCCGTAACCTTTCAAGGAAATGGCATCGATTTGGGCGGAGAACCACATGGTTTGGTAATGGATGTACCTTATGATATGAATCCATCCCCTGAGGTTCCCCTAGAACTAGTAACCTCTTCGTTGGGCGGAAACTTCCCCAAAGGCATTCCAATTGGATTAGTTTACCAATTAGAGGGAGGAAAAGAAGGTTTATTTAAAACAGGAAAAGTGTTTATTGATTCCAAAATAACAAAAGTACTTGAGGTTAGTATTCTTACAGCAAATTAAACCTATACTTAAATGAAAACTAAAAATAAGAAATTCATTTTTTTATTAGTTATTAATATTTCAACTATTTGCCTACTCACTCTAATAAACTCAAGATTAAGTACTTGGGGTATAATACTATTTTTACCTGGTCTTTTCTTTTTTTCGTCATGCATACTTTTAGACACTCCAAGAGGAATGGGTATATGCGTAATTACAGGTCTTTTTTTAGATGTCATATACAATACTTATTTTGGATTTCTAGGACTAGCATTTCCGTTTTTACATATCCTAGGAAAACAGTGGCTAAAAGGGACGATTAATAATAAGCCATGGAGACCAGTTTTTTTTCAATTAGGAATAAACATAATTCTAAGTATTGTATGGTTTATTATTTTACTTTTTGAAAATCAATTAAATATGAAATGGGAAATGAATAGATTTTTATACGAAAGTTTAATAACATCTATTATTTTTATACCGATTTGTTTTTGGAATTTTGAATTTACTATGCAAATAATAAAAATGACATGCAATGATAATTTAAAGACAATAAATGAGTATGAAAGAAACTGAAAAATTTCGTTCTGAAAATAGTCGACTTAATATATTTCGTTTTTTTTATGGTGTCTTATTTATACTACTTTTCACTTTTCTTACAAAACTTCAATTATTTCAGTCGGAGCAATTTGAAGATAAAGAAAGAAAGCAAGGACAGAGAAGAATACTTCGACCTGGTTCGAGGGGCGATGTTTTAGATACAGAGGGGCGATTACTTATAGGTAATAAAGCACAATTTTCTGCTGTAATACATTTAGACCGATTAAAATCTGAAATTTGGGAGAAAAAAGTATTATTAAAAAAGTTAGCTTTTAAAATTAGAGATCAATTGGCTAATTCTGAAAATCTAACAGTTAATAATTTAATAAATCTTTGCTTAAAAGAGAATCATGTTAAAGAAAGATCAATAATCTTAAGTGGTGTCAAAAAAGAATATAACTTTTTACAGACCAAGATCTATTGGCAAAGCCAAAGATTATCTGTTCAAGATGAACAAAATGGCAAATGGACCTCTCAAATTGCAACACTTGAGAGAAATTCAAACCAACTGCTTGAAACAGAAAATATTGGTGATAAAATGAATATCGATGTAGCTGGACTGTTCACAACTACCTTTTACCGTCATACTCAAAATGTTTTTTTGCCATTTTCACCACTGAATTTAAAATCTTATGATCCGGATACTAAATTTCTAAAAACATTTTTTTCGTTGGCCAACCCCGACAATAATTTGGCTCCAAAATTCAACACAAATAGTATTACATTAAGTTGGGAAGCTCGTTATGCTGTGGTTAATAAATACCTCCGTTCAATTAACCATATTTCAGATAGAAATGAGTCTCTATCTCTGGAACATTTAAAAAATCATTGGAATCGAAGACTTGTACTCCCCATGGAGTTAATTCCCAACCTAAGCCCATCAGAATACGCATCCCTCATTGAAAACTTATCGCCATCTTCACCTGTACAAATACAGGTGGGGTCTGTCCGACACTACCCACACAAATCTTTGGCCTCCCATGTATTAGGTTATGTAGGAAGCGGCTACGAAGCAAAAGCTGAAGGATTATCAGGTGAAGATTTAGCAACTTTTGAAATTAAAGGCAAAAAAGGAAAATCAGGTATAGAAAAATCTTTTGATGATTATTTACGAGGAAAAGATGGTGGAGATATTTGGAGAATAAATCCTATGGGTTTAAGATTTGATCAGATTGAAAAGAAAGCATCAGAAAAAGGGCAATCATTACAACTAACAATCGACTTAGATATTCAAAAAGTTGCTGAGCTATCTCTAACAAAAATGTCAAATAGAGTTAGTGCGCATAGGGTTCTACCAGACATTGATTGGAAAAAAACAATTGAAAAACGAACTCGTAAAGAGTTAGTTAGTAAAAATGAAATTGAAATAAGACCTGAGTTGTTACTTACAGCTTTTAAAGATGCACCCTATCCACTATCAGGTAAAGAGGCATCAACAGTTGCAGGATTTAGAGGTACAGAAAAAGATGCAGATCATTTATTAAGAATATTATTCTCTAAGGGAGTTTTAGAAAGAGTTAGTAGTTCACCAAGTAAATATACAATTGCTCCACCACCTCCTCCTCCGGGTGCTGCAGTTTTACTTGATGTTAAAACTGGGGAAATTTTAACTTTAGCCAGCAAACCAAACTATAATTTAGAGGAACTATCTCCTAGAATTTCACAATTAACTTATGATAAAATTGAGAGAAAAGAAGCTTGGTTACCTAGAGCATGGCATCCAGGATACTGCCCCGCTTCCCCTTTCAAATTAGTTACAGCAGTTGCGGCACTGCGAGCAAAGGTTGTAACGCCAATTGAAGAATTGATTTGCGATGGAATCTACAAAGGAATGGAATGTCATTGTTATCCTGGAAGACATGGACCTATGAATTTACGCAGTGCTGAAGCCCAAAGTTGCAATATCTACTTTTTCCAAATTGCTGAGCGCCTTGGTGAAAAACTTCTGATCTCCGAAGCTAAGTCTTTTGGAATGAACCAATCTCCTGATATTCAACTTCCAAGGTTAAGAAATTCACCCAACGTCCCTGACCCCGATTGGAAAAAGAAAAGTGTTGGAGAAAAATGGGCACTAGAAGACACATTTAATGTTGCAATCGGTCAAGGTGGCCTGAGACAGAGTCCACTCCAAATGGCATGCTTTGCTGCTGCTTTAGCAAATCAGAATAGAATATTTAAACCGAAGCTTATAAAATCGGACTCGGGACTTCCTCATGAAGTATCGACGGAACCAATTGGATTATCAAGTGAAGATATGAATGCTATTATTGGAGGAATGCACGATGCTACAATTAAAGGAACAGCTAAAAGATGTAAAATCGAAGGAATTGATGTGGCAGGTAAAACGGGAACTGCACAATGGCGAAACCATAATATGCAATTAAACCTTGCTTGGTTTATAGGGTTTGCACCCGTGCAAAACCCGGAGGTTGCAATTGCAGTTCTAATCGAAGGTATCCTGCCACAGGATCATATTCAAGGTGGTTTAACTGCAACTCCTGTTGCAAAAGAAATTCTTCAGGCTTATTTCAATAAAAAGAATAAGTTTTCGCGTAATTAATTTTAAATATTTTAAATCTTATAACAATGGTTGCTACACATTCAAACATGCTCCCTTTGGGTACAAAAGCACCCTCATTCCAACTTAAAGATACTTGCAGTGAGGAAATGGTTCATTTTTCGTCAGAAACAAAAGGTAAAGGCTTTTTATTTGCCTTTATTTGTAACCATTGCCCCTTTGTAATTCTCCTAAAGCACCACTTCCCTTCCCTGTTTAATAAATGGAGCAAAAAAGGATTAAAAATTTATGCAATATCAGCAAATGATTCAGTGAAGTACCCAGCAGATTCGCCAGAGAAAATGGGGTTCGAAGCGAAACATTTAGACTTTGAGTTCCCTTACTTATTTGATGAAACACAGTCTGTAGCTCAATCGTTTAAAGCG
>CAWUUU010000024.1:0-13293 GCA_963924995.1 uncultured Opitutales bacterium
TACTTGGAATCATCTAATTTGTCCTTGGGTAGACCGCCTTCCCAAAGATCAATTGCACGAATGCCAAACTGATCAACTGTAAATTGAGGAAAATCTAATGCGTCCAAAGAACCGTCTCTTAACAGGGCACGAAGAGAATACTGAGAAAGTCCAAGAGTGAATCGAGGATCGTGGTGATGCTTTGCGTGCGTAAAGTGAGGAATAGTGGAACCAATAAAGGCAATTTTGCCCGTATTCCTAATAAAATTACGACGATTTGTTTTGATGATCATAACTCCCAATACTCAAATACAAGCTAACAAATCAATCATAAATATTGATTTTTTTATAAAATTTCAATTTATTCCTTTGCCAATGTCCTAAGTTTACTGAACTTGTGTTTCCCATCCATGATTATCCTTTCCAATATTAGCAAAGCCTATGGCCCCAAAACTTTATTTTCCGAGGTCTCTCTTCGTTTTGTTCGGGGTGAAAAACTTGGCTTAGTCGGTCCCAATGGAGCAGGTAAAACCACGCTCTTCTCGATTATTCTTGGTGACCAGGATTCAGACCAGGGAAAAGTTGAAATTGAAAAAGGTAAAAAAATTGGATTTCTTGCCCAGGAAAGTGCACCCACCGGTGATGAAACTGTTCTTGAACTGGCCACCTCGATCTCGCCTGAACTGGCACAAATACAAAAAAACTTACGACTCCATCCAGACCCCGAGGATCCGATTCGTATCCATGCGCTCGAGGAGTTTGCCGAACATGAGGGCTTCACCCTAGAAGCCCGGGCCAAAAAGATTCTTGCCGGCCTTGCCTTTCAGGAAAATGATTATGAAAAAACAGCCAAGACCCTGAGTGGCGGATGGATCATGCGGGCACACCTTGCCCGTCTTCTGGTAATGGAACCCGATCTATTAATGTTGGATGAACCGACCAACCACCTTGATCTTGAAACATTGGGCTGGTTTCAAAACCAGTTAAAAAGATACCCCGGTGCCATTCTCACAATCTCACACGATCGTGCATTCCTCAACGGAATCTGCGATGGGATCTTAGAAATTGGCCACGGGAAACTCCATCGTTATCAGGGAAATTACGATCGCTTTCTTACTCAAAGAGCAGAACGAAAAGCCCAGTATTTAGCGGCGTATCGGAACCAGCAACGAGAAATTGCTCACCATGAGGATTTCATCCGTCGGTTTCGTGCTAAAGCCTCCAAAGCCGCACAGGCGCAGGCTCGTATCAAACTATTGGATAAGATCGAACGGCTTCCTGCACCTGAGAGTGATGCAGAAACTCTATCCTTCCGCTTCCCTCAACCCGAACGAAGCGGACATCGAGTGGTCACTCTGAATGGAGTACGACAAGCGTACGGGGACCATCTCATTTATGAAAATTTAAACCTTGAAGTGGAAAAGGCGGAACGAATTGTCCTCGTAGGTCCCAATGGAGCAGGAAAATCAACCCTGCTCAAAATCCTCGCCGATTTAGTTCCTATTGAATCCGGAGAACGAGAACTCGGACATCAAGTAAGCGTGGGCTATTTTTCACAACAACGGGTCGATTTACTTAATTTGGAAAACTCCGTCCTGGACGAGGCGATGCAGAAAGTCAAAGCTCAGGTTCACCAACAGGAAGTAAGAGGAATCCTGGGTACTTTTCTTTTTAAGGGAGACGATGTTTTTAAAAAAGTTAAAGTATTAAGCGGAGGGGAAAAAAGTCGTCTGGCCTTGGTTAAGCTTTTACTTTCTCCCCCCAACCTGATCCTACTCGATGAGCCCACGACCCACCTGGACATGCCCAGTATCGACGCGGTTATCCAAGCCCTCAAAAATTACACAGGTACTTTAATTTTTGTAAGCCACGATTTACATTTCATCCGGGCTATTGCCAAGAGGACTATTCGAATTGAAGCCGGTAAAACAACTAATTTTGCCGGAGATTATGATTATTACTTATGGAAGTCGGGCTCTGCTTCTGCACAAGGTGGATTAGTGGAAGGACTTCGGGATGCCCGCCCTAATGAACTCACCTCAAACCCAGGCAAAGGTAAGGTAATTAGTGCCAAAGAAAGGCGCCGAACAAATGCCGAAGCTCAAAAGAAAGCCTCAATCGAACGAAAAAGGCTTGAGCAAAAAGTGGAGAAAATTGAGAAAGAAATTCTGGCATTTGAAGAACAACAAGCTGAAATCAATCTACTACTCGCCGACCCAGAATCCTACAACGATCGAGAAAAAGGAAAAGCCCTCAATGAACAGGCATCCCGAATTGCTCGGAAGTTAAAGGAGAGAAATTATGAGTGGGAAATTGAAGCGGGAATTTTAAGCAAACTTCTGGCAAAGCCTACTTCTTAGGTTTTTTCGCTAAAGTTCCCTTGTTCCAAAGAATATGGGTTCCCGATTTTCCGGGGACAATGATTTCCTTATTTCCATCCTCGTTCAAGTCCGCGATTTGAATATACAGTCCAGTACCCGCCTGCCCAGTATGTAAAACCTCTTTTTTGAAAGAAACCTTTCCATTTTCATCCATACCGGGTTGAAAACTCGCAATTACAATCTCGTCCTCCGCTCCCCGATCCTTCCCACTGTGTGCATAGTAACGCTTACCCGTGATAATCTCGGGTTTTCCATCATTATTTAAATCATCCCAGGCGAGGGCATGCAACTGGCTGATTTTTTTATCGATTAAGTGGTGCTTCCAGGCAGTGGTCCCATCCGCTCTTGGTTCAAGTTGCTCGTGCCAATAAAGTCCATAATTATGACCATCTCCCCAGATCATGTCATTTCGACCATCCCCATTCAAGTCCTTGACTAAAATCGGGCAACTCGCATGGGGAAGAGTAAAATCCTTGTGCCATTTCCACGACTGCCCCAGGGCGTTTTTCGCCGGTCTTTCATACCAGCCCTGCATAAAGACGATATCCTCATGACCATCCCCATTAATATCGCCAAATCCCTGACCGTGCCCGTTACCTGATTCAGAGACGATATGCTTGCTCATTCCCTGATTTCCTTTTTTACCCTTGAATTTCCAGATAAGCATCGGATTTTTTGCATTCCAACTATTGGCCACATACTCGGGAATTTTGTCCCCATCCATGTCCCTTAAAAAAATCATTTCATTATGCTTAAAACCGGTTTCAACTAATTCACGCTGCGTCCAGGAATCCTCTGTAATTAACCCATTTTCACCGGGATTTTCAAACCAGAGTACCGAAGACAATGTAAATTGCCCAGCGATCACATCAAGCAAACCATCTCCATTGACATCGTATAAAAAATCACCGTTGTCTTGCATATAGTCTTTTCCAAAAGGCTCTATACTTCTAAACTTAATCGGTTCCCATTCTGGATTGAGGAAGTAATGTTCCCCGGCAACAATGTCCAAATCGCCATCCTTGTCCAAGTCTCCCACCGCACAGGATTCAATATTATCTTGGTTCAATAATTGAACCTCGAAGCGTGGGGCGGCGGATGCAAGAACGGGGGAAATAAGACTGAGGAGAAGAAGTTTTTTCATTACAATTTTTTATTTAATTTACCTACTACCTAATTAATCTCCGAGAAAACTTTTTCTTACGCAAGAGGATACTGAAAATGAATCGTTTTCTTCCTGACTAAGGTTGTCTATTTCCCTGCTTAATAAATGGGGCTACCTTGGTAAAACCAAATGCACCACAGTCGTTGGCAATTAATGCGCCACCATCCCGGGTTATACAGACATCCTCCCCTGCCCAATCAGCTTCCTTATCTCCGTATATTCCCTCCCATTCTAAATTCCCCTGACCATCCGTTTTAATCAAATAAATTTTCCACTGCCCCGAGGGTCCAGACTGGTGCCCCTTTCCCTCATATCGGCCTGTCTCATCTCCGGTTCCTGCAACCACTAACCAGCCACCATCCGGAGTTGAACGGGCTCCCCAAACCTCGTCGTGGATCCACTTTCCCTCATATCCTCTTGGCTGACCAAAGAATTTCGTCCATTCCTTTTTTCCATTTGCATCAACCTGGAGTAATTCAATATCCCAATTCTTACTCAGGGGACTCTTTTGGGTATGACCGGCAAGAAGAATTTCACCGCTGGGTTTAGAATCAAAACCCCAATAAATTGTATTATAGGATTTTGCCCAAAGAATTTTTCCTTTGGAATCCAATTTCAAAAGATTATGACTCTTAGTCTCCTCATCCCGAGGGTGACACATCAAGACACTTCCCCCCTCAGTTACTTTGATTCGATATCCTGAAGAGGTCAAACTGGCTAATTCGCGCCTCCAGAGTTCTTTCCCATCCGTATCTATCTCTAATACTATGCCCTTCCCCCAGTTCAGAAAAGTTCCCTCGGCTAACCCATTTTTATATCCGGTTGCTAAGATGGTTCCCTCTTGGGTTACCGCTAATCCTTCGAATGCATCCTCAGTTCCCAAATTCCATTTTTTTGACCAAATTATTTTACCAGAACCCGCTTCAACTTTAATCACAGCCGCATCCTTGTTAAGAGAACCGGCAATTAGATAATTCCCGTCTATTGCTTCGCAGACGAAATTACCTAGATTATATCCCCTTTCCCCCAATTCCTTCTTCCATATCAGTTTTCCCATTTGATCAGTCTTGACCAAAAAGATCCTCGCGGAATTGTCTTCGACAAATCCTGTTTCTCCCACCATCAGAAAACCTAAATCCTTTGTTTCTATTACATAATGTGGATGACTCTCTTCCCCGCTCCCATTATATGATCGATGCCAGGCTATCTCAGGTTGAACGGAATTACTCCTTACCTCCATGGTCACTAAAGAAAAGAACGGAATTAGCAGAATTAAGCATTTCATAAGGTAGAACTTGATGATTTATAATAGTGAACAGTTTCCAATTTTAATAGTTTAAAATTTCAAAGAAGATGGTAAAAAAACTTACTTCATACTCAATAACTTTTGAAAATATTCAGCCTTAGGATTTTAAAAAATTAAGTAATTCCATTTCATTTGTAAAAAGTTTGATGATAGCCTGATCAATTTAATGACATCCAATTCACCCTCCAAGTTCATTCTTCTTAGTGCCCTGTATTTCACTCAGGGTATCCCAAATGGTTTCTTTCGTCACACCGCACCAGTTGTATTTAGAGAGAGTGGAGTTTCTCTTGAAGAAATTGCTCTCTTTCTCCCTGCCCTCTATCTCCCTTGGGTATTAAAATTCATTTGGTCCATTTTCGTGGAACGTTTTCATTCGGAAAAACAGGGGAAATACCGGTCATGGATTATCCCGTTACAAATTCTAACTGCTGGAACGATGGTCGCCTTGGCAAATTGGCAGTTCGGGGCATCCGTTTCGACTTTTGTCCTGGGAGTCGCTTTGATTAATCTATTCAGTTCCATCCAGGATGTATCGACGGACGGCTACGCCGTTGAACTCTTGGCACACCAGGAACGTGGATGGGGGAATGCCATTCAAGTGGGTACTTATTGGCTTGGTTTTGTGGTGGGTGGTGGGCTCATTTTAATCCTGATGAATTCGCTTGGATGGAATTTTCTGTTGATTGCCATGGCGGTAATTACTCTCCTCTCCACGATTCCAATTTTACTACTCCGCCCCAAAGGGAAGAATAATTCCGAACCGGTTCAGCAATCTTCAAAAACTTTTGTCGGATTACTCGACTTCTTACGGCAGCCTAAAGTGAGCAAAGTTCTTGCTTTGGTTGCAATCTTTCGAATGCTCGAAGGATTTATTCGTTCCCTTGTTCCTACCATGTTTAAGGACTGGGGGATGGAATTGGACGAGATTGGATTAACCCTGGGTATCATTGCACCAATTGCCGCACTGGGAGGTGCTTTGCTTGCGGGTGGCTTGGTCAATCGATTGGGGCGTCTTCGTTCATTACTTATTTTTGGAAGCATGCAGGTTCTTTCTGCCAGTGGATATATGTTCTTAAATTCGACTGAGTTGGTCAATATGTCCCTCGTTTTTCCCGTGGTGGTGATCGATCATATGATTTCAGGGATGACCACGGTGGCACTCTTTTCCTTAATGATGGACTGGAGTCGAAAAAAGCATGGGGGTACCGATTATACCTGTATGGATTGTATCGGTGTTTTCGCGATGATGATCGGTACAGGAATCAGCTACTTGATCGCTCATTATGGTGGCTACGCCATGAGTTTTGGCTGTGCCATTCCATTGGTGTTACTCTCACTCGTAATCGTTCGATCTTTATATCACCAAGTTCAAAATGAAGATCATTGGAAAACGAAGGGCAACCCCGCTTAGAATTATCAGTCCATTTAATTATGATTAAGTAAAGGACTGGGGCTTTATAAAAATATTCCTCAAGTCCACAACTCTCTTCGGTGCCATATTACAATCTTATTTAATCCAGATAAGATTGAAGCAGTAAAGCTTTTAACCGGGCAACCTCATCACTTGATGTCTTGGCAATAAATCCACGGGCATGGGCAAAATGCACATCCTGTTCATCTCCCACTCGAGTAAAATCCATACGTGGATCATCGTTAAATCTTCTCATTCCATACCCTGTACCACGACTATCCGGGGAAACCAGGGCCAGAATTTCATCCTCCAGTCCAAGTGCCACCACATGATACCCAAGCACACCGGAAGCATCTTCAGGAAGAAGATCAGAGCGGGGAAGGAATAAAGCCTTAAACTCGACTTGCCCTTTTGTTAGAACCCAGACCTCTACATGTTGTGCCACAAGATCGATCCGATTTCTAAGAGTAGTGATAAACTCAACAAGGTCGGATCCGATCATCCGCATCACTTCCCAAATTGGTTCACCCGGATGGTGTTCTGTTTTCCTGGCAAAATTTTTCAATAAGGTAATATCAATGGGAGAATTTAATTTTCCCAATGTATCTCGATCCATTTGCAACCATTCAGCAGTATCCTTCGGGCCTCGACAATCAAACCACTCCGCCACTTCCAACCAAGGACAGAATTCACGGGCATCTTCATAAAGTTCGAGATATTGAAGTACCAGAGATAAGGCACAAGTGGGTACCAGGTCACGAGGGAATTGATGGTGATCAAAGTTTCGACGTTCAGTTGCATGTTCTCCACCCACATCTAAGACCACCACATTGGGATCAGCAAGATCAGCGGTACTTGGTTCACGACGAAAAATAGAAACCGGATTTTCTTTTAAAAGGACGGAGCAAGCAAGAAAGTCGTCTTTATGGGCACCTCCAGGATGTGTGACAATGGATGAAATCATATCGGGTAAACGTGGAGAACATGGAGAGAATGTCGAATGAAAAATAGTAAATCTATTTTGAACTCGAATCACGAATGTCACAAATTTGAGCAATAATAAAGATCTCCTTGTCCCTTTTACTTAATTTCTCTATAGTGAAATCAGTGTGCACATATCTGTGCGTGCGGTGTGGTGGGTCGAAATGGTGAAGAATTCGTATTAGTTAAATCCTAAGCGTTTTTGATTCCGTATCAGTGCCTAGAAATCAATTACTTCTATTAATCAACTTACAGTAACGTGTTTAATTTAATTTATCGAAAATTCGGCAATCGGGTTCAAGCAAAGGATGATCTCCTTTCTGGTCTAACCGTGGCCCTTGCCCTAGTGCCCGAGGCGGTCGCCTTTGCAATTATTGCGGGAGTTACTCCAATTATCGGATTGTATGCCGCATTTATAATTTGTCTGATCACCGCGGTAATAGGTGGAAGGCCCGGCATGATTTCCGGAGCCACCGGGGCACTCGCAGTCATCATGGTTTCCTTGGTCATTCTTGGAAATGAAAAAGGGGAAGCGCTTGGACTGGGCCCAGATATGGGTACTCAGTATTTATTTGCTACGGTCATTCTAATGGGGATCATTCAACTTGGTTGCGGGGTTCTCAAATTGGGTCGCTTCATACGGCTCATCCCTCAACCAGTTATGTTTGGCTTTGTTAATGGCTTGGCCATTGTCATTTTTG
This sequence comes from uncultured Opitutales bacterium, assembly GCA_963924995.1. Taxonomy (GTDB): domain Bacteria; phylum Verrucomicrobiota; class Verrucomicrobiia; order Opitutales; family Seribacteraceae; genus Seribacter. The sequence goes on from CAWUUU010000024.1 coordinate 7,925, forward strand.
AAGCTCAATTCCCTATGTTTACTGAAAGTCCGACCACACCCAATTCAGAATGGTTGGCTGGAAATGACATGTATCTCATGCTCGGCTTGGTCTTTCTAACCATGGGAATCATTCATTTTTTACCCAAGCTTACCACGCAAATCCCTTCCTCCCTCGTGGCCATTGTTTCAATAAGTTTCCTCGTAATCGGATTAAACCTAGACACTCTAGTGGTTAAGGATATGGCATCGATTGGCGGAGAACTTCCCAGCCTTGTCACTTTCTCCATTCCATTCAACTGGGAAACCCTTCAATTTATCGCTCCCTTTGCTTTCATTCTGGCTGCAGTTGGACTGATTGAGTCTTTGATGACACTCACTCTCATCGATGAACTTACTGAGACTCGAGGAAACAGTACCCGCGAATGCCTTGGTCAAGGTGCGGCCAATGTGATTACTGGATTATTTGGAGGGATGGGCGGATGTGCAATGATCGGCCAGAGTATTATTAATATCCGCTCGGGTGGACGCGGTCGTTTGTCCGGTATAGCCGCCGGTATTTTCCTTCTTTGCTTTATTCTTTTTGCCAGTTCTTTAATTGAACGAATTCCCTTGGCCGCACTCACTGGAGTAATGTTCATGGTGGTCGTAGGAACTTTCGAATGGACGAGCCTTCGAATCCTACGAAAGATTCCTAAAATAGATGCCTTTGTCATTATCTTAGTCTCAGCAATCACGGTGATTACCCATAATCTTGCACTTGCCGTAATCACCGGAGTCATAGTATCTGCCCTTAGCTTTGCCTGGAAATCCGCTCAGCATATCCATCGAAATTCAGAAATCCAGAAAGACGGTTCCAAAATTTATTTCTTACACGGGCCACTTTTCTTCGGTTCAATTACCGACTTCAGCCAAGGCTTTGATCCGGCGGAAGACCCCGATCATGTAGTGGTGGACATGATGGAATCAAGAGTGTGGGATCATTCTGGTTTAGAAGCGATCCAGAAATTATCGGCTCGATATAGTGGAGTTGGAAAAACATTAAAACTTAGGCATATAAGCAGTAATTGCCACACCCTTTTGAAGAAAGCGGGCAGCATGGTCAATGTTGAGATACTGCCGGATGACCCAAGCTATCATGTGGCCAATTTAGTCAGATCTGAACGGGTCCCCTCCTCCAGAATCTAATATAAGTTCAAAGCGTCAACTCCCCAAAAGGGAGCATCGACTGACTTTTTAATCAATTGAAAAAAATCCTTTATCGGGGTGTAAATTCATAATGATCCGCTTGTTTACGATTAAGCAGGATAACCTCATAGTCCATTTTTTCTTTTCCAAATAAAACCCGCATCACATGGTGCTCGTTGCCTGTCATGCCGGGTGACTGAAGATACCACCTGTCCGACTTGGGAATCCTTTGGGGAACTCCTAATCCGCCTTCCCCGACATATACAATACCAGTTGGATCCTTTTTTTCATTTCGAATGGGAACCGTTCGTTTGATCACATGACCGTCCGACTCAACCACCAAGTCGAGATTAAACTTCTCAAATAAGGGAACCCAGAATTTCTTGGCCGAACCTGGGGTTTTCACCGCCGGCCAGGCGGGACGATGATACTCAGCCAACAACCACCGCACCTTCGGACGCAACGCGGAAAGCGTTTCCGCCAACCAAGCACGCTGTTCGCCCCCCGCACTAATCTCACTATTTAAAGTAACCAAGGCTACCTGTGGTGAAATCTGCGTGAAGAAATAATTTTTTCCACTTCCACCGGGAGTGTCAAAAATTTCATCATAAAGTGGGCCCCCATCATGATTGCCACGAGTCGGAATAATCGGGAGAACCTTGCCCGAACTGGCCACCGTCAACTCGTGCTGGCTCAGCCACTTGGACCATTGACTCCAATTTCTCCCACTGATGATATAGTCACCCCCATGGGCAAAACCGATCAAAAGGTCATCCTTAGCCGATAAATCCGCCATTAGAAGATTAACCTGAGCCCTTGCCTCAATACCAGTTCTGGAATCACCCCCGAATAAAAACTTAAAGGGTCGATCATCACTCGGAGCGGTAGTGAAGTGCATGACCGGGGATTTCTTACCATCCGACTCGATTTCAAAGTGATAAGTCGTGGAAGGTTTTAATCCACTGATTCGGGCATGGTGATAATATTCACCATTTGCTCCAGAATAAGCACCATTTCGCTGAGCATCCTGTAATGAAGCACCGTCCTGAAATTCGTTGTTCGAGCGTATACCAAATCTGACCCTATGACTACTACCCTTCTTTGCCGTGGTCCAAGAAATCGTTGCTTTGGTTGAAGGTTCCTTCGTCCAGATCACCCGCCACTGGGATGGACCGTTCCCCTTGACTGGAGTCAACGCTTCCATCCTCTTCTCAACATATTTCTTATCAAGCCAAAGAGTTTCCGAAAAAACCTTGGAAGAAAGCAGAGGCGTTAAAAAAAGTAGTAACTGTGCAAGTAATTTTAATTTCATGAAGATATTTTTGTGGAATCTTGGGCCTTCCAATATGCCCATAGAAAGAAAGGAACCCCGCCATTGCAAATCCTTAACGCTAAATCGTGCCAAAAATCCCAACCGTAAGCAGTCATTCGGCTCAACGCAGTAACCACTCCCCAAATGGCCATCCACAGGGCGATTGTTTTAATTCTCTTACCGGGCAGAAGCAGTAAGCCTACCAAAATAAAGTCCTGGATCGCAATAATAGGTAAGGCCGCTTCAGCAAAAACCTGCCTCGCACTATAAGCATCAAGATCCTCTCCGATAAACAAGTCCATCGTCCCAATGACTAAATCAATGAAGGAAGGCTTCAGCCAAAGTGCACAAAGTCCATGGCCGATAAATGTTCCTGCCACCCCCCAACGCAAGATCCAAATGATCTTGCCAACCTGTCCTTTGCCAGGACAACAAGTGAGTAGAAACAAAGCCAATGGCGCCGCATAACGTACCGCATGACCCGCCGGATCTGTAGCATGGAAAGGATCTCCTGGATTAACCAGCCAAGAAAAAATTGCGGCGGTAAAAGACCATACTCCAAGCAAGCCAATGAGTGAAAGGTCAAGCCAACGAACAAATGACCGCAGGGGAACTTTCAAGAATCCCACCCAAAAAAGAATCGCACAAGCGAACCAAATAAATACCTGTACCGATCGATCGAGATAAGTAACAAACGGATCACCCATTGAACCAAGTAGAAAAGAGTTTAGAGCAGAGGGAGCGGCAAGCTTTGCCGCATAACCCAGGGACTGGATAATAATCAAGATTCGCAAAAACCAAATAAAGCCACTGTTCATCAAATCAAACTAGGTGGATTATTGATCGAAAATATAAGAAAAAATAGCTGTTAGTAAATTTATGTGCCATTTATAAAACGTACTGGAACGACTTTCAATAAAATCCTTGCCCTGAGTTTCTTAAAATTCAGATTATTCACTTAATCAGAATTATCCTTTAGCTCGCAAATTTGACCGGACATTTACTAATAATGAATAGTTTTTTTCTTAATCCTAACTCCTAGTCGACCGTTTTTTCCATAGGCTCCTCATCATTTAAAAGCCGATAGGTTTAAAAAAAATTCAGATTTTGGTTGAGCTTCAAAGATTTTTAAGAACAAAATATATCCTCACATTACTTCACTCCTGTTTTATCATGGCCATCCAAATTAAAAATAAATCTAAAGTTGAAATCGGTGTCGTTCCTACACACCTCATGTTTGTAGGAGCTCTCGCCCCTGATGAATCTGGTAAATTACCCAGAACCCGCTCCGGCGATTTGAAAATCGTCTCTGGCATGCGCCTGCTTTGCCGTACCAGCCCAGTCAAACTCAATAATGTACAAGTCACCCTATTCCCAGGAACAGAGGCCAAGGATTTGGACGATATGTTTAAGGGATTAAGAGCACTTAAACTTCAGGTCCATTTGATCATGATGGTCGGGGGGGCAAATCCAATCAATCCCAAGGATGAAGATGCAGTCGTGGATATGCTCAACTCCGGGCTCGCAGTGGCCAAGAAGTACAAGGTTAAACATGTGTCCTCAACTTCATTTGAAGAATGGCTTGCCGGGAAAAAGCTCAATGGAAAAGCCTTTGATAACGCAGTCAAGCAGGTGATTAATGTCCACGCACGCTGCTACAAAGAATCTGCACTCGATAAAAGTTCAGTCGTCGCCTGGCACCTCGAATTTCTCCGCGGAGTCGAATTCCAAAATTTCACCAACGCCGCCAAAGCTGCCACTGTGGTCAAAGGAATCAACAAAAAGATTAAAAAGAAATTCTTTAAAGTGATGATCGATGCGGCTCATTGCGGAGACTCAGACCTTTCTATTTCAGAAAACGAAGCGGTCATTAAGGACCTTGCCAAAAGTGATGCTCTTGGCATCTTCCACGCCTCCGCAAAAACTACTCGTGGTTGCCTCACTACTGATGATGGTTGGATTGGTGCCCTCCTCGCGGCCTACGCCCCGACTGGTAAATTGAAGCATGTATTTGTCGAACTTTTTCACCACGAAGACCCGGCCCTCGCACCACTACGCAAAGCGGTTAAAGGACATGGAGTCGATACCACTGATGGAAGAAGCTACAATAAAACGGTAACCGATGGAGTTATCGAAGTAACTCACCGACTGAACAATCTGGCCGCTCGTAAACTAATCAAGTAATCCGGCGGTTCGCCTGGCGAACCATCAGATAGGCTCGGGACTTTTACAATATTCAGATAGGGAAAACAGTTTTTCATTACTGTTTTGCCCAGGGATATTGTTTCAGTATGTCAGTATAAGTACGAATGAGGAATGAAATGAACGACTCAGCAAAAAACTTCGATCATGGATTCTTTTGCTTTCCAAAACTAATGAGTAACCCCGAACGCAGAGGAACTCGTTGTCAGAAAGTAATTTTCCCTACGCTTGCTCAACCTTAGTTAAGGAATGAACTAATCCGAGCAAAGCAGCAAAAAGGAACAGGGCTACTAATTGATGGATTACCGGTAGGGAAACCTGGTACTCAACGATGAGTAAAATCGTGGTAACCCCGAGCAGAAATTGTACACTCACTAGGCCCATTACCCACTTCATACGTCGGGATTGAATACCACTCAACAAACCGGATCGAATGGCTCTTACCCCTACCCCCAACAAGCCCAAGGTTAAGACTGTACCCATCCATCGATGGATGAATTGAACAGAAAATTTATCCTCCACCAAATTCTTCCAAAAAGGAACCAAGCCAAATAAGGCATCGGGCTTCCACTCCTCCCCCATTTTTGGAAAAGTATTAAACCCGTACCCCGCCTTCATTCCCGAAACAAATGCCCCGTAGGCAATTTGTAGGCAGAGCAAAACCAAAAACCCAAGAATCCATCTGCGTA
>CAWUUU010000025.1:0-3376 GCA_963924995.1 uncultured Opitutales bacterium
CACCTAACAGAAGACTAAGAAAGGCGAGTGCTTTTTTCATCAATATTAATTTCTAGTAGTTAATGAGTTTAACAGGCAAAACCTAAGTATTGGAAATGAATTTTTATTTAAAACAGCCTGATTTGATTATTCAACGATTAGATTGCCCTGCATAACCTGCCAATGACCGGGGAAAGTACAAAGGTAGGGATAAGTCCCGATTTTCCTTGGAGCCTGAAAGTAGAGGAGGTAAGAATTTCCACTTTGCAGAACAGGGGACATGGCAATCACTCCTTTATCTTCCGGTACATAATGATGGGCAACTCCCTGGGGAGATGCAGCCAATTTCATCGACGCCTCTCCTATTTCCTGCAAGCGGTCGGGTTGTACAATGACAAGGTTATGGGGCATGCTGGGATCAAGATTTCGAAAAGTGAGAGCGACTTGTGCTCCGGCTTTTACATGGAGGGTTTTCTGGGCATATTGAAGGCCGGCGATGGCCTCAATTTCCACTTGTTTGATCGACGCCAATTTTTTCTCGTCGCCCACGATTTTTGACTGAGCTTCCTGGGCGAGGAGTCGCGGATCGACCGGGCTTTTGTCGGGGTGTGGAAAATCATTCCAGGACTCCTTGGCCGTTTTTTGATATCCAGGGAAATCAGAAAATTCATCGCCCTGATTAAAAATTGAATAATACAGATCGGGTGAGAAGGATCGTCCGTCCTGGGTCTTAAGTTTAATATAAAGATGAAACTGCATGACCGGGTGGAGTTGTGGAATCTCCACAAAAATTGACTTGCCATCCTTAAGCGCACTCAGGGATCTAATCTTAACTGGGTCGTGGCCTGGAGTGCCAGGCTTGCGAATGGAATACTCGGGAGATCCGTACGCCCCGCTGAACAAATAATTCCATTGAGAGGCAAAAGCTTTTTTGATGTCCAGTGATGCGGGATCAATCAATTCATTGAAACGAATGATAAATCCATTCCGTCGGGTTTCAACCGACTCGGGCAGAACCATCTCCCCCCCGGTCCATCGAATTCGCTCGAGACTTCCATTTTCCTGGGCGTAACTTTGCCATCCATCCGTACCCACCACATAAAGATGACCATCCTTGGAACTATAGGAACCGCGATGAGCCCCGGACAGAAATGCTCCAGGCAGGGGAACAATTCCGCCCTGCACCTTTTTTCCATCCAATACTTCCCGAAGGACGAGGTAGTGTTCACAGTATCCGAAGGAAGTGCCAATCATTTTTCCGGCGAGTGGGCCAAATCTTTCGTCCTTGGGTACGAAGATAACATCGCCTGAAGAATTGTCGATTCCCCGGGGAAGAAAACAGAGAGGCATTTGATAGCCGTGCTTCCCATACTCGGACTTGGGGCCGAAGTGCCCGTGGTAACTTCCGTCGCCCACCTCGAAGATTGCAGAGGCAGGTTGCCAGGAGCCTTCCTGAGGCATTGCCAATACGATGGATCCGTCCGGGGATACTCCGGTGCCGTTTGAACCTCTAAGGCCGGTGGCGATGGATTCGGGTTTTGAGCCTCGAGTAAATCGGGTCATACCAAATTGTTCGGAGCGGGTGAACCAGTAAAATCTTCCCCGGTTATCCTGTTGGAGAGTGAGGGCGAAACTATTTCCCCTGGTCGTGGGGAACTCATTGGTCAGGCATTCATAAAAATCCGCTTCGCCATCATTATTACGATCGTGGAGGCAGGTTAATTGATCTCTTCCGATCACATGAATGAGCCCGTTCTGCACGACGAGTCCAAGGGGTTGATTGAGCCCGGATGCGAAGCGCGTCCAGGTTAGTTTTTTCAATTGCTGATCTACTCCCTCCACAATCCAGACATCTCCCATGAGGGTACACACGGCGATTCGGCCGTCCGGAAAAATGCCGACCCCCCCGATTCGCATGGGCGTTTTGAAGGGGTTTAAATCACGGTAGGGAAGGGTAAGGGTATCAATCACATAGGGCGAATCGGGGAGTGCTTTTCCGAGCCGACCCCGAGTCACCACTTTTTTATCTGCCCAAAGTGCTTGGCCTGATTTGAGAAGCTTTTCAAGGTTTACGGATGCATTGGTAGGAGAGACAGGATTCTCAAAGCGGGTATCCTTTGGAAGTTTGCCCCGGACATGCCTGTGGTACGTAAGGTTATCGTTGACCGCTACCCAGTCGTAGATTTCGGCCTTTTCGATTTGATAATGAAAAACAATTTTGTCATTCGTTCGGTAAAATCCATGGTATTGGGTTTCTACTCCTTCGGGTAATTTCCATTTACCCCCCGCAAAACTTTGCAAATTCTTCCCCTTTGGCTTGACTCCGGAAGTAATGCCATACCGGCGTGATCCCCACTCGGGTAAACCGCCTTCCCAAGCGTCCACAAAGCAAAGTTTCTCAGGATCAAAGAGGGCAGTGTACTTGCCAGCCTGAACGGAAACGCCTTTATTGGCCCATCCATCAGAATGGTTGGTTGCCTGCATGAGAATTCCCCCAAAATCAATTTCATTTAATCGATCATCCACATTGTGGTTCTCCGGGTTTTGACCCCAATGTCCCCACTTGCCCCCATCCAGTCCAGGAAACGGGTCGAGCATTCTTGAATAATTTCGGTCGGATTGTTCTATGAAGGTTCGAGCCTGTTTGAGATAAAAATCGTGTAATCGGTTATTGGGAAAGGGAAGAACCTTCTTTGTCTTGGAAGATATTTGAATTTTTTCAAGTAAGGATTCGAGTCCGTTCAGGTTGGCGAGGAGCGACTTTTCCGCATCAATCTGGTTTTGATGATCGAGAATTCCGATAGGACCCTCATATCCGCTATCGATTAAAACCTTGAGCATATCTTCCTCATGTTGGCCTTTTCCAAGTGCGAGAATTTTCGGACTGCCCCCAGCGTTCATTCCATTGAGATTAAGGCAGTGCAGATAGGGTTTTATAAGTTCTAGGTCTTGTTTCCATTTATTGATCCGGTTGTGTCCATGATGCCAATTATAGACGATTCCGACATGGTCGTGTCCTTCAGCCCGAAGAGCCCTGCAGACTGCGACGAGGTTTTTTGGCTCACCGCCCCAACCGCCGTGGTTATAAAGGCCGAGTTTGCACCCCATTTTGGCCGTCCGTTCGGCCAGTTCAGTCATGGCCATTTGGGCAGAACGAATTTTTTCCTCCTCTGTCCCGGATTTGAGAGAGGGTAAGATTTTCCAAATTTGGGGTTGGATTTTGTGCTTTTGGAAGAGCTCGAAAGCTTTTTCATGGACATTCCAAAAGGCAAAGAATGCGATCCCGTTTTTCTTGTACTGTAGGATTTCCTCTTCGAATTCGGAAATATGATCAGCTCGCCAGTCATAGGCGGATCGCTTCAGTCCGAGCCGAACTAACATCTTGGCCCGCTCCTCA
>CAWUUU010000026.1:0-10303 GCA_963924995.1 uncultured Opitutales bacterium
ACCATCTCCTGGGGGACGGGCTACATCAAGAAGAAAATTGGGGCCACCCGTTCCGTTACGGGTTCCGACTACCATAAACGGATGATACACTCCATCGGTATCCTGAGCATTGGTAAAGTAAACGAAAGGAACGGTCGACTCGCCGAGCTCTGCATTCACTTCGTCTACAGCGGAAAAAGTATGCGACAGCATATTCTCACGCACGGTAAGGTATAATTCCTTAGGGTAGCGGAGGGATAAACCTGCATCAATAAGGGCAGCCTCAATTTGGTCGAGGTACGCAGATGCCGCTGCAGTCGCATCAACTGATGATCCAAATTGAGTACGATAGTTTTCGTCAATATCTTTGTAGGCAAGCCCGTTCGGTCCATTGAGTTGGCTGTTTGAAATGGAATTTACATCGACCGCACCGTCTTTTTCGGGCCAGGCAGCAAAAGAATTGGTCTGCCAGGAAATATCGGCAGGATTAAAGGACTCACCCGCAACATTTGAAATGTCAATTAAATCATCGGCAGAAGCAAGAAACAGGCTACTAGCTTCCCCTTCAGATCCAACTAGCTCCACTCCATTCGTTCCGATTTTTAACCAGTGATTGGAAGACCAAGAACTATCTGCAACCAAGGAAGAACTAGAAGAATCATATATGTAACGGGCTGTTGCTTGTGCCTTTGCAGAGGATGGAGTGCCGGAAAAAGTAAAAACTAAGTAGCCAGGGTTGGAATAGTCGGATAGATCAACCCCTTTGATTCGGTTAATCAAAAAAGAGGTAGAGGTAGAACTGCCGGCTGTCGCATTTGCATCAATGCCGTAGTATATTTTAAGCTCTGGTCGGATAGAATAGGTGCCAGTAAGTGACTGAGTAGCCTGGGACTCAATAGCAAGGTCCTGCAATTGAAACATAGCCCGTAACACTTTACCATAAGTCGCTGAACTATCGGTGAGGGTGTTGGTGGATACAACTTCCAAACCACTCATCTGTGCGTTGGTTACAGACAGGCAATATTGCTTGGAATCCGCGTCAAGAATAACCACATGTGAGCGATTTGTGATAGCTGAAATCGCGGATGGAGACCAACTTTTGCTAAAAGAACGGTTTATAATACTAGCAAAAGGAGCAGGTGCATGAAAATCAGCGGCGTAAATACTTAATTGAATAGTAAGCAGCGCACAAAAATGGAGGATCAGTTTTTTCAGGAAAAGTTTCATACAAAAAAGAATAAATATAGTTCTAGACGGAAATAAATTGGTAAAAGATTGTTTAAAATTAGTTTTAAAATTGCCAGAATTTGGCACTACAAATTGTCTACCTCAAATTCATTATTAAGCAAAACAAATGATTCCATCCGATATTTTTATAAATTAAAACATGACTATTCTGGTTGGTAGCAAAAAGTTCTCTTCTTTTACTATCGGAGTGGTCTTTCCCGTACTCTTACCCCTGATTATTAAATATATTATATCTGCAAGCTCAGATGCGCTCGGTCCGGGGAAAATCGAGAAACTTGCTCAAGATCAAGATAACATTGTTATAATTTAAATCAAAATCGGCACTTTCCTAGCTGAAACAAAAATTCTGCTCACTTGGTTGAATAATTTTGTAAACCCAGATGTAGAACTTACCGAAACTTCAATTGAGGACTCGGACACAAATGGTTTTTACTTAATTTCGTTATGTATTTGAATAGAAATTTTTGATCAAATGATTCTTCATATAAAAAGTATGATTGATTCTAGTTTCATTATAGAGTTAAGCCTCAATTTTCCACTCGATTTACTTTCTATGATTATTTTAGGCATACTATTTTCTTTCACACATTTAGTTCCTCCCAAAAAACAAACTTAAATCCCCAAGAGAGTATTCTCTTTATTAGTTCTTTCCGATTTCTTTGGCATTCTCACATTTGAAAAGATTAAAAATTACCATCATTCAACTTGCGAAAATAATATGCTCGTTCAAAGTCAGTAGAATGAAAAATCCTCCCATTTACATTATTGTTTTCCTCCTGCTCAATTTAACATTCAAAGCTGAATTATATGGGGTAAAATCGGATATTCGCTCCTCGATTCCGAGTCAAAAATCATCGAAAATCCAAAAGCCGAATATTCTATTTATCATGATTGATGACCTGGGCAAGGACTGGGTCAGTTGCTACGGGGCGGACGATATCAAAACACCAAATATAGATTCTTTGGCAAAGGGAGGAATGAAATTTCACAACGCATATTCGATGGGCTCATGCTCGCCCTCCCGTACCACATTACTTACCGGAAAGTATCCATTCCGTACCGGTTGGGTAAGCCATTGGGATGTTCCGCGTTGGGGGGTTGGTTATTTTGACTGGAAAAAGAAGGAAAACACCACCTTTGCCCGACTGATGAAAGAACTCGGATATGCAACTGTAATTGCAGGAAAATGGCAGATTAATGACTTCCGAGTGGAACCGAATGCATTAAAAAAACACGGGTTTGATGACTGGGCTTTGTGGACCGGTTTCGAGACGGGTAATCCGCCAAGTGACAAAAGATACAAAGATCCCTATATTAATACTCCAGAAGATGGTAGCCGTACCTATGCCGGCAAATTTGGACCCGATATTTACACAGAACGCCTGATTAAATTTATGAGGGCTCATCAAGATGAACCGATGTGCCTATACTACCCAATGCCTCTATTGCACAGGCCGTTCGTTCCCACGCCAGATGAGCCTAGTGCAAAAGGGGCTCTCGGTAGGCACAAGGCAATGGTCAGGTATGTGGACAAAATGGTCGGGCAATTAGTGGATGAATTGAACGAACTTGGAATCCGGGAACGAACCATCATCTTTTTTGCAAGCGACAACGGAACAGATGTACTCATCAATGGTTCGCTAAATGGACAAAAAGTAAAAGGCGGAAAAGGAACCCAAAATGAAGCTGGAGTTTGCGGGCCTTTCATTGTCAACTGTCCGGGCACAGTGCCTGCCGGAGTCGAAACAAATGCACTCACTGATTTATCGAACATGTTACCCACTTTTGTCGAATTGGGAGGTGGAAAACTCCCCAAAGATCTGATTGTCGACGGAAAGTCAATCGCTCCACTAATCCTTGAGGAAGAGAAGGATTCTGAACGGGACTGGATCATGGCCCTTAGCTACGGGAAGGCAAAATTGGATAAGCAGGGAATCCTGCCTGGCCAAACTTTTGGCCCACGTGTGATCCGAGACAAGCAATACAAGGTATGGGTCGACCAACAGAAAAAGATTACACGGTTACACGATTTAAAGAAAGATCCAGCGGAAGAAAAAAACCTTCTCGAAAGCAAACAAAGGGATCACAGAAGAGCCTTTGCCAAATTCAAAAAAATCGTAAAATCTTTTCCAAAATCGGATGGTCGCCCCCTGTACGAACAAAGGGCAGCAAATTCATGGGATAGAAAATAGAATTATCAATAACCCAAAAAAGTATTATTAAATGAATAAAGCCATCTGCGGATTCTCAATTTTCATTCTTCTCTTTTTATTGAATACATCAGCCATTTATGCTGCTGATCTTAACATAGCAAAGCCTGGCATTCATCCCTATGTTGAGCCGGCAACCGGTCGAGAGAACCACGAATACACCGACCTAAAAGTAAATGAAGCCCGGGTTTATGATTTCTATCAAAGACAGGCGGATTACTACATGGCCAATCCTGATAAAATTCCTGAGATCATCCCCTCTTTCCCTGGACTTGATGCCGGTTTGCATGGGCACTGGGGTAAACATAATCAAAACAATCACAATGACGATCGTTGGAACCAAGGAGATACTGGTGAACACTTTGCACATGTGGTCAAGGCAAAGGGCTTGAATGTGGAAAAAGGAATCTGTGTAAAACTGGGAAACGGACACAAATTGTCCGCATGCTTTGATCCTCAATCTCTTTCTTACCGAGCAGTCTGGCAAGATGGATGGGTAAAGTTTCAACCCTTTCGTTGGGGTTCATCAAGGGGTGCAAACATAGATGGAAAGACCTGGTTTACAATGCCCAAAGCTGAAATGCCCAAAGGGGGGGAATATCTTGGATTACACCGGTTTGGCAAACGGGTGGTATTTGAATATAAAATTGGAAATACAAAAATAATGGATGAACCGTGGGCAGGAAAGAATGCTTTTTACCGAAGAATTGATCTGCATAACTCAGCCGAAAAAACATCTATCCCCTGCCGAGTATTAGATGCTGCCTTACAGGTTAAAATCATCGAATCCAAAGGTATTCAGAAAGCCGGATGGGAGAAGGGTGAAATCGTTATTAATAAAGCAACTGCAAACGCATATTTAATTGTGCGGATATCCAAGGAACAAAAACCAGACGATGAAAAAGCTGTACTTGCCCACCTAAATGCGGAACGAAAAAAAGAAAAACGCTGGAAGGAAGTTCTGAAAGTTCCCGGTAAACTGGGCAAACTAAACAGTTCTCATTATGTGGTGGATACCTTGAGTGTTCCTTACGAAAACCCATACAAAACTGTAATGCAGTTAACCAGTATGGCTTTCCTTCCCAATGGGAATGCGTTGGTTGCAACTCTCCCCGGGGATATTTGGTTGGTCAAAGGAATAACAGACGATTTAAGACAGGTGACCTGGCAACGGTATGCCACTGGGTTTAACCAACCTGTCGGAATTCATATTGATGAGGACGGAATCTTCGTTCTCGACCGCTGCCAAATTTCTATCCTGCATGATACGAATGGAGATGAAGAAATTGATTATTACGAAAAATACGCCAACGATTTTGGAGGGTTTGACCGTAGCCACACGCATACCTTTGGACTGCACCGAACAAAAGATAAATCATTCCACTTTATTCAATGGACAAGTATATTTCGGACCGGTCCGGACCAGGTAACCAAAAAGATAGCAACCGGGGTTCGTAACTGTATGGCAGTTGGTGGATCGGATGAGTACTTTTGGGCTGGACCGCAGGAGGGAACTTGGACACCGACCTCCGCAATCATTGAGGTTAAAGAGGGCGAAGAGTATGGACTGGGAGGAAAAGGCATCTCCCCTCCCCTCTGCTATGTCCCACGCGGAATTGATAATTCGACGGGGGGAATGAAACAGATAACCAGTGACAAGTGGGGTCCCTTCAAGGGCTCTCATGTTGGATTGAGTTACGGGTCGGGCACTCATTATCTTATCCTTAGGGATGCGACCAGTTCACGACCACAGGGTGGAATTGTACCTCTACAGGGAAACTTTCTCGCTGGTGTAATGCGAGGAGATTTTCACCCCAAAGATGGACAACTTTATGTGGCCGGGTTGGATGGTTGGGGAGATTACTCGATCAAGGACGGATGCCTACATCGAGTCCGCTATACCGGGGGGAAAGTACGAAAGCCAAAAGGGTTTAAAGTTCATTCCAACGGAATAAGGATAGATTTCACAACAAGCCTGGACAGCCAAGCGATATCAAAAGTTGAAAATTACTTTGCTCAGGCATGGAATTATGAATATGCCAAACGATATGGTTCACCTGAATTTTCCGCTAAGGTTCCGGAAAGCCTCGGCCATGACCGTGTAAATATTCGATCGGTCAAACTTCTGGAAGACGGAAAATCAATATTCGTGGAAATGCCCGACCTCGAACCCATCATGCAACTCCACATTCGCATGCACATAAAAGATACAGACGGTACGGATTTTAAAACCGATTTATTCTGCTCACCAATGTTTCCGGACAAGCCATACATTACCAATGGACAAGCAAATCCGCGAAAAAACAAATTGAGCTTTGTATCCCTTCGTGTGGCCAATCAGGAAACCAAAAAGAAACCCGATTACACCGGGGATACGATAGAAGGTGAAAGAGAGATTCGGATTGATACCATAAGCGGCCTGAAGTATTCCAAGACTTTAATCGAGGCGAAGCTGAATGAGGCTCTCGTTTTGAAGTTAAAAAATGTGGATGCGATGCCGCATAACTTGGTCATTATTAAACCGGGATCGACTAAAAAAGTGGGTGAGGCCTCTTTCAAAATGATCAGCGATCCGAAGGCCGGTGAAAAAAATTATGTACCTGATCTGGGGGAGGTTCTACATATCATTCCAGTCATTGAACCAGGCAAGACACATGCCCTGCATTTCCGGGCTCCGAAAAAACCAGGGGATTATCCTTACCTCTGTACCTTCCCCGGGCACTGGATGGCGATGCAGGGGATCCTACGGGTAAAGTAGCCCCCTTTAATTCGAAGTCAATTAGTTCAAACGGGCACCCAAGCCCCCGCCATAGCCGGCGAGTTCAAGGTAGGCAAGCCCGATTCGATTATCCTGTAAGTCTAAGACTTCACACGCCCCTTCCCAATAGGCGTTATCCGATCGATTTCCACTAAATTCCTGCTCATCAAGCAACGGACGGAGGCGGTAAGTTTGTTCGCCCTTGGTGGGGTGTTGAGCCGTCACTTTTATAGAACTGGGGTATTCCAAGTCAGTCTTGGGACTGACCCATTTTTTCTCAGTGGACCAGGAAAATCCAGAACTGTAAACCTTTTCGACTTTTCCTACCTGATCAATCCAATAGACTGCGGACCAAGGATCACTCCCCCCATCTTCCTGACGTAACCGATAGGCTTTTACTTCAGTTCCATCATCCAGTTGCATACAAGTCCAATCCCATCCGGCTAAGCCCTCTCCGAGTTGACTGGAGGAGATTTCATGATCCATCCAGGCAATACCTTTAAGCTTTGTTTCTTTCTTGTTTTGAACCAGAACACCTTCAACTTTTAACCGAGTATAAGACCAGTACCAACTCACCGAACTTGGATCGGAACCCTTTCGGCTTAACCCACGATCCCCGAATGCGATTAAGGGTTTGGTCGGACGAAAAGTAAGATCGAGCATTCCCCCGTCGGTGAGTTGTGAGGTAACTCGATGTCCAGTACCGTCTTCAAGTAATCGGGCTTTTACACCGCCCACAGATAAATCAAGAGTTTGAGTCGAAGCATGTGCTTGCCAGCCTTCGCGATAGACTCGTTCATTATGAAGATATTTATCCGCAGATAAATCGCTTAAGGCTGAATGGACTAGAAATAGATTTTGTTTACCAAATGATTGGTTTTGTTCCTGATTGGATTGTTGGGGATCTCCGGCCAATCGAAACACGGTGGATTGAAATCCAAATTCCTGTTCTTCATCCAAAGACTGCAGATGCCCGACCCAATACCACCATTCAAGACCATAAGCTGGATGGGAACCATGATCTTTGGGTAAGACGGGAGAATAATCTGGCGAAGGAACCAAGTATCCCTTGGCTGAGCGTGTGGGCGGTTCGATCCATTGACTGAAAAGAAGCGTGGGGAGAAGCAAAATGAGTAAGGTGAGTATTTTCATTTTCGTTTCAAATTCCAATAAAATGCGGCGAGACAACCGGAGAGAAAACCAACCAATACGAGCAGGGCTCCAAATTGTAAAAAGGGGAGAATTGGAATGTGCCAAAGTAAGGTCCATCCAAATGATTGAACATTGATCACATGAATGAGCAACCAGCCCATCGCCAACCCAGTAATCGTACCGCTCAAACATGCGGCCAGTCCGATCCCGGCTCCTTCAATTCCGGCTGAAAGGATAAATTGACGGGTTGAAAAACCGAGCCGTCGAAGAGTGGCCCAGGTTTGGGTGGATTCGTCAAATATTGAAAGGAGTCCCAAGAGTAATCCGATAAAGGCAACTGCAAGCCCAATCCCATTAAGTGCGGTGGTGGCCTTAAAGGTTTGGTCAAAAATACCCAGGGCCACATCGCGCAGTTCTTTACCATTACGAATATCAAGTGCGGGGTAAGCAAGGCGGAGACGATCTCTTACTTCAATCAAGTCGCTTCCTTCCTTGAGGTAAAGGCTCACATTGATAGGCCGACTAGAACCTGACCAAATTTTCCAAGTCTTAATGTCTACCGCAGCGGTGCCAAATTCATTTCCATAATCTGTAAAAATACCAATGGGTGATAATTTTTGTGGTCCGGTCGCCGTTTGAATTTCGATTGAACCACCCTCCAACAAGTCAAATCGTCGGGCAAAAGTTTCGCTAATCAAAGCGGGTTCCGCCCCGTCCATTACCTCAAGAGAACCAGGAGGCTTGAGCCAAATTTGACGAATCTGGTTGGTCCATGCCTCCATATCGACGCCGGATAGAATAGTAATCCCCTTCTTCGGTTTTGCATATGATATATAAACGACATCCGCGTAGGTAATTGACTCATCTAACACGAGTTGATCCATCACCAGTGGATCAATCCCATTGATCGTACCCGCCCCCGTAACCCCGCGTTCTGAAACATAGAGCTCAGCCTGGAAACGAACATCAAACCATTCCTCGATGGTATAACGAAAACTATCGACCATTTGAAACATTCCCGTGACCATACCAACCGCAACCACAAGGCCCGCAACCGCGAGACGATGCCTACTCGATCCATCGCGTAATCGACTACAAGCAACTCGGCTAATGGGACCAGTGCAAAGGGGGCGAAACCAACGGGCGATCCAAATTAATGCCTGGCCAGACAGCAGGGCTGAACCGAGGACCCAGGCACCGGCAGCTAAAAAGCCTCCAGCCGGTAACTTTGATCCTCCCTCTAATTCGTAGGGAGGAAATAACAAAGCAAGGGCACCGAGAGTGAGCAGCGAAAGCCCGATCTTTGGATTTCGCAACCAGGAAAACCCCGGTGACCAATCCCCCTTGGAGAGCATCTGAGCAGGGGGCGTCTGCGTGGCATCTCGGGCGGGCAACCAACCGGCCAGTAAACTAAAGAACAGACCGAGGCCTAAACCAATCGCCGAGTCTTCCCAGGTAAGGGAAAGAGCTTCAATCGAAGTCGCGAAGTAAAGGGCATTTACAGTATCGGCCAACATCTCGACCGAACCAAGGGCGAGTAGATACCCTACCCCAATTCCCCCAATCGAGCCCAATAGGCCAATCAGTAACGTTTCTAAAATGTAGGTTAAAAAGAGCATTCTACGACCAACTCCCAGAGAAAGGAGAGTGGCGATCTCTGCACGACGGCGAACCACGGCCGCGTCGAGTGCTTGAAGGATTAAATAAGCACCCACTAAAATTGCGATCAGAGAAAGAATGGTCAAATTGAGACGAAAAGCACTAGTCATTGCCGCCCGGTCCGCCGCCCGGTTTTGAGTGGGCGACAGTATTAGATTTTTAGGGAAATTCTCAGAAAGACGATTTTCTACTTCGTTTAAATAATCAATATCTTCCCGAAGGTCAGTACGGGCTAGAACAATTTCAATCCGGTTTAATTCATTGGGACGACTGAGCAAATTTTGAACAGTAGGGATATCGGCAAGGACAAGATCATCAAGAAAATTGGCTCCTTCACCCTCGAGTACCTTTTGAATCCGCATCTTTTGCATTCGACCACTGGCGATGATCGAAACGATATCGCCTTCCCTTACCCCCAATTTGACTGCTAATGATTGACCAATCCAGACCAAGTCATCACTTCCTAACCAATCGTACCACTCCGATTCATCGTCCCCAAATTCGATGTGGTTTTCGATCAAGTTTGGCAGGTTGGCGAGGGCTAAAAGATCAAGGCCCATTAAACGGAGTTGTTGATCGACTTCGCCCTGCTCGTTCAATGCCGTAACGGAACCTTCGATCACAGGGATGAGGTGCCAATCGGGATCCGATGTGAGAGGGCTCAACTCCTCCAATACCTTCTCATTGAGTCGTTGGGTGGGCGACTCGATTAAAAAATCACTTTTGCCAGAGACCGCCTGATTAAAGAGTCCAAAGTTGGCAGAGGCTGAACGACTTGCCTGACGGATCCCATTAAATGCACCTACACCAACGGAAACAATCGCAATAAGAAGGAGGTAATTTCCAAATTTTGCCCGCCAATGCCTCCAAGTGGTCCTACAAAAAAGAAGGAAAGCAATTCGAAGATTGAAGAAGAAATTCACCCGCTTGATTATTGAGACAAGGAACCGTCTCTCATCGAGATCACCCGATCACAAATCCGGGTGGATGTATGATCATGCGTCACAAGTAAAAGAGCCACCGAATGTTCCTGGGAAAGTTCCTCAAGTAATTCAAGGATTTGATCGCCACTCGATGTATCCAGACTACCTGTGGGTTCATCGGCTAGTAAGAGACGGGGGAAATGCATCAACGCACGGGCAATTGCAACCCGCTGACACTCGCCACCACTGAGGGCATCAGGAAGATGCTCAGACCGATGAGACAATCCCACCGACTCGAGTAATTGGGCAACGCGGTCAAGGCGTTCTTTTTTAGGCATCCCGACTAATTGCCCGGGGAATTCAATATTTTCAAA
>CAWUUU010000027.1:0-10973 GCA_963924995.1 uncultured Opitutales bacterium
CCCACACTACTTACCATTACTCCTTCTTTCAGTACTATACGCTCGGCGTAGGTGCCTGGTTCTACCAGAATACGGTCGTTTGCCTTGGCCTTATCGATCGCCGATTGAATCGATGAGTAGTCTTTCGGAACGAGTAAATCGATGGCATAGGACCCAGGGATTACACAAGCGAATTGAGTGGTAGCAAAAATTACTAAAGGGATAAAAGCTTTCATTATAAAATCAAGGGCTAGGTGAGCGTTAGGTTTTCAACTGGTGTGCCTACTCCTCGGCGGAAGTCTTGGCAGTGACAAGAACCTCTTGAAGAATAAAAAGAAGAAGCACTGAGTTTTTTTCATAAAGGGATTGAATTGTTCGACCACTTCATTGCGTCCGTTCACCCTCTGACTGCAAATACAAAAAGAACGCCGGAGCGTTTTATTTAAAAGACCCAAACCCAAGTCCTCGCGAAAAACTCTAACTGGCTTAATTCCCAGGATCTCTATGTTCGGCACAACCAACTCCTTACCCGTTTTGGTGGTTTAGGAGGAATTCGGGATGAAGGTTTACTGGAATCTGCATTAAACCGCCCCCCTTCAAAAATCCGACTTAAACAGTAAGTCCAAAATTTTTTAATCCTTAGCTTCTTACTTAACTGATTATTTTCTTAGCCACTTTGCCATGCACATCAGTCAGGCGAAATTCCCGGCCCGCATAGGTGTAAGTTAATTTCTCATGGTCCAGTCCGAGCAGATGCAGGATAGTGGCATGTAGATCGTGGAAGTGCATTCTATCGGCCACTGCCTTAATACCATGCTCATCTGTTTTACCATAGCGCATTCCGCCCCTTACTCCACCACCTGCCATCCAAAAGGAGAATCCAGTTGAATTATGATCCCGTCCATCCTGCTTTTTCACATGGGGGGTTCGGCCAAATTCGCCCCCCCAGATAACCAGGGTGTCCTCGAGTAAATTTCTTTGTTCCAGGTCGGCGAGTAGGGCAGCGAGTGGTTGATCAGTAGCCCCGCAATTATCACTTAATTTCTTTTTCAATGCACCATGCTGGTCCCAGTTTTCATGGGTTATTTCTACAAACCGAACTCCCTTTTCAACCAGTCTTCTCGCCATCAGGCACTGCCGGCCAAATCCATCCGTCTTACCATTTCCAATACCGTAAGAATCAAGGGTTGCCTGCTTTTCCCCCTTGAGCCCCATAACTTCGGGCAGGGCAGATTGCATACGAAATGCAAGTTCGTAGCTTTCGATCACTCCCTCAATTTGGGAGTCTTCCTGTTTTCCATTCTTGAAGTCGGCATTCATCGATTGGATAAAATCGAGCTGCTTACGCTGTTGTTCTTCAGAAAGTCGTTTGTTTTCCAAATTGCCCACTTTTACATCCTTGAGCGATTGTCCAATCGAACCAATTCTTGAACCCTGATAAATCGCCGGAAGAAATGCATTTCCATAGTTTTGAGCACCCCCCACTCGCGAAGGTGGATTAATGGTCACAAATCCAGGCAGGTTATGATTTTCTGAACCCAGTCCATATAGTGTCCATGCACCCATGCTTGGGCGTACAAATTGAAAACTCCCGGTGTGTAGCTGCAGGAAGGACTGTGGATGATTGGGTATATCTGCATACATTCCATTAATCAGGCAAAGCTTATCCGCATGTTTGGCCAGGTTTGGATAAAGTTCCGAAATGGGAAGCCCGCTCTGTCCATGCTTCTTAAATTCCCAGGGCGATTGTAAAAGTTTTCTTTTCCCAAATTCTTTCAAATTTTTACCATCGTCCTTCGCCAAAGCTGGCTTGTAGTCAAAAGTATCAACATGAGAAGGACCGCCCCGCATACACGCAAAAATCACCCGTTTTGCCCGTGGTTTAAAATGTGGTTGTTTAGTATCAAGTGGATTCTTGTACGATGGGGAAGCCATTGAAGACAGACCACTAAAGGCCAGGTACCCAAAACCAGTTCCCATAGTCTGTAAGGCGAGCCGCCTCGGGAAATTTATGTCTTCTATGTTCATCTCTTATTCTCCACACATTGATTAATTTAGATACCTGAACTCCGCACTCGCGAGCATGGCTTGGCAAATGGTTGTCCATGCCTCCAATTCAGATTGTTCTTCTCCTATAAAATCCTCAACGAATGAACGGGAGCGTTTGATCTCCTCACTCGTCGCCGGTCTGGAAAAAAGAATTTGGAATGCCTTATCGATTCGTTTCTCCTCGGGAATCTTGGCCAATCTTTCCGCAAGTGCTTTGGATTGTTCGATCACAAATTTTCCGTTTAAAAGAAAGAGGGCCTGCGTGGGGACTGTGGTCACATCACGCTTACCCACAATGATGCTTGGTTCAGCAAAATCAAAAGTCCTGAGGGATTCTGGAATGGCCTGTCTGGCAATCGGTAAATAAACACTCCTCCCCTCATTTTCGGAATTACGAAGGGATTCAAGTTGTTTTATATTTCGCCCCAAGTCTCCCTTCATCTCCTGAAGCATAGAGCCTTTCCCTGGATTCAGATCCAATTTTCCAGAAACTGCCAATATTGCATCCCTCATACTCTCGGCGTCCAATCTACGCTGGTTCATCTTCCAAAAAAGCGAATTATCCGGATCAATCTTCGCATTCTCGGGATTATGAAAGGAACTCATTTGATAAGTCCTGGAAAGCATCACCTCCCGAATCAGTTTTTTAATCGACCATCCATTCTCGATCAACCTACCGGCTAAATGATCCAGCAACGGTTGATTACTGGGTCGATCCCCGGTCTCGCCAAAATTATCCACCGTCCTGACAATTCCCCGGCCAAATAAATGATGCCATACCCGATTCGCAGTCACCCGGGCAGTAAGCGGATTTTCCGGCGATGCAATCCACTCGGCCAATTCTAAGCGACCACTCTGTTCAGGATTTACCTTGAGATTTGAAAACTTAAATAATTCGGGGAATCCACGCGGGGCAATCTCGCCCAAAGTCTCTACATTTCCACGCAGGTGTACTTTTACATCTGCCGGATTTCCCTCGGTTAATCCCATCGCCAGTTGACCCTTTTGTAACTTGGACTTGGCCAGATTTGCCCGGTTCTTCTTTACTTCAGCCTGTAGCTTCTTAATTGAAGATGCAGTCTTCTTGAATTCCGGTGCCTCTTTATATTTCCCCTTAAATTCCTTCTTCAATTGGCTCATTGCCTTGTTTAATTTCTTCACTTCTTTCTGCCCCTCCGCGACTAATTTGGCATAGTTGTCTTTTAGTTTCTGGGGGGGCACTCGTCCTTCCTGCAATTCAATTAATTTTGTCACCTGTCTTACTCCGTTTCCACCCCCGCCAAATAACGCCCGTGTACTTTTAAAAATTCCTGCCATCGAATAATAATCCACCGTGCTAACTGGATCAAATTTATGATCATGACAACGGGCACAGGCCACGGTGAATCCCATAAAAGCCCGGGTGGTCGCATCAATCTGCTCATCGACTAAGTCCATCGTGAACTCTGCCTTGTTTCGATTATTAAGGGGCTTGGGTCCAATTGCAAGAAAGCCGGTGGCAATCAGATTTTCATCATCTGGATTTTCTGAAAGTAAATCACCCGCCACCTGTTCCTTAATAAATTGATCGAAAGGCTTGTCCTTATTAAACGCATTAATCACATAATCCCGATACCTCCACGCATGGGGAAAAGCCGCATTTCTTTCCATCCCATTACTCTCCGCAAACCGGGCAACATCGAGCCAATGCCGCCCCCACCTTTCTCCAAACCGATCACTCGCAAGCAACTGATCCACCACCTTCTCAAATGCATCATTGGAATTATCTCCGATAAAGTTCTTCACCTCGCCCGGACTGGGAGGCAATCCGGTCAGATCAAAAAATGCTCTTCTGATCAAGGTTGCCCTTTCTGCATCCTCTACCGGTCTAATCTTTTTCTTTTCTAATCCACTCAGTACAAACTGATCAACTTTGGACCGCGGCCATTTTTTATTTTTTATGATCGGCTTAACTTGGGATATTGGTCGAAACGCCCAAAAATTTCGACCCTCCTCAAGATTGACAGTCTCTTTAATTATATTCTGTCCATCCCTCGGATCGGGTGCCCCCATCTTAATCCATTGTTCAAATACTTTGACTGCTGATTCAGGAAGCTTCTTCTTCGGTGGCATTTGCATATCCTCATTTTTCCAATGCACTGCCTCCATTAATAAACTCTTACCTAAATCTCCTGGAACTACCGCAGGTCCTAAATCTCCACCCTCACGAATCCCCGCTTTTGTATCCAAGAGCAAACCACCCTTTATCTTATCCGCTCTGCTTGAATGACACTCGTAACAATGCTTGGAAAGAAGAGGCCTTACCTTATTTTCAAAGAAATCAATTCCCTTATCCTGACCAAATCCAGTCACGCTCATGCCTGTGAAAAACACTACGGGCAACAGGCGAAAAGAAAGAAACATTATGCAACAGGATTGATTGCTCAAAATTTAAGTATCCAGACCTCCTTCCGTCAACCCGTGAGGCATCTAATTAAGAAATTAAATTTGTTAAGAACTCTATCCTGATTCGAACTTGAATCATCTTATCCGCATTTACTAAACATTGAAGGAGTTTAAGTAAAGTTGTGCTTGTGACAGGAAGGCTTGAAGGATTTTATAGGTGAATGTTGCAAGTGTCTTCCAGAGTATCCATTCCTTTGCGGGAGATCCAGTTGCAGGCGATTCGTTCGCAGGGGGCAGGAGGGCAGAATGTAAACAAGGTTTCCACGGCCGTACATTTGTTCTTCGATATTCGGGCGTCTTCGTTACCCGAAGTGTATAAAGAACGTTTGTTGAAGATGAAAGACCGTCGGATCAGTCCAGCAGGCACGGTGATTATTAAGTCACAGGAAGCACGCAGCCAGGAGACCAATCGGGAAAAAGCTTTGCAGAGATTAAAGGAGTTGATCAAAGAAGCGATGGAGGTGCGTAGGTCGAGGAGGGCAACTGCTCCCACACGGGGTTCGAAAGAACGGCGCTTGCAGGCCAAGGAAACCCGGTCGAAGACCAAGAACTTTAGACGGCCTCCCGGTATGGATGATTAGAGAGTAAGTCTTCCTCTAGAGAACTACGCCTTATGTCGACGCCATCGACAGGTGAGTTCGTCTATGTCGATAAAATCTACTGCTATCGACATATAATGGGTTCTAGATTCTAATTAGGTTTTGCATAAGCATGTGTTGACAAAAGGCACACATGATGATAGTTTATTTTCTGTGTTCGATTGGTCCGATGAAAAAGATAAAAAACTTAGGAAAGAGAGAGGGATAGGCTTTGAAGATGTTGTATTTCATATTGCTTCAGGAGATTTGCTAAGTGTTTCCGAACACCCGAATTCTCAGAAATATCCTAACCAAAAAATTATGTATATAATGGTGGATGACTATGTTTATATTGTTCCCTATGTGGAGGAAGGGAATCGAAAATTTTTAAAAACCATTATCCCCAGCCGTCGGGCGACCAAAGAATTTAAACAGAAAGAAAAATAATGAAACTAGATGCATACGAAAAAGAACTTTTACAATTAGATGAGTCGGAAAAATTCTCACTAGATCTCAGCGACTCCATCGAAAAAGAGGCCCTTGTCATAGCTGCCCGGGAAACCTTACAAAAAGACAAGCGAATCAATATTCGAATGTCCGGTCGCGATTTGCTCTCCCTTAAGCGAAAAGCCAACCGCTTTGGTATGCCTTACCAAACCTTAATCTCCAGTATTCTGCATCAATATGTATCCGGAGATCTTAAGCCCATGGAAATCGAGGAAGACCCATCGAAGTATTCCCGCAGGGAAAAATAGTCACACCTCTCTTTTCCAACTTCAATCTTTCCACTCCCGTTTTACCCATCAATTTTCACCCTTTACCACTCAGCCTTCCTATCTCGTCCCACTTCTGAATGTATTAAGTTTTTGGGTAAATGTGTTTCTGACAGTTGGAAATTAGTTGGCTGAAGTTATTGCTTTTAATTTCATTATGAACTCTCTCCAAGAAGTAGTGTACGGTAATTTTCATGAATAAACAGTATGGTACGGCCCACTTTTTCTTCTATTAGAACCCCTTCTTCTACTAGTTTTTTCAAATACAAAGATGCGGACTGCCGCTTGGCAATTCCCGCATTCACCAGATCAGCTATCTGGCAATACGGTTGCTCGAAAAGCACATCGAGTAATTCACTTGAGTAAATTTTCGGTATGTTCCTCTTCAATTTCTCTTTGACTTGCTCCCGGTATGCTCGAATTTCCCGAATCTTTTGATTGGTCCATTGTGCAGATTCCTCCACCACTTCGAGCATGAACAAAATCCACGACTCCCAATTTTGCTCAAATGTGACTGCACGCAACCGTTCGTAGTAGTCCGCTTTCCTTCGAATAATTCCTCTACTGTGATAAAGAATAGGAGAGGAGAGCAAACCTGCCTGAACCAGATAAAGGAGATTGAGTATCCGACCAGTTCGCCCATTCCCATCTGCGAACGGATGAATGGCTTCAAATTGGTAATGAGCCACCGCCATCACCACCAAGGGATCCAAATCCGTTGGTTCATTGAGGAAACGCTCCCAATTTGCCATCTTTTCGCGGATCAAGGATTCTCCTTGTGGCGGAGTATAAATTACATCTCCCGTGGTTGCATTACCCAAGGCCGTACCAGGCTCTTTTCTCACCGCGATTGTACGCGACTTGATTACCGAGCATACCAGCTCTGCTGTAACGGTGGATAATGGACGATCGTCTAAACTAAGGTAACCTTTGTGCAGGGCAGCCCGATAATCCAAGGCCTCGCGGGTGGCTGCATCCGGTGACTGTTCCAACAGTGAACTGCGGAAAAGCTTGTCGGTAGTGGTAACAATATTTTCGATTTCCGAACTCGCCTGTGCTTCAAGTAAGGGAAGCACATTGATCAACAATGCCTTGTTAGGTAGAAAATCTCCTGCTTGTTCTAGTTCTGTCAACTGCGTCCTTGACCGTATGCATTGTTTAAGCACCGGCACAGTTTCTAATTCCCGCTTCGGTGGTAGAGGCGGAAGATCGTTAAAGGGAATCTTGGGGTTGTAGGACATGTCGATAAATATCAATTTTATAAACCTATCTCCAATTTATGTCGACGGCATCGACAGGTCAAGTTGCATGTGTCGATAAAATCTAATTTTATCGACATATTGAAGTTAGGGCATCCTTTTCTAATTCCCTTCGATTTATAATATTATTAATTTGAAAACCATTAAGTGATACTTTATAGTTTATGAATGAAAGTTGAACGACTTACGGAAATAAAGAAGTTGCTTGATCTGGCAGGGGAAATGCCAGACGAACTTGCCAAAAACCTCCACGAATGGTTCCGGGTTGAACTTACTTACACCAGTAACGCCCTCGAAGGAAACACCCTTACCCGCAGGGAGACTGCAATGGTGGTGGAAAAAGGAATCACCGTGGGCGGGAAGAGCCTGGTCGAGCACTTGGAGGCTACCAACCATGCACAAGCTTTTGATTGGATCGCGGAAAAGGCCCGCAAGCCACTCAAGCATTTCAAAGAAAACGATCTTCTTTCCCTGCATAAAATGATCCTCTCTAGCATAGATAACCACAATGCAGGCTTTTATCGGAATGTTCCCGTTCGCCTTTCTGGTTCTCGGACAGTTCTCCCGAATCCCCGAAAAGTGACGGATTTAATGTCCGCTTTTCATAAGTGGCTACAAACCAAAAAGAAGATTCACCCAGTGGATCTTGCTGCAGAAGCTCATTACCGCTTGGTTACCATTCACCCCTTTATTGACGGCAATGGCCGAACCGCACGCCTGCTCATGAATCTCATTCTTATGTGCCATGGTTATCCGCCTGCGATCATTCGTAAAAACGAACGGGGTAAATATTTGGATGCTTTGGAAAAAACACAGACCGGTGGTTCACATGATGATTATTTGCAACTGATTTATCGTGCAGTCGCTCGCTCCCTTGATATTTATCTGGAAGCCACCTCAGGAGAAGGCGATTTCGTCTCCGAGCCTGATGACTCCCTGCTACGTATTGGTCAACTGGCCAAGCAAACAGGAATAAATGTCAGCACTATTCGTTTTTGGCTTACCTCCGGACTACTCGAAGTTTCAGAAACCACACCCAGTGGTTACCAGCTTTTTTCAGCCTCGATGGTTGTACGGATTGAAGAGATTAAATCCCTCAAAGAACAACGGTTTACCCTTCAGGAAATCAAATCCAAGCTCTTCGGTAAGTCGCATGTGTCAGCAGGTATAATTAAACGCTACAAGTCCACATTTGAAAAGTTAGCCGAGTAAAAAAACTATAATTCCACTCATCTCAATTCTTTCTTTTTTAATGCTCGCCACTTCGGCGATTTCAGCATCTATAAATGCGCATGGTAGATGTGGATATACAACCCGGGCAACGCTGGGTAAGTGATGCCGAGCCCGAATTGGGACTTGGAGTGGTCATGAGTGCGGGGCGTGGGCGAGTTTCCATCCTTTTTCCCGCGGTGGATGACCGTCGCGAGTATGCTCTGGAATCTGCCCCGGTTCGTAGAGTCGCATTTGAAGAGGGAGACAATTTAAAGACTCACGATGGAATTGCCGGTTGTATTGAAGCGCTCAAAGAAGAGGGCGGCTTTTTGCATTACCAATTAAAAGGGGAGTGGATTCCGGAATCTGCCCTGGCCGATACCATCAGTTTTTCCAGTCCCCTCGATCGTCTCATGGGTAGGCAATTCGACGAACCTCACTTATTCGAAGTTCGTAACGAGGTCCTCACTTGGCAGTCCAAAATTCGCAAAGCCCCCAACCGTGGATTCACCGGTGGACGTATCGATCTGATTGAACACCAGCTTTATATTGCCCAGGAAGTAACCAGTCGTTTGCAACCACGGGTTCTTCTCGCCGATGAAGTCGGATTGGGGAAAACCATCGAGGCCTGCTTAATCCTTCATCGCCTTCATCTAACTGGCCGGGCTGAACGCACGCTGATCATCCTCCCAGAATCCTTAATGCACCAATGGTTTATTGAACTCCTCCGCCGGTTCAATTTGATAGCCAGTCTCTTTGACGAAGAGCGATGCCAGGCAATCGAAAGCTCGGATCCGGAAACCAATCCCTTTCTTGATAGCCAGATTGTATGTGTCAGCCTTGATTATCTTACTGGTTCTCATCAACGCTATGCTCAGGTACTCGAGGCCGACTGGGACCTCTTAATTGTCGACGAAGCCCACCACCTCGAATGGACACCTGAACTCGCCAGCACCGCCTATCAAATGGTGGAAGGCCTGTCCGAGAAAATCCCGTCGGTCCTGTTACTTACAGCGACCCCTCAACAACTTGGTCCTGAAGGACACTTTGCCCGGCTTCGTCTGCTCGATCCTATCCGCTACAGCGATTTAGAAACTTTTATTGAAGAGAGTGAACACTATCAGGAAATGGCCGTACTGGTCGACCGTATCGATGGTAAAAATGAACTATCTACATCGGAATGGGGAACAATCGAAAAAACTGTCCCGCATCTTCATGCAGAGTATTCCGATAAAAAATCCCTCACTTCAGACGACCGAGCCCACCTTACCGAAAATATCATTGATAGCTTTGGCCCCGGTCGTGTCATGTTCCGTAATACCCGTAAAGCTCTTAAAGGATTTCCCAAGCGCCAGCCCGTACTGCATCCCCTCGATTCATCTACGGATGAAAAACCTGTATTCGATCAAAAGATCCAATGGTTGATTTCCTGGCTAGCCGAGAATGAAAACGAAAAAGTCCTCCTTATTTGCGAGACCCGCTCACTAGTTGAAGAAATTTACCAAGCGGTTCAGAAACACATCAATTTAAACCTCAGTCAATTTCACGAAGGACTGAATCTGATCCAACGTGATCGCCAGGCCGCCTACTTTGCCGATCCCAAAGGTGCCCGCGTACTTCTCTGCTCGGAGATCGGTAGTGAAGGGCGCAATTTCCAATTTGCCCACCACCTCATCCTTTGGGACCTACCCGAAAATCCCGAGCTTGTGGAACAACGAATTGGCCGGCTCGATCGTATCGGGCAAACCGAGACCATCCACATCCATCTCCCCTTTATTAAAGACTCCCCCGAACAAGTATGGGTAGAATTTTACGCTCAGGGAGTTGGTATTTTTCACCAACCCATACCCACCGCCTTAATTCTCGCTCACACCTTTGGCGAGGCCCTGAAAAACCTAAGCAAAGAATTTGATAAGGGTGCCCTCAAGTCTTTGATTTCCGAAGTGGTGGAAGCGAGAAAAGACCTCGGCGAAAAATTAGAAAATGGTTACTTACGTCTTCTTGCACGCAACTCCTGTAAACTCGGACGGAGCCAAGTACTGGCCAAGCAGATACAAGCATGTGATTCCGATCAAACCTTTGAAACCTTTGTTATCACCCTGATGGAATATGTTGGTCTACGCATCGAGGACCTTGGCGATCGTCGCTATCTATTCAAACCCGAGTATGGACATGTCGATAGCCTGCCCGGTCTTGATCCCGAAGGCATGATGGCCACCTTCGACCGTACCGACGCACTCAATCGCGACGACATCCATTTCTTCACTCCCGATCATCCATTATTACGCAGTGCCCTCGACTCCCTCCTCACCAGCGAAAAAGGAAATACTGCACTCTCCGTTTTCCAAGGCACCGAGGCACCTGGTATTTTCCTACAGATTACTTTCTTAGTGGAGTGCGTAGCCCCCCGAGCATTACACATTGACCGCTACTTACCCATCACACCCATCGCTCTCTGGCTAAATCACAAAGGCGAGGTTATATCCGTTCCAAACTTCTCCGAAGCCGTTTTAAAACAATCTCCAGATACCGATGATATCCTAGGCAATTCAGGCATCAAACGAATCATCAAAAAAATGGTCAAATCCGCCGAGGCTCACATGTTCAAAGTGACCGAAGATATTGTGGATGAAGCCGGCATCGCGCTTGAGAAAGAACTAAAATCCGAAATCACCCGC
>CAWUUU010000028.1:0-68464 GCA_963924995.1 uncultured Opitutales bacterium
CACATAATCATTTGCGCTTTCAAATTGCATCTTCTATCTCACGCTTATTTTTAGACAACGGCTCACACCTTCAAGATACCATGCCTTTCGGACAACTTTTTATTCGTTCTTTGACTGCCTTACAAAATGGATTAGATCCCAGTTCAATCTGGCTTAAAACCCTTTTTCAGTTTGGTCGACTTGAGGGACTGCCAGTTAAGCAAGATTGGTTAGCAAATCTAGAGCAATCTGAGAAAGATTTAGCATTTTTTACACTGAATACAAAATTAACTGAACAAGAACCGAAAAAGGATTTGGTAACAAATCTGGTTCATTCCCTTTGTGCATGGTTTAATGCTGAAACTGAGCTTAGATGCTAGTTTTTAATATTCCACGCCCCGAATTTTCAAGAGCTTAAAATAGCGATATTTTTTCTCAAGCAACTGAGCCTGAGAAGTTGGTAATACACGATTTTCCAATTCTTTGTTCTCAACCCTTGCCAAAAGTAATTTCCTTTTCTAGAAATATGTATCAAATTCTTTTAAAATGGCAGTTTACAAAAAAGATTGGGATTATAGAACCAAGGGGAAAGGGACTTACGAAATTACGGATGCAGTTAATACTGGATTACAAGAATCTGGGCTTTCTGATGGAGTGGTTTCAGTTTTTCTCCAACATACTAGCTGTAGCCTTGTGCTTATGGAAAATGCGGATCCAACTGCACGAATAGACTTGGAGAAATTTATGGATAACCTCGTGCCGGAAGATTATCCTGATTTTGTTCATACTTTAGAAGGTCCAGATGATATGCCTTCTCATATCAAAATGGCTTTAACCCGAACAAGTGAGACTATTCCTTTTGCTAATGGATGCTTAGGCCTCGGTACTTGGCAGGGGCTTTTTTTATGGGAACATCGAACATCCCCTCATTTAAGAAAGCTAATTTTGAGTTATATAGGAGAATAAATGAGAGAATATTTTTTTAAATTATCAACCGTTTGTTTACTTTGTCTTTTTTGGGGAGCATGCGGTCAAAATGGCCCCATAGTTGACGAGGAAGAAGATGCCGCTTTCCAGCGTGGACGTTCATACCTCAAGGTGGGTAAAGAGGAAGAAGCGTTGGACGAATTTCTTTCTGTTACTCGACGAACGATGAATGCCTCTAAATCCCATTTGGAAGTGGGGCGGTTATTTTTAACTCTTAAATCTCGTAAAGATCCCATTGCTGCGATCTATCATTTTAGAAGATTCCTCTTGTTGGAAAATGATTCTCGAGAAGCTCCCAAGGTCAAACAATTAATTGTGACTGCGGAACATGAAATTATTCGTGAACTGCCCGGAGAGCCTTATTCAGACTTACTTGATTCATTAACTTTGAAAAAAGAGAATGATCGACTGAAGAGAGAGATTGCAGATCTTCGAGCAAGTCAAGGACTCCCTATAAATGCGAGCCAAGTTAGTGCTTTAAAGCTTAAAACGACTAAGCCACAGATACCAGTTGTCATTCCACCTAAAGCTAAGCCCAGCCCTGCGGAGCGTGCTCGAACCTATGTCGTGCAACAAGGAGATAGTTTATATGCGATCAGTCGTAAGCTTTATGGCGATTCTTCGCATATTGACCGAATTTTTCAAGCCAACCGTGCATCATTAGCGAGTAAGAATAGCTTGAAGTTAGGGCAGAAATTAGTCATCCCACCAATCCCGCCCTCTCGCTAAGCGTATTTCGCTGAAATGGCGTATTTTGATAATAATGCAACGACGCCCCTTGGTCAGAATGCCCTCGAAGCTTATCAATGTGCATTAAGTGAAGATTGGCAAAATCCATCCTCTCCTTATCGTTCTGGTTCTCGAGTCCGAGCGAAGATGGAAAAAGCAAGAGAAGAATTGGCAGAATCTCTCGGAGTAAGAAAAGATGAAATCATATTCACCTCTGGGGCAACAGAGGCAAATAATGCGGTTTTTGCTTATTCTGCTTCAGTAGCGAAGCCGGATTCAACTTGTCTAATATCTCCTTTTGAACATCCAAGTATTCTTGAACCGGCAAGGCATTATTTTAAAGGCCGAATCGCTTATTTTCCGATCGATCAGGACGGAAGAATTGAGTTAGATCTAGTGGAGGAAATTCTGAGCGGAGGAAATATTTCTATAGTTTCCTTGATGGCGGCAAATAATGAAACCGGGGTTCTTCAACCTTGGAAAGAAGTTGCACAAATTTGTGCCAATAAAGGCATTTATTTTCATTGTGATGCAACACAATGGATCGGTAAATTAGCCATTAACTACTTTTCCCTTTGTTCTTCTTTTTCTGCAAGTGCACATAAGTTTTCAGGGCCAAAAGGTGTGGGGTGGTTAGTCTGTAAGAAACCCATAAAGCTCCAATTGGGAGGTGAGCAGGAAATGTCAATGCGTGGAGGAACAGAGAATTATCCAGCAATAATTTCTATGTTTACCGCATGGCAAGACATTCAAGCACTTTTATGCTCCACCAAGGAAAGGGCAGAATGGAGAAATCGATTTGAGGATGGTTTAATAAAAGCGATTCCCGGGGTAAAGGTTTTAGGTTCCAAAAATCCACGACTTTGGAATACCTCAATGATTGTAGTACCCAATTTTGACAATTTAAGCTGGCTGGGAAAGTTAGATAAGATCGGCTATTCAGTTTCTACTGGTTCCGCTTGTTCCACGGGGAAAGTAGGGCAGTCTATTGTGGGGTTGTCGATGGGTTTATCAACTCGCGAAGTTCGTAGGCTTATCCGCGTAAGTTCCTATTTAGAACACAGGGAAAGCGATTGGGAAAAACTGGCCTTGGCTTTTGAACAAGTGAATATAGAACTCATTGAAGATGCATCCAATTCATCAGTTATATCCATTTAAAATCTCAAGTGCATCTACTTGACCTAAATTTAGAAAATTTTCGGAATATTGAATCTGCGAATTTAACTTTTTCCGGGAATCATATTTTTTTTATTGGAGCCAATGGGCAGGGGAAAACCAATTTATTAGAGGCGATTGGTATTTCCTCGAATTTACGATCCTTTCGGAAATCTGGTATGGATGGCTTGGTTCGTGAGGGATGTAAGAAGAGCAGGCTTTTCTTTCGATTCAAGGACGAGAATGCAGAGGATCGTGAGACCTTGTTACAATTTCATGACAAAGGAGAAAAGCAACTTGAAGTGGATGGCGAAAGGATTAAACGTTTTTCGGATTACCTTGGAGAATTCCCCTCGGTTGCTTTTTCCTCAAGAGATTTTCGATTAGTTCGAGAAGGCCCTTCCGATCGACGGAAATGGCTCGATTTGCTTCTCTCTTCCTCTTCAACCGAATACTTCGAGGCATTAAAAATTTACCATCGATCTTTACGTGAGCGTAATGCTTTGCTCAAGCAGGGTGGGGGAGATAGGGAATTAGATGCATTTGAACAAAGTTTGATTCCAAATGCGTATCGGATTTATCAATTTCGGTCGGAAGCACTCCCTGAAATTTCAGCAACACTTTCGAGTTACTATAACTCCCTTTCAAACGGATTGGAAAAAGCGGGCTTGCACTATCGTCCAGATCTAGAACTTACCAATCCCGATGATTTTGCAAAACGCTTAATGAAGGAGAGAATGAAAGACCGCCAATTTGGAACTACTCGGCGAGGACCACACCGCGATGATTTTGAATTTCTCTTGGATGAAAAAGATGCCCGTATCTTTTCCTCCGAGGGTCAACAAAGAGGTCTAGTATTGGGTTTACGATTTGCGGAATTTGAATTTTTAAAAAAAAATCGTAACCGCACACCTTTGTTACTAATCGATGATGTGCTCGGAGAATTGGACGAAGAGAGAAAGGCAAATTTTAAGAAACTTCTTCCTGCTGATGCTCAAGTTTTTGCGACGGGTACCAGTTTTCCAACTAAACCTGAGAGTGGTCAATGGGAATCCTTTGAAGTAAAGGCTGGAAGATTCGTAAAAACCTAACCTTTCCATTGCTCTTAATTTTCTTCATTCTTTTAAGCATGCAAAATTTCGTAATTAATTTTCTTAATCTATGGAAGTATTGACTGTTACTCATTGGTCTCTGTTGGTATTGGGTTCTCTCATTATGGGCATGAGTAAAGGAGGCTTACCGGGTGCGGGGAATTTAACGGTCGCAATTTTTGCCTTGGTATTGGAGGACGCACTTGGGCCTATCGGGGTGCCTCTTTCGGTCGGATTACTTTTACCGGTTCTCATCTCAGCTGATCTTACGGCGACCCTTGTTTACAGGAAGCATACTGATTGGAAATTTATTGCTCGGTTACTTCCCTGTTTTATTATTGGAACAGTTCTTGGTTGGTGGGTCTTTGATTATTTCCAAGGCGGAGATGATCGGGTTCGACAATTAAAGTATGTAATTGGAGGCATCCTATTGAGTATGACTGCTCTGCATTTTTTCGTTAAATTTCGAAAACAAAATAAGCTGGAGACTGAAAATGCAGTAAATGAGATGCCCAAAGGGTCAATTGTACTTGGACTTGTCTTTGGCTTACTTGGCGGAGTGGCAACCATGTTGGCTAATGCAGCAGGGCCTATTGCTCAACTGTACTTATTGGCAATGGCATTACCTAAATATGCATTTATTGGTACATCTGCCTGGTTGTTTCTCATCGTGAATGTGATCAAAATTCCATTTATGATCGATCTAGAAATCATCACTTTGGATTCAATGTCTGTAAGTGGGTGGATGTTTATTCCGGCTATGATTGGAGCAGCGACAGCTCCAATGATTGTGAAATATATTAATCAAACTTTATTCGAGCGAATGGTTTGGTTTTTCATCGTACTTGCGGGAATTCGGATGATTCTTTAGAAAAGGTGAAAAAATGAGTAAAAGTTCGCGAAAATTATGGGCCGATCATCTGGCGGGAAAATCAACTCGTTCCACTGCTATTGATACGCAAACTTTGTTGCGAAAAACTCCATTCAAAGGAAGAATTCTTGGAGTTGACCCGAGTCTTCGTGGTACGGGATTAGCGGTGTTGGATTGTGAGGGTAGCACCTTTAAGCTACTGCATTCCGAAACTCTTATTTTAAAACCCAAGATCGATTCTGTGGCATGCCTTGGAATTATTCATCAAGCAGTTTCACAATTACTCGATCTTTGGAAACCCCGTCATCTATCTTGTGAAGCTACTATTTATGTACAGAATTTTCAAACTGCGCAAATTATGGGTGCTGCACGCGGAGCCGCTTTATGTGCATCTGCTATCCGGGAAGTCCCCGTCTTCGAATATGCTCCTCTTCGCGTAAAGCAGGCTGTGGTTGGCTTTGGTCGAGCGAGTAAGGAACAAATGTCTCAAACGCTTGCTCAAATGCTTCACTTGCCCAAACCATTACCCTTTGACCAATCGGATGCACTTGGACTGGCTTTATGTCATGCCTTAACTTGGCATCCGGGTTAGAAATTTTTTAAATAAATAAACGAGAAGGCAGAAGAGGACGACTGCTGTTTGAACATCCGATCAAGGAGATATTTACAATTAATTCGTCTTTGATCACATCGAGCATGCGCCCCGGATTAATCCCAAAGGCTCCTCTGCTTAATTGTAATTGTCCTTTAAGCACAATTAAATCACCCCGTTTGCCATCAAATTTTCTACGCGCATTACGGAGATATTTGATGCTCATCGGAAAAGCAATTTGAGAGGTTTTATTTTTTAGTGATAAGGAACCGTAAGCTTCTCCATTTAGAGTATTTCCTCGCCAATGCTCTTTCCGTAATCCTTTTAATTTAAATTCGATCTTTGGATGCTTAAATGAATTGAGCCAAACAGGTTGATGGGCGTCACCATCGACTTTATGATAACCAAATCGTAGTGTTCTAGCATCTAAAAGTACTGAACCAATTGAACTGGCCGGAGTTTTCATTGAAAACTGAATCTCCCCGTTCACTTTCTCAAATGAACCGCGCACCTGACCCAGTCCAAAAAGTACGCCTTTTTGAAGCCTCACATCAATCTTATTCAAATTCCCCAAAGGTTGAAGGTCGTACTCAATTATGCCGTAGGCAAAATGAATTGTTAAACTTATGCACCACACACAAGTTTTACTAATTTTCGTTAACCACATCGTTCGATTAAACTAAATTATAGATGATGAAATGTCGACAAATCTTATTTGATTGGTTGTTATTTTCACTTGACTCAAATAAGCACATAACAAATTGTATATTCACACGTTATTATGAATATTTTGCATTTCAAATCTTCAATTCTCACACTTAGTTTATTTGTGTCCTTAACTTCCATTTTTGCTGACATTAAAAACGAGGGTTTTATTGGTGATCCATTTTATGGAACAATATCCGATTCGACCGGTGAAATTGTAAATCAAGTCGGTCCGAATGCAGAATTTGCAGTGCCTTCTTCGCTTAACGCTCGTTCAGAATTAACCACTTTGCTCTCAGGCGAATTTTCAAAACTTTCAGCAGCCTTAAGTTTGGATGATGGTACCATCACGAATCTTTCGCCTTTGGCAGTATCATGGGAAAGTAAAAGTCCAAAACTTTTAATCAAAGATGGTTTTGCTACGGCTCAGGATATTTCTAAAAATACCAGAGTATCTGTCAGTGCTAGCGCAGAAGGATTAACTACGATAGTCTTTATACGTTTGAAAATCGATAGCTTATTACCCAATTCCGAACTTGATCCGATTGAATCTTCCCAAAATGCACTTTCAGATTCCGTCTCGCTTCCACAAGAAGGTTGGAAAGAGTCGCGTTGGTTCGGTAATTACTTTGATGCTGGGAACGATTGGATTCATCATGTGAATCTTGGTTGGCTTTACACTTCAACCGATAAACCGACATCACTTTGGCTTTGGTCTCCGTCACAAGAGTGGTTATGGACAGGCAGAGGAGTTTATCCGCACATGTATCGAAATAAAGACGGTACATGGGTTTACTTTATCGTAGAGGCTTTTCCCCAAAAGGTCTTTTACAATCAATCTACCAAAAAGCTAGAACGATCCGAGTAACTCAATTCATCGATTAAAGTTGTGCTCGGTCATTCTATCCATGTGCCGATTTTCTTACCTTCTACAATCCTAAACTTATGAAATTTTTTATTCTACTCCTACTCGTGCCCATCTTTTCCTTGGTCGCGTCGCCACCTGTTCCTTACTCGGGAAAGGTTTCTATAAATGGGGTTAACTTCTCTGGGACTACAGATTTTGTTTTTTCTATACACGATGGCAAAGGGACGACTCATTGGCAAAATGGTTCCAATGAGAGGGATTCTATCAAAATTGTAGTGTCTAATGGGCGCTACACAGCGCTATTGGGTGGGCAGGGTATGAATGTGCTACCCGCAGATTTATTTTTAAAGCAGCAAGAATTATATATAAAAGTAAGCTTTCGAGCTGGAGATGGTAAAGGGTTGCAGCATTTATCCCCAGATCAACGAATAACCGCTACTCCCTATGCACTCAGTGCAGAATGGGCTAAATTTGCCCAGTCAGTTAAGGCCGGTTCTATTACTAAGGATATGCTTGCCCCATCCTTACAGACTGAAATTTCTTCTGGTGGAGGTTCCACTTCCACTTCCATTATCACTACCGACTCGGATATGACTCTTGGTGCAGATTCGGTGGTGCTTGCGAAAAATTCTGAAAAGGTTCTTAACCTTACACTTCCTCCAGCATCTCAAAGCATTGGTCTGAAATATCATATAGTTGGACGTGGTAATCAAGTTAAAATTAAATCCAGTCCTAGTGAGATTGAGGGGGGGGATTACGGCCTATTACATCAAAATCAATCTGTTGAATTTATTTGTTTGGATGGTCAATGGATTGTGACTTCTGGCCACGTGTCCGTTGGAATTAATGGAAAAGTCAAGGACATCTATCCGGGATTTTTTAGTAGTATTCCAGAGAATTTAACGAATGTCGGCGGAACTCTTTATTTTAGTGCCCAGTATCAAAATGGGAATGAATTATGGAAGAGTGATGGCAGCGAATCTGGAACGATTCGAGTCAAGGACATCTATTCGGGGAGTAGTTCAAGTAATCCACAGTATTTAACAAATGTCGGTGGAACCCTCTATTTTAGTGCCCAGGATCAAAATGGGAGTGAATTATGGAAGAGTGACGGCAGCGAATCTGGAACGGTACGAGTCAAGGACATCTATCCGGGGAGTGATTCAAGTAATCCACAGAATTTAACAAATGTCGGTGGAACCCTCTATTTTCGTGCCCAGGATCAAAATGCCATTTTGCACAATGGGAGTGAATTATGGAAGAGTGATGGCAGCGAATCTGGAACGGTACGAGTCAAAGACATCTATCCGGGGAGTAGATCAAGTAATCCACAGAATTTAGCAAATTTCGGCGGAACCCTCTATTTTACTGCCGGTGACGGGAATGGGTATGATTTATGGAAGAGTGATGGAACTAAAGCGGGCACGATTGTCGCAATTAATTTCAGACCATTAGATCAATATTCAATCGCTTTTCCCCATAATTTTACCATTATTGGAAATACGCTCTATTTTAGTGCCCAAGATCCGGAAGGTCATGAATTATGGAAAATAGTTGAATCGCAGTAATCAAACTGAATGATCCGAGTAATTCTATTCATCGTTTGAAATCGGGTTCCGTTGTTATTGTCGTATTAGGTTATTCTTACCTTCTACAAATTTAAATTTATGAAAATTTAAATTTGTTATTGTTACGACCTATCTTTTCCTTGCCCGTCTCACCGCGTGTAACATACTCGGGACTACAGATTTTGTTTTTTATCTACACGATGGCTAGGGGTCGACTCATTGGCGAAATGTTTCCAATGAGAGGGATTCTATCAAAATTGTAGTTTCTATCGGGTGCTACCCAGTCTTATTGGGTGGGCGAGGAGATGAAAAGTTAATTTCAGATGGAGCAACTCCTTCCTCCTTAAAAACTGAAAGAAGGTAGACGGAACACTAC
Source organism: uncultured Opitutales bacterium (assembly GCA_963924995.1). Classification (GTDB taxonomy): domain Bacteria; phylum Verrucomicrobiota; class Verrucomicrobiia; order Opitutales; family Seribacteraceae; genus Seribacter. Next base: position 8,922 of record CAWUUU010000028.1, read on the forward strand.
TCAATCGAGAAAACGAAGTCCCTCTCCGAAAAAAGTAACGACTGACCCCAAGAAAAGATCCCAACCATCCGGTGATCGTCAAACCACAAAGTCGCCTCCGTTTCGACGGATTAAATTACCCGGCTGGATCCTGACCAAAGTATGGAGGGCACGTTTCTTGATCAAGTAGAAACTGGGGAATCCCGTCTTCGAATATCATTATTCTCCGGGCAAAATGGTTTGCAGATTGTTTTATTCCGAAGGAGCAAAAAGATTCGTGCTCATCCACCACCCGATCTTTTTGATGAGGTTGAATTTGTGACAAGACAATCGAACGACGGGCAAAGTCTTCCCTTTGTTAACGATTTTCAAATTATAACCAAGAGATCTGTGATTGCCCATAATCATTTGCACATTCAAATTGCATCTTCTCTCTCTCGCTTATTTTTAGACAACGGTTCTCATCTTTAGGATACCTTAGCTTGAAGAAACTATTTATTCGTTCCCTAATTGACTTATAGAATGGATTAGATTTTTCTTCAACATGGTTTAAAACTCTCTTTCAATTTGGCCGACTTGAGGGGCTACCGGTTAAGCAAGATGGCGCAGTTTTTTCATTGAATACAAAAATTAGTAGAACAACAGCAGACAGTGGATTTAGTAACTAATTTGGTTCATTCGCTCCGTGCTTGGTTTAACGCCGAAACTGAACTTAGGTGTTAAATAATAAAACCCGAGAAAACGAGATTGAACCTTGCCAATGCAAGTGAATCGGAAAAAATTATAATGATGAAGTTTTTTATAATTTTCCAAATTACAATCTTAATCATTTTAAATCTCCACGCGGGTGAGGTTAAAGATATAAGTAAGGTTCTTAATATTCAATCTGGGATTGGTTGGTCGAGTTTAGGTAAAGACGATTTTGCCCAAGTTAATTGTGATGTTGATACCTTTAAGTTTAATAAGGATGGAACCATGCATTGTACCGGAAAGCCTAGCGGTGGATTACGCTCCGAAAAGATATATGAAAATTTTGAAATGGTTTTTGAATGGAGGCATAATCAATACTCTGGTAATGCAGGAATATTTATCTGGTGTCCACGGGATGTGCTGGACAAATTACCCCGTGGGACACTTCCACAGGGAATTGAGATACAAATTTTGGATATTGGTTATGAGGAAAATCATTTAAAAAATAAGGGCAAGCATTCGGACTGGTTTACCAGTCATGGGGATATTTTCCCTGTCGGAGTCGGTAGGATGAAAGCCTTCACACCTGAGATCACTTACACCGCAAAAGATGGAACCGAGTATGATGTGGGCAAACCAACCAGTGCTCGATCGTTCCCCACAAAGAGGCTGAGTAAAGGAGTGGGCGAGTGGAATCATTACTATATACGGGCGATAAATGGAGAGGTTCGTTTATGGGTGAATGGCGAGGAGGTGAATGGTGGGTCGGATTGTAAGCCAAGTATTGGACATATCGTGATGGAATCCGAGGGAGCTCCAGTGGATTATCGGGGGATGAAATTGCGGGAATTACCCTGAAGTTAAAAAATGATTCCTAAATATGATGGTTCAATTATTTTCTCTGTTTCTTTTTCTCAGCTCGATTCTTTTTTCTTCTAGTCGGTCAGACAGGCATTGGCCGTCTTGGCGTGGAATAGATGGGACTGGTTCGACTACGCGAGGAACCTATCCGACCCACTTGAGTGGGAGAGAAAATTTGCTTTGGAAGGTGGAGTTACCAGGGAAGGGTTGTTCAACCCCAGTGGTTTGGGATGACCGTGTGTTTCTGACTTCTCCAAATGATGGAAAAGATACAGTTCTTGCCTTCGGGTGGAATGGAGAAAAACGCTGGCAGACTCAGGTTGGGACGGAAAGAAAAGGCAAACACCTTAATGGATCGGGAAGCAATCCATCTGTAGTGGTTGATGGTACGCATGTTTTTGCCCTTTTTAAAAGTGGGAATTTGGCTTGTCTTAATTTTTCGGGAACTATTATTTGGAAAATTAATCTTTCAAGTTTCGGCGAGGATTCTTTATATTGGGATTTTGGTACTTCTCCCATTCTTACCAGTAAACATTTGTTTATTGCTTTGATGAGAAAAGGAAATTCATGGTTACTTGCATTCGAACCGAAGACAGGGAAAGTGGCTTGGAAGAAGGAACGAAATTATGATACACCTCCTGAGTGCGATCATAGTTATGCCACTCCTACCTTAGTTAAGCACGAGGATAAGGAGGCAATCTTAGTTTGGGGCGCGGAACGACTGTCTCTTCATTCGGCATTAAATGGAGAGATGCTCTGGGTTTCAACTGGTTTTAACCCCAAGAAAAAGAAGAATTGGGTGGTGGTTGGTTCACATGTGGTTTCGGGAGAGGTTGCAGTTGTGTCCTATGGTCGAGGGACTCACTTGGCTGGTATCAAGATGGGCGGAAGCGGAGATATTACAAAGACTCATCGACTCTGGACTAGAAAGAACACGGGTTGTTTTGTGCCCACTCCCGCGGTGTCGAATGGAAAAATATATATTTTGCGCGATCGTGGAGAGGTCCATTGTATCGACCCTAAAACAGGAGAAAGTCATTGGGAGGCTGCCTTCCCCCGATCCAGTTCGAGCTTCTACGGATCACCCACCGTAGCCGGTAACAAACTTTACGCTCCCCGTGAGGATGGAGTTATCCTAGTGGCTGATATTTCGAACGGTTTTAAGTTTTTAGCTGAGAACGATATGGGTGAACGATTAGTTGCCAGCCTAGTTCCAGTAGCCAATCGTTTGTTTATTCGCGGAGAAAAACACTTGTTCTGCTTCGGTGAGTAATGGATTATTTTCCAACTGAACGGGAAAAAATTCGGTTTGGTCATTTTCACTTTTCCAACCAACCACAACTTATATAATTAGCATGGCGTCGCCATAACTGAAAAAACGATACTCTTTTGTAATGGCTTCAGAGTAGAGTTCTTTGAGCTTAACTAGACCACCTTTATTTCCGTTGCTTAGGAAAGCAGCAACAAGGCAAAGAAGAGTCGATCCAGGTAGGTGGAAATTAGTTAGCAGGTGATCCACGCCAAGAAACGAATAAGGTGGACAGATAAAAAGTTGGGCCTCAGTACGGGTAGCTTGTCCGATATGCTCGTCAGGACTGGTCAAATAATGTTCGATCGCACGCACGCAAGTCGTACCAATGGCAAGTCGTGGACGACTTGGATTTCGTAGTGAATTTTTGGTTGAGGGCGATAAAAAATATTCCTCGGCATGCATTGGGTGGTCTTCTACCCGTTCAGTTTCGATTGGGCGAAAGGTGCCCAGTCCCACGGAAAGAGTGAGGTCATTAATTTGATGACCGTTTTGTTCAAGTGTACTTAGAATTTCAGGCGTGAAGTGAAGGCCTGCGGTGGGGGCGGCTACTGCTGAACGATTTTTTTCTTTTGCATAAACTGTCTGGTAGCGAAGTTCATCATCTTTTTCGACTGAGCGTCGTACATACGGAGGTAAGGGGAGGGTTCCAATTCTTTGGGCAAGCGTGGAGGGATCGGCATCTTTGGGTAGGTCAAATTTTACAAGATATTCCCCCGAGTCTAAGGATTGAATAACTTCGGCAGAATACTCATCGGCTAGTCCAAAAAATTTGGCTTTGGCCGTTTTACCACCTGGTTTAAGTAAGCATTTCCAAATCGTTTCAGGCTGATCGCCTGGTCGGAGCAGGAGGCATTCGACTGAACCACCCGTGGCTCGTTTCCCATGAATGCGTGCTTTGAGTACAGAGACATCGTTTCGAAAAATGGCGAGATTAGGTGGCAAGAGGTCGGGCAATTCGTGAAAATGGTGATGACTGATCTGATTACTTGCTCGATTATAAACGAGTAATCTAGAATGGTCCCGTTGTTCGCACGGAGATTGGGCAATTAAATTGCTTGGGAGTTCGTAAAGTAGTTCCTTAGTTAACATAAAACCATCCTTTAAAACTCATCGACAAGCGAAGATCAATCGCCTAAAACTTTAAATAAAATCCTTAACCTGCCTTCTACATGAATGAAAAAGAGCCCGTTAATCTTGTAACTCCTCCAATCTCCGTTTCGAGCAATGCCCATATCTCAACAATGGACGCGTACCAAAAGGAGTATCAACGTAGCGTCGATGACCCCGAAGGTTTTTGGTCAGAAGTCGCGGAAAATTTTCATTGGTATAAAAAATGGGATCAAGTCCGTTCTTTTAATTATGAGATGGGGGATTCTCCGATTGAGATTAAATGGTTTGCAGGAGCAAAAACAAATGTTTGTTACAACTGCGTCGATAGGCATCTTGAAACACGAGCTAATAAAACGGCTATTATCTGGGAAGGAAATGAGCCCGGAGAGGACAAAACTCTAAGTTATCAAGATTTACATCAGCAAGTGAGTAAGTTTGCGAATGTTCTTAAAAGCCGAGGTGTAAAAAAAGGGGATCGAGTTTCCATTTATATGCCTATGGTAGTAGAGGCAACGGTGGCAATGCTTGCTTGTGCTCGGATCGGGGCAATACATTCAGTGGTATTTGGAGGTTTTTCTGCGGAGGCGTTATCAGACCGAATTGTTGATTCGACTTGTAAGACATTAATCACGGCCAATGGTACTTTTCGTGGAGCCAAAGCAATCCCGATGAAACCAAATGCAGATCTGGCGATGGAGCGTGCCTCTACACAGATGGAAGAGAATGTGGAAACATGCATTGTTGTTCGGCGTGTCGGTGAAGAATCTGGGATTGATTGTGAGATGAAAGAAGGCCGCGATCTTTGGTGGGATGAGGCGATGGAAGGTGCGAGCGATGATTGTCCCTGTGAGGAAATGGACGCCGAGGATCCATTATTTATTTTATATACTTCCGGGTCCACGGGTAAGCCAAAAGGAGTATTGCATACCAGTGCGGGCTACATGGTCTACACTGCAATCACTCACAAGTATATTTTTGATTACCACGAAGATGATATTTATTTTTGTGCTGCGGATATTGGCTGGATCACTGGTCATTCTTACATTGTTTATGGTCCACTTGCGAATGGAGCTACCACTACAATGTTTGAGAGTATTCCGACTTATCCCAACCCTGATCGTTATTGGCAGGTGATTGAAAAATGGAAAGTAAATCAATTTTACACGGCACCCACCGCAATCCGTGCAATTGCCGCCGCCGGAGAAGAATGGCCCAATAAATACAAAATGAACAGTTTGCGCATTTTGGGAAGCGTGGGTGAACCCATAAATCCGGAAGCATGGCGTTGGTATCATCGCAATGTGGGAAAAGAAAGATGCCCAATCGTAGACACTTGGTGGCAGACTGAGACTGGTGGTATTCTTATTTCACCATTACCGGGAGCCACACCATTGAAACCTGGTTCTGCAACATTCCCCTTCTTTGGAGTGAAGCCAATTATACTTGATCCGCAGACTGGAGAAGAGATTAAGGGGAATGGAGTGAATGGCGTTTTAGCAATTGAAGAACCTTGGCCCGGGCAAATGCGAACGATTTATGGTGATCATGAGCGTTTTGAAAGTACTTATTTCCAGCAATATAAAGGCTACTATTTTACTGGAGATGGTTGTCGACGAGATGAAGATGGTTATTATTGGATTACCGGTCGGGTGGATGATGTGATTAATGTATCGGGACACCGGATGGGAACGGCGGAAGTCGAAAGTGCTTTAGTGGCCCATAAAGATGTCGCAGAATCTGCAGTGGTTGGATTCCCTCATGAGGTGAAAGGGGAGGGCATTTATGCCTTTGTTACTTTGAATTCGGGAGTCGAGTATTCAGAGGAATTACGAATTGAATTAAAGCAACAGGTACGAACTGTGATTGGACCGATTGCCACGCCCGATCAAATTCATTGGGCACCTGCATTACCGAAAACTCGTTCAGGGAAGATTATGAGAAGGGTTTTGAGAAAGATTGCCACCAATGAAACGGATCAAATTGGAGATGTCTCCACATTGGCTGATCCAACTGTGGTGGAGCACCTGATTGCGAATAGGTGAATAACCTTTTTTCTTGGAACTCGCCAATTCCATAAATTTCCTTTTTTAATAGGATTTGAAATGAAAATTTATTTGAACGGAGATTTTGTTGCGAAAGAAGATGCTAAGATATCTGTCTTTGACCATGGTTTACTCTATGGAGACGGAGTTTTTGAAGGCATTCGAATATATGATAGTTGCGTTTTTAAACTAGATGAACATCTCGAACGATTGGAGTATTCCGCCAAGGCGATTCTTCTTGAATTGCCCTTGGATCGTGCCCAAATGGAAAAAGCGGTCTGTGATACTTGTCGAATTAATGGATTAGAAAATGGATATGTTCGACTCGTGGTAACCCGTGGCCCTGGGCATCTAGGATTAAGCCCAGATGGTTGTGGTCCGGGAAATGTAATTATAATTGCCGACGATATACAACTCTATCCCCCGGAGTTATACGTTAAAGGACTCAAGATTATATCAGTACCGACTCGCCGGATTAATTCCTCTGCTCTTCCGCCTGCAATAAAGAGTTTAAATTACTTGAATAATATTTTGGCTAAGATTGAGGCGAAAAAGGTAGGTTTTCAAGAAGCCTTGATGCTTAACGATAAAGGAGAAATTGCCGAGTGTACGGGGGATAATGTCTTTATTATCTCCAAAGGGATTCTTTACACCCCACCTTTAGACGCCGGTTCCCTACGTGGAATTACGCGTGGAGCGGTAATTGATTTAGCAGCTGAATTGGATTTACCTTGCCGAGAGCAAGCACTTACTCGTTATGACCTTTGGACGGCCGACGAATGCTTTCTGACTGGTACTGCGGCTGAGGTTATCCCTTGTGTAGAAGTAGATCATCGTCAAGTCGGTGATGGTGTGCCTGGTGTTATGACTCGCCGCTTAATTGACCTTTTCCGAAAGATGGTTTTGACTGATGGTGTTAATTTAAATGCATGACTTTAACCACCCGTTCATTCAAATTGTTAATTTGGCACATCATATGCGTTGAGTTTTACAGCTATAAACATTAGATTAATTCAAATTATTAACTATTACATTAATGAAATGCCACCATTGCGATAAACAAGCCACCGTTCATCTTACGCAAATTTTGAATGGTCAGATGCACAAGATGGACTTGTGCGAAAGTTGTGCACAGGCTAAGGGGGTTACCAATCCTGAAAATCTTTCGATTAGTAGTTTGATGGATAAAGTGGAGTTGGAAGTTGATACAAGTGTAACATCTATGGTGTGTGAAAGCTGTGGTACCACTCACCAAGAATTTAAAAAGGGCGGTCGTTTAGGGTGTGAAGCATGTTACCATGTATTTCGCCCAATTTTAGACCCCTTACTTGATGGTATGCATGCTGGAACTAAGCACTTAGGGAAAGTACCCGCTGGTTCAGAGTCAAGGATTCAGTTTGAACAATCAATAGATTCTTTAAAGAAGAAATTGCAAGATGCGGTCGAGAAAGAAGACTTTGAAAAAGCCGCTGAATTTAGGGACCAACTTAAGGATCTTCAAAATCAAGCCAAGACAACGGTTTAAATTTCCAATTATATGTTCCATAAAATCTTAAACAAAGAGCCTGGCGGTAAGAAACAGCCTAAAGCAATTCCAATTACATTGAGTACTCGGATTCGCTTGGCCAGAAATTTGAGACAATTCCCATTCCCCGGACGTGCCGAAGTGTCACAAAAGCGTGCCGTTTTGTCCAAGTGTATCGATGCGATGAGCGGAATTAAAGGTCTCGATAATTCAGTTTCTGTGGAAGTGGATGATTTAAGTGAATTGGATCGTCAAATTTTAGTCGAACAACATTTAATCAGCCCTGAACTTTCTCAAGTGGAAGAAGGATCGGGTATCGTTCTGACAGAAGATCGATCGTGTTGCATAATGATTAATGAGGAAGATCATTTACGTATCCAGGTCCTCCGCCCAGGTTTAGACTTCAGTTCGGTATGGAAACATGCGGATGAAGTGGATTCTGGGATCGAGTCGGCAATCAGTTACGCATATGACGGGGAATTAGGTTTTCTTACCGCCTGCCCGACCAATTTAGGAACAGGAATGAGAGCTTCTGTAATGATGCACCTTCCGGGCTTAGTCATGTCAAAAAATATGGACAAAGTAATCAATGCCGTAAATCAACTAGGCATTGCAGTCCGTGGTTTATTTGGTGAAGGATCTGATGCGAATGGAAGTATATTCCAAATTTCGAACCAGCAAACCCTTGGTGAGTCAGAATCTGCAATTATAGATCGCTTGAATAGCACTCTGGAAAGTTTAGTTCGCCAGGAGAATTTTGCCCGTGAAAAACTGCTTCAAGATGATCGTAGTAGATTAGTAGATAAAATGAGTCGTGCCATTGGAAGTTTGAAAACTTGTCATTTAATCCAAAGCGCTGAGGCGATGGACTTAATTTCTTTAGTTCGTCTAGCCACAGACTTTGGAATGATGCCAGATAAATTTCGTGGACTGGCAGATCGAATGTTTATTGAAGTACAACCCGGGCATGTCCAATTATCTGCAGGCAAAGCGGTTGAACCATCTCAGAGAGATGAATTAAGAGCAGAACTTTTAAGGAATCATTTTTTACGAGCTCCTCTGCTCGATCTATCTAGCCATAGTTGACTTTGATATATAGAAGGGTATAAATAATTAAATATGTCTGAACCGATGAGTAATTTCACGCCTCGTGCACAGCAAGTTCTTGCTCTCGCACGAAAAGAGGCAGACCGTTTTCACCATAATTATGTAGGTACTGAACACCTACTTCTAGGATTGATCAATCTCGGCCAAGGGGTTGCAGTCAATGTTTTACAGAAGATGGGACTTGATCTCGATACGGTTAGGCAAGCAGTTGATGAACAGGTGGGACTTGGACCTGAAGCTAAACCTTCTGGCAATGTACCCTACACTCCAAGAGTTAAAAAAGTTTTAGCATTAGCTGGGAAGGAAGCGAAGTCGTTAAATCACAGTTATGTGGGGACTGAACACATTTTGCTTGGCTTATTACGTGAAGGTGAAGGGGTTGCTGCTCGCGTCCTTAAGTCACTTGATATTGATGTGGAACGTTGTAGGAATGAAATTCTTTCAGAACTCGATCCTAATTTTTCTTCGAGTGAGGAATCTGAAGCTTCAGTGGTTGGCGGAGGAGTTAGTGAAGATAAGGGGAAAGATCAAAAAACCCCTGCATTGAAAGCTTTTGGACGTGACCTTACCGAAATTGCTAAAAAGGGTGAAATGGACCCTGTGATTGGTCGTGAAAACGAAATCCGACGTGTTACCCAAGTTTTATGCCGCCGAACAAAGAACAATCCGGTTTTAATTGGAGAGGCAGGAGTAGGTAAAACAGCAATCGTAGAAGGATTGGCCCAACAAATTGCTTCGGGTATGGTGCCGGAAAATCTTTTAGATAAGCGGGTAGTGACACTTGACCTTGCACTCATGGTTGCAGGTACAAAATACCGTGGTCAGTTTGAAGAACGAATCAAAGCAGTAATGGACGAGCTTAGAAAAGCGAAAAACATTATCATTTTTATTGATGAACTTCACACTATTGTTGGTGCAGGTGCAGCAGAGGGTGCCATGGATGCTTCCAATATTCTTAAACCCGCTCTAAGTAGAGGCGAATTGCAATGTATCGGTGCGACTACATTAGCAGAACACCGAAAGTACATTGAAAAAGACAGTGCATTGGATCGTAGATTCCAATCAGTCAAGGTAGAGGCTCCTTCTGTTGAGGACACGATTCTTATTTTGAAGGGTATCCGTCCCAAGTATGAAGATCACCATAATGTGAACTTTACCGACAAATCTCTAGTTGCGGCGGCCAAACTGACTGATCGTTATGTTACCGGTCGTTTCCTTCCTGATAAAGCAATTGATGCGATTGATGAAGCGGGTGCTCGATCTCGGATGGAGTCTTTAAAAAGACCTCCGGAAATTGAGAAACTTTCTGACGAGATTAAAGAAATTTGTGCAACTAAAGAGTCGGCAATCTCAGACCAAAATTTTGAGGATGCTGCAGAAGCTCGTGATAAAGAAAAAAAATTGCGGGCAAAAAGAGAACGGGTTCTCGAAAATTGGAAAAAGAGTCGGGAAGAAAAACGGGTCTCTGTCGATGAGGACAGCATGCTCCAAGTCATTGCAGATTGGACAGGGATTCCATTGAGTCGAATGGAGGCCAAGGAATCGAAGAAATTGCTCAAGCTGGAGTCCGAGCTTCGTAAAAAAATTATTGGTCAGGATTTTGCAACAGAGGTTGTTTCTAAAGCTTTACGACGATCTCGGGCTGATTTAAAAGACCCCAAGCGGCCGATTGGTTCATTTATGTTTCTTGGGCCGACAGGAGTGGGGAAAACTCACCTTGCCAAGGTTTTAGCAGAAAGAATATTTGGCGATCAGGAATCGTTGATCCAAATTGATATGTCTGAATATATGGAGAAACATGCAGTTTCCCGTATGATTGGTTCGCCTCCGGGTTATGTGGGGCATGAGGAGGGCGGTCAGTTGACAGAGGCTATTCGACGTAAGCCTTATGCAGTAATACTGTTTGATGAGATTGAAAAAGCTCATCCAGATGTAGCCCAAATCCTACTTCAAATTCTAGAAGATGGTAGGCTCACAGACAGCCTTGGTCGAAAAGTTGATTTTCGTAATACTATCTTGATCATGACTTCCAATGTGGGGGCACATATTCTTCAACGAAATAGCTCCCTTGGTTTTTCTGCCGGAAATGCCGATGATGACTTTGATAAAATCAAAGATAAAATCATGGATGAGGCGAAAAAAACTTTTAAGCCTGAATTTTTAAATCGTCTAACTGAGATTGTGATTTTCCGCCCCTTAATTAAGGAGAGTATGCGTGCAATCGTAGACCTTGAGCTTAAAAAGATTACTGATCGTTTAAAAGAGAAAAAGCTCAAACTTGATATCTCAGATGAAGTGAAGGAATTCCTTATTGATAAAGGCTACGATAGTAAACTTGGTGCCCGTCCCTTAAGACGAGCAGTGGAGAAGTATCTTGAAGATAGTTTAGCGGAGGAAGTGCTTTCTGGTAGTCTACGAAAGAATAAATCGATTCGTGTCCTTATCACTGATGATGAAGAACCTAGTTTGTATTTTTCACAAGATGATGCAGATGAAAAGGTTTCTGTCTCACCGGATTCAAAAGAAGAAGACAAAGATTCTGATTCTTAATTTATTTTCTAACAAAACCTAATGGTTTTGTATTTTGTAACTAATCGTGTAAACTTATGCAAAGATCCCTTATTCTCTTAAAACCTGACTGTATTCAAAAAGCCATTGTTGGCGATGTGATTAGCCGATTTGAAGGAGCAGGCTATTCAATTATTGCTTGCAAGCTAGTTCAATTGGATGATTCCTTGTTAAATGAGCATTATGCCCATGTTGCTGATTTGCCTTTTTTCCCGGAGATTGCTGAGTTCATGAGTTCATGTCCGGTTATGGCTTTAGTCTTGGAGGGAGAAAATGTGATTCAAGGTGTCCGTGATCTTATTGGACCTACTGATTCTACAGTGGCGCCAAAAGGAACAATTCGAGGAGATCTTGGAACTGATCGAATGAAGAATGTAGTTCATGCCTCCGATAGTCCAGATTCAGCATTGGCAGAAATAAATCGGTTTTTTGATGCCGATCAAATTATAACCTAGTCTTCGATTCTTATGAGGGTGCAAACTGCGAAAGTTGCGATCCCTTCCATTCTTCCAATCGCACCGACTTTTTCGTTGGTGGTGGCTTTCAGTCCAATTCTGTCTTTGGGAACTTTGATTGTTTTCGATAGTGATAGTTTAATCTGCTCGATATAGCCTAGGAGTTTAGGTTTCTCTGCAATAATAGTGAGGTCGATATTCCCAACTTGATATCCAAGCTTCTCTCCTTCAGATAATGCTTTATTTAGAATTATCCTAGAATCGAGGTCTTTGTGTTTTTTATCATTATCGGGGAAATAATGTCCAATATCAGGAAGCGCGAGTGCTCCAAGAATAGCATCGGCAAGAGCGTGGGTTAAGCAGTCGGCATCTGAATGACCAAGTAAGCCCAAATGAAATGGGATTTCTACTCCGCCCAATATTAGTTTTCTGTCTTTAACTAAGCGATGTAAGTCATATCCATGTCCTATACGAATGGGTAGTGTTTGAGTCATTTTGAAGATAATAAAAATTTAATATAGGGCAAATCAGCCTGCGATGTAATTTTAGGATTTGGGTATTCCGGATGGAGAAGAGACACTTTTTTGTCACCAAGTTCCAAGACTGAAACCTCATCAGTAGTTAACAGATTTTTTTCTGAGGCAAATTTCAAACCTTCAATAAGCCAGTCTTTTCTTGCTACTTGCGGAGTTTCCATAATCCAAATTTTTGTGCGATCAATCGATTTTGTATTATAGGGTTTGTTTTTGTTTTGAGCATTTAAATTTTCAATAATTTTTATTGTGTCATGGAGTGGTCTTGCGATTACCACTGCGCCAGTTTCTGAGACAATTTTTTCAAGTTGATCGATTGTTTTTGCTTGGATCATTGGCCGTGCACAATCGTGGACATAAACAAACTCACAGGTCGAGGGGCAATTTATTAAAGCATTGTAAACAGAATCCTTTCTTTCCTTTCCACCTTTCACCAGAATTGGATTAAAGTGCCGTTCTCCGGCGTTATGTGCAATATCGATTTGCTTGTACAAAGATTCCTTCTGTTTGTTATCACGGTAGACAATTATAGTATTATTAATGTTCTTAGAACCTAGGAATGCTTCGTAGCTTAAACGGAATGCATTTGTATTATTGATAGGATCAAGAAGTTTATCCATTCCGGGTGAGTTCATTCTGGAGCCTTTTCCTCCAGCAAGAAGAATAGCACAATGTTTCATTCTTCTAACTCTAGTTGGATCGCGGCAAGTGCTTCTTTTGGATTTTCTGCGGCGAGAATCGGCCTACCAATCACAAGGAAGTCTGCACCTGCTTCGGAGGCTTGAAATGGAGTCATAATTCGTTTTTGATCTCCTTTAGCAAATCCGCTTGGACGAATTCCGGGTGTTACAAAAGTGGTTTCTGTAGAGAGCATTGATTGGAGTCGAATAAGTTCAAGCGGAGAGCATACAATCCCGTTAATCCCTGAATTGGTGGACATTTTGGCTAATCGATCGACCTGTTGTTGGATCGTATTCTCTACTCCGATTGAGTGGAGGTTTTCTTGATTCATAGAAGTAAGGACTGTGACCGCAAGTAATTTTGTATGAGGAAGAAAGTCAGTCGCGGTTTCAGCACATTTAGCGAGGGCTTCAGGACCTGCAGTTGAATGTAGAGTCAGCATTTTGATTGGAAGGCTTGATAGGCTTTCAATCGCCTTTGCCATCGTATTCGGAATGTCATGTAATTTTAAATCTAGGAAAATTGATTTTCCACTGGCAGCAACATCATGAATAAACTCTGGTCCGTCTCGTAAGTAAGTCTGTAGTCCAATTTTAACCCATTGGAGCCTTTCTCCTGTTGCCTCGAGCAAAACTTCTGCTTTTGCCCTACTTTCAACATCTAATGCGAGTATGACTTCGGTTTTAGAATCTTTCATTAATTGATATCATGCTTGGTCATTTCATTGAGCCAATCCTATTCTTTCTCATCGCCACTTAAATTTTTATTTGTTAATAAATCTGATAAATTTGATAAATTTGATGAATGCCAAAAATGCGATAAAGCAAATTTCTCTGCCTGCTCCAGCAAAGATTAATTTATTTCTCGCAGTTACCGGAAAGAGAGATGATGGTTTTCACGAAATTAGTTCGGTTATTGCGAAGATCGATCTCTGTGATCTGGTCACTCTTGAAAAAACTGAACAAATTGATGAAGTTCAGTGCCTTTGCATTGGGAATAATTCATTGTCCGGAAAAAACAATCTTGCTTATAAAGCAATCGAGGAATGGCGCAAATTTACGGGAGATCGAACAGGAATGAAAGTGACAATTAAAAAGCGCATTCCTTTAATGGCAGGACTTGGTGGAGGGAGTAGCGATGCAGTTGCTACACTTCTTGGCCTCAATTTTTATCATGGTCAGCCTTACAGTAACGAGGAACTTTTTATCCTTGCTGAAAAACTTGGCTCTGATTGTCCTTTTTTTTTATCAGGGGGATTGGGGCATGCAACAGGTCGTGGGGAAAAAGTAAGGTTGATCTCAGACCGAAAAAAAAATGAATTGAATGGCCAGAGGATCTTTTTATTCCAACCTCCGATAGGTTTTTCAACTCATTTGATCTATCGAAGCTTGGCTGAGTATGGATTATACTCTGACTCGACAAAGGCGTTGAAATATGTAGAGGACTGGGAGGCTGGACGGCGAAGCCTTTCTAATTTTTGTCACAATGATTTCGAATCGGTCATTCTTACTAAATTCTTATTTCTCAAGCCACTTTTTGAGGAATTAAAAAATTGCTTTGGATTATCATTTCAAGTGTCCGGTAGTGGTTCTTGCTGTTTTAGCTTTGCATCCGAGAATATAAACGAGAATGATGTGAAAGATTTGATTGAGAATTCACTTGGTAAAAAGAGCCAGTTTTGGGCATCGCGGATTCGACTGACCTAAGATCAAGGTTTTTGTTTCCAATCTTATTGAAACTCAGTCATAATGATCCTCTTTAAAGTTATTTAAGAAATATTTATTTTTATGTCTGAACTAAATAAGGAAATCGTTCTTTATGGAATTCCTGGTTCTCCAGGAGTTTCGCATGGGCCGGTATTTCGGTTTTTACATGGAGATGTGGAAGTCCCTCAGTATCAAGTTAGTGAATTAGAGCAAGCCTCCGAACTCGACCGTTTTAAAGATGCTCTAGTTATTACTCGTACTCAGATTGAGGAAATCAGAAAAGAAGTCGCGAAAAATTTAGGAGAGAAAGAAGCGGGTATTTTTGATGCCCATCTTCTGGTGCTCGAAGATAAAGCTCTTTTCGATGATATCGATAAAGAGATCAAGAAAACCGGTGATAATATCGAACAATGCGTTTATCGCGTGACTCAACGATACCATGATTATTTTAATCAACTTGAAGACGAATATCTGCGCGAACGAGCTGCGGATTTAAAAGATATTTCAAAAAGACTGCTGAGGAATCTGATTGGTGAGACCGCGGCAGGAACGGCTTTTCTAGGTGAACCACGAATTCTAGTGTCGGAAGATTTAAGTCCATCGGACACGGCTTCTCTAGATCGGGCTAAGATTTTGGGAATTGCCACTGATACTGGAGGTCGTACGAGTCATGCAGTAATAATGGCACGGGCCAGCGGGGTTCCTGCGGTTGTTGGTTTAAGAGGGTTAACCGAAAAGCTCGCGGAAGGGAACACTTTGTTAATCGATGGTTTTGAAGGGGTCGCGATTATAAATCCCACCGAAACCACCCTTTTTCGTTATGGCAAGGTGAGTCTGCAGAGAAATAAGATTAAGGATTTATTGTCTGAGGAAGCTTCTTTACCTGCTGAAACAAATGATGGTTTAAAGATTAGGTTTCTAGCCAACGCGGATTCACCAGAAGAAGTAAAAAGCGGAATTGAGAACGGTTGTGAAGGAGTGGGTCTTTTCCGCACGGAATCAATCTTTTTAAGGAGAAATCAAATTCCAAGTGAAGATCAACAATTTGAGGAATATAAAAAACTCATCTTTGCCGCTGATGGAAAACCTGTGACTATTCGCACACTCGACTTGGGTGGGGATAAAATTTTAGATTCAATTGGTCGTGATAAAGAAGAAAATCCATTTATGGGATTTCGGGCTATCCGTTACTGCCTACGTAATCCGGCGATCTTTTTGGATCAATTACGTGCGATTTTACGTGTGAGTTCTTTGGGACCAGTGAAAATAATGTTTCCGATGATTAGTGGGGTAGGTGAACTTGTACGTGCGAAAGAATTTCTATTTACTGCTAAAAGGCAATTGAGAGAAAAGGGAATCAACTTTGACGATGAGATAAAGGTGGGCTGTATGATAGAAACCCCATCTGCAGTTACCATCTGTGACATGCTTGCAGATGAAGTTGATTTCTTTAGTGTGGGAACAAATGACTTAGTTCAGTATTTACTTGCAGTGGACCGGATTAATAATCAAATCGCATACCTTTACGAACCACATCACCCTGCAGTCATTCGTTCCTTAAAGCATATTTTTGATGTTTCAAAAGAAAAAAAAATAGAGGTCACTCTTTGTGGAGAAATTGCAGGTGATCCACACTTCTTACCCCTGTTGATTGGTTTAGGTTTAAATATATTAAGTGCAACTGGAACCCTGTTGCCTGAACTCAAGTTCTTTGGTCGTAGGTTTTCATCCCAAGAAGCACAAAATTTAATGAAACAAATCGAACCAATGAAAAGACCGTCCGAGATTAAGCAGTGCTTAAAATCTTTTTATGATGAACATGCCTCAGATTTGATTAAATAAAAAAATTACTCATCTTGAAATTTTGAAGCGAAAAGCTCCGTCATTTCCTTCTGAAAATCTGCTCCCTGAACTGAATTAGCAAAAAAGGTAAGGGAGGTGCCTTTTGCCGCGGCTAACATCATGATGCCCATAATGCTTTTAGCGTTAACCTTTTCCCCTTCTTTTTCAACCCAGATATCTCCGGCAAAACGAGACGCAATCCTGACGATCATGGCCGCAGGGCGAGCGTGAACACCCATCTTGCTCGAAACCACTAGGGTAAAAGAGATGTTATCTTCCGCACTATTTTCCTCCGAGTCGCTCATTTAATTGTAAATTAGAAGAGGAAATTATCAAAAAGACAAAGAAAAAGTTTTCAGAAGATAAAGCAGGCAGGCTGAAAGCAGCGCCGCAGCTAAGTCATCAATCATCACGCCAAGCCCCTTAGGTAGACGTTGAAGGCTTCGTATTCCCATGGGTTTTCTGATGTCAAAAATGCGAAAAAGTATAAAACCCATAATTAAAAAGAATAAAGTTTTGTTAAAAGAAAAGGAGTTTTTAAATTCTTCCAAGCAAAAGATAAAGACCAATGGAATTGCAGTAAATTCGTCCCAAATCACTTCCGGTGGATCTTCTTTGCCCAACAGTATTTCAGCACGCGTACACAAGGGTATTCCCAAAATAAACAGTGTTGAAAACAGAACCATTATACCAATGGGTGGAATGGGTGTGAACCAAAAGAGAAAAGAGAAAGCAAATAGCCCGACAAGGGAACCAAAAGTGCCGGGCGCAGGTAAACGAGTACCCACTGGACCGAGGGTTGATAAGGTCTTAATCAAAAAATCCATCAAGTATCTTCTTCGATAAAGAATCTCCAATACTTGGACAGGTAGATAATTCCAGAGAGTACTGTGATAATGGTTGCGGCAATCAATGTTATTTGCCCCGATAAAAGAAGGAAACTAATAAGGTTTTCTTGAAGTTCTGGTGAAAAAATTCCGGTAAAATCATCTTCGACTGCAATTTTCCCAAGGAACAAACAAATACAGGTGAGTTGAATTACGGTTTTTAATTTACCAATTTTTTCGGCAGCAAGAGTTTTTCCACGTCCAGCTGCGACTAATCTTAATCCAGTAATAAGAAATTCACGCGATAAAATAAGTAAAATGGGAAAAAGTGCCCAGCGAGCAATTTCATCCAAAACTAATAAGCCAATAAACATACCAAGCGTTAAAACTTTGTCTGAAAGTGCATCCATGAATTTTCCAAACTCTGAAACTTGTCCAAATTTCCGAGCCAACCACCCATCCAGCCAATCTGTAAGAGCGGCAAATAGAAAAACGACGAGCGCCCCAGTTCGTAGCCAAGGCATAGAGGTTTCAGATGTCGGGTAAAGTAATGCAATAACAACAAGCATTAATGGTATCCGTGAGAGTGTAAGCAGATTAGGCAGATTCATCTAATTAAATGCAATAATTACATGGATTTAATTGATTTGCAATCTCAAGGGTGTCCTTGGTTGTGGACTTGTTTAGATTCTTCGCTATTATAAAGTACTTTTTTATGAGCGTTGCTATATACCCAGGTACTTTTGATCCAGTAACAAATGGACACTTAGATGTTTTAGAAAGAGCATCTAAGATTTTCAGCCAGGTAATCGTAGCTGTTTCTGCTGATAATTCGGATAAGAAAACTGCATTTGATTGTAATGCCCGAGTAAAACTTTTGCTTGAAAATATTAATGAATATAAAAATGTACAAGTTGACTCGTTCCACGGTTTACTTGTTGATTATGCGAAAGATAGGGGAGCTAGTGTTGTGGTAAGGGGGTTAAGGGCAGTATCAGATTTTGAATACGAATTTCAAATGGCTCAAATGAATAGACATTTAGATTCTGAACTTGAGACTATTTTCTTAATGCCGAATGAAAAATATTTTTATACGAGTTCCAGTTTGATAAAACAGGTACACCTTTTTGGAAATCGTGAGACGAAATTAGTTCCCGACAATGTATCGATCGCATTACGAAAGCTTTCCCTTGAAAACCAAAATAGGGAGGGAGCCTAAAATGAGCGAATCAGAGAAAGCAGTTGCCAAAAGAAAGCGGGCGACCTTTGGTGTGGTTTTCCTTACCATCTTTTTGGATATGGTCGGGTTCTCAGTAATCTTTCCACTTTTTCCCGCAATGCTTGATCATTATTTAGATCGGGAAAGTTTATTGGGTGGTGGGCTGTTAACTGATTTTGTACGTTCGCTTCAAGGACTTGCATTTGAAGGTGATAGTCAAAATAAGGATTTCCGTTTTGAAACTGTTATTTTTGGAGGTGCATTGGGTTCATTGTATGCGATATTACAATTCTTTTTTGCTCCGATCTGGGGAAGATTGTCAGATAAAATTGGAAGACGACCAGTTCTTATGTTTACATTGGCTGGAACCTGCTTGGGCTATGGATTATGGATTTTTGCGGGCAGTTTCTGGATTTTAGTTCTTTCGCGGATTCTTGGAGGGGTCGCCAGCGGAAATCTTTCTGTGGCCACTGCATCAATTGCCGATGTAACCTCAAGGGAGTCACGTTCCAAAGGAATGGCATTTGTCGGGGTTGCCTTTGGATTAGGTTTTATAATCGGCCCAGCATTAGGAGGATTTGCATCCCAATGGTCTTGGGGAAATGGAGAAAACTTGGTTTTTGGATTGAATCCATTTTCATTGGCAGCACTGATCAGTTTTTGCTTAGCATTAATTAATTGGTTCTGGCTAGCTTTTTCATTTAAGGAAACCTTACCTGAGGAAAAAAGAGGGAAGGGCGATGAGCCTAAGCCTGCTATATTCCAATTACGTAAGATAAAAAGCGTTGCGGTGACTAATACCTGTCTCGCTTATCTTTTCTACATGATTTCGTTTTCTGGAATGGAATTTACGCTCACCTTCTTGGCCGTAGAAAGGTTTTCTTATAACCCTATTCAAATCGCTAAAATGTTTCTTCTTATTGGAATAACTTTAATCTTTGCACAAGGATTTTTTGTAAGAAGATTTGTGGGGACAATTGGTGAAAAACGTATGGCTTTACTTGGGATTTTTATTGGGCTTTTTGCCTTTGCGATGCTCTCGAGTATTCAGGGGGAAATATGGTTTTTCGTTGCTTTGTTTTTGATGTCGACAGGCGTGGCTTTTATTAGCCCTACATTAACCTCACTAACTTCTCTTTATTCAAGTGAGCAGGATCAGGGGTTTCATTTAGGAGTTTTTCGCTCATCTGGGTCTATGGCACGAGCAGTTGGGCCATTAATTGCCGGTTTGATTTATTTTAAATATGGTTCTTCTGTTGCGTATTTAGCTGGAGCGTTGTTTTTACTGGTTCCCGCATTGTTTTTGTTTCGGGTTCCTCAACCAATAACAAAACAATAAGAAATCGTTTAGGATTAAATACCTTTTATCTCGCCATCACCTCTGTTTCACTTATAGTAATCTCTGTTTTCCATTAGTAAATTACTGCCAGTTTATACCTTACACTTCGAACTTGAATGAATGTTGAAATTATCGATCAATTGATTGAACAAGATCCTTCCTTAGAATCTTCACGCCCAGCCCTTGAGGCTATGAACGAAGGTGCTAGTTGCATTCACAGGAGTTGGGGGCTCGGTAAAGTAACAGGTTTTGACACCGATCGTGGAATGTTACTGATTGATTTTGAAGATGACGAACGGAAAAGCCATGCGATGGACCCCGTTTTCTGTCTTGGTAAAATCGAATTTCTTGAGGTTGATCACATTATTTCTCGCCATCGATTGAATCCTGAAGAAATCGATACAATGGCCAAGAAAGAGCCCGTTAATTTAATTATCGAGATTCTTACTAAATTCGAGGATGGCTGTGCAGCAAATCGCGATATTGAAAGGATTTTGGGCTTGTTATTTGGTCCAGCCAAAGCGAAGAAATGGTGGACTGCCACCAAAAAACTTCTAGTGAAAGACGCTCGTGTTGCTGTACCCAACAAGAAAACAGAACCTTACGTTCTTAGAGATGAACCTGTGAAGCCTGAACAGGAAATCCTGCAAGACTTTTTTGATGAGAAAAGATCAAAGGTGAAAATTGCTCTTGCCGAGAAATTGTTCGACTTAGCTTCAGAAAAAGAGGACCTACAAGCAGATTTACCTCAGGTCTTAGAAGATTTAACTAATGCAATTTTGGAAGCCCGAAATCTTAGTGAAGCGGACAGATTGTATGGTATCTGGGTTAGAAACAATTTGGCCCGCGATGTTGAAGAGGATGTTGAGAAATTGGAACCCACTTCTGCCTCTATTCTACATGAGTGTGAAGCTGACCTGCCTCGTTTAGCTAATTTATTACCAACTAAATTCCATTCACGTTTTCTAGACCTTGTTACTCGGGTTTATCCTGATAATTGGAAGGATGTAGTGGCTAATTTACTTCAAAATACATCGGTTAAGTTTTCAGGGGAGTGTGCTCATTTTCTTATCGATCGTGACGAATCTAAACTTCTTATCAAATCCTTAAATAATTGGTTGAACGAACAAACCTTAAAAGCACCTGTATTGCTTTGGATTTTGAAATTTCGCGAATTGGTTAAATTTAAAGACCTGCTCAAGGATTTAATAAATCCAAAGCTTTTAACTGCAGTCTTTTCTGCAATTGATTATGAATCTTTACAAAATGCAACTACTCGACGAATTCCATTAGCAGAAATTTTATCTGATGATAGAAAGTTACTTCCTGATATACTTGATAAGGGTAGTGCTGAAAATGCTCAGGATTTAGCTCAAGCTTTATTGTTAAACCCAGGATTTGAGGATTTAAGCAAACGCTCCTTACTTGCCCGCTTTATCAAGAAATTTCCTGCAATCCAAGATCTTTTGGATGGTGGAGCAAATTCTAATTCCTCCGATAGTCAAATAGTTACTGATGATTCTTTAATTGTTTCTCAACCAAGTTATGATAGAAAATTAGTTGATCTTGACGAACTTACAAAAACAAAAATTCCAGAAAATTCATTGGCAATTGAAAAAGCACGCGAACATGGTGATCTGCGTGAAAACGCTGAGTATCACATGGCTAAAGATGAGCAAAAAGTTCTTCTTGCCAGGCAGTCAGAACTCCAAACTGATATCATGCGTGCAAAACCCACTGATTTTTCTGATGCCCCTGCTGATTCAATTGGTATAGGCTCGATTGTTGAATTGGTCGATCAATCTAACTCTAAGGCCCAAACCTATACGGTACTTGGCGCATGGGATAGCGACCCGGATAACAATGTGCTATCCTACTTAACCCCTTTAGGCCAAATGCTTCTCGGAAAGAAAATCGATGATGTAGTTGAGACTGATGTGGCAGGAAATGTTCAAACATGGAAGGTTACAGGATTATCCCGTTGGTTGGATAAGAAATAAACTTTCTTTTATTGATCGTGGTTTTATTGCTTAAAAGAACCATTCAATAAACAGGTTTGATCTACACCTCCTCTTTAGTAATTTTCAGAAGAGTATGATAATGAAAGTTACAGAAGTACTACAGGTTTTATCTGATAGCACACGCCTTCGTATGTTAAGACTTTTGGGGCAGGAAGAATTGTCAGTCGCAGAACTTCAAGAAATTTTAGAAATGGGACAGTCTCGTATTTCTAGTCACCTTTCATTACTTAGAAGACATGAAATGGTAATTGATCGAAAGGAAGGAAAAAAGACCTTTTATACCTTGATCCTTGGGGAATCTAAGCATTTTGAACTTGTACGAATTGCTTTAGAAGTTGATTCAGACGAAGAATTTTGGAAAACCGATCAATCTGCACTTCAACGAATTATCGATAGAAGAAGGCGTGCGAGCGAACAATATTTTGATGAAGTAGCGGTCCGCTTAGGTAAAAACTATGTTCCTGGTCGATCATGGGATGCGATTGGGCATTTCTTACTCCGATTAGTACCCAAAATAATAATCGCAGATCTTGGTGCAGGAGAGGGTATGATTTCTCAATTATTAGCGGAGAGGGCCAAGAAAGTATATTGCATCGACCGATCGAAAAGTATGGTTCGACTCGGACTCGAGTTAGCCAAAAAAAATGGTCTGTCCAATTTGATTTATAAACTCGGTGACTTAGAAAAAGTTCCACTGAAGGATGAATCTGTTGATTTAGCTTTAATGAGCCAATCACTTCATCATGCTGAACGGCCCGATATTGCCTTACAGGAAGCGTTTAGGATTTTAAAGCCCGAAGGGCAATTAATCATCATTGATTTAAAGCAGCATCAATTTGAAAAAGCACACCAACTTTACAACGATCGGTGGCTTGGGTTTGCTGAAAATGAACTTTATAAATCCATAAAAGATACAGGATTTCGTAAAGTTAAAGTTGAAATTGTAGCGAAGGAAAGTACTGAGCCATTTTTTGAAACTCTACTTGCGACCGGAGAAAAAGAAATCTAAGAAGGTTCCTTAGTTTTAAGATTCGAATTTATTTCTGACTCTGACCCATTGCTTATCCATTTTAATGGTTTTCTACAAAACTGCATAATATCTTCCAAGATTAGGTACAAGCAAGGTACCATAAGTAAGGTAATAAAAGTTGCAAAAAGCACACCAAAGCCAATCGCAATCGCCATCGGTTTCAAGAATTGTGCCTGTAAGCTCCGTTCGAAAAGAATAGGTAGTAATCCAACAAAAGTGGTAAGTGAGGTTAGCAGAATAGGGCGAAATCTTGCCATGCCTGCATTCTTGGCTGCTTCGATTAGAGTGAAGTCTTTACTCCTTTGGTTTACATAGTGAACCAAGACTAAACTGTCGTTAATTACCACACCAGTTAATGCAACGATTCCAAACATGGAGAGTTGACTAAGAGGGATCGAAAAAAGTAAGTGCCCGAGCACTGCTCCAATCAGACCGAATGGAATAACTGACATTACTAAGAGCGGTTGAAAATAAGATCGAAACGGGATTGCTAATAATGCATAGATTACAAAAAGTGCGATCCATCCAGATTGAGCAAGGCTGGAATCGCTTTCATTTTGTTCTTTTCGTTCGCCAACAAATGAAAATCGTAAATTTGGAAATTCTTTTCGTATTGATGGCAAAAAAGATTCATCAAGGTTTCGTTCTATACTCGGTATATCAGCAATAATTTTATCTGCGGATGATTGCACATTTATGATGCGTGCTCGATCGGATCTTTTGATTGTAGGGTAACCCTGACCGTAGGAAATATGAGCAACTTCCTCCAAAGGCACTTCTATGCCTTGTGGAGTTCGAACTCGGAGACTTGATAGGGCACTGAGGCTCTTTCTATCTACGAGGGGATATCGAAGCATGACTTTAAGTTCTTCTCTGTCTCGCTGTAGTCTTTGTATTTCTTCTCCGTAGTAAGCTTGCCTCACTTGTCGACCAAGATCTGACTGAGTTAATCCTAATGCTCTGCCTGCAGAATTAAGACTAAGCTTTAATTCTCTTTTCCCTCCAGAGTAGGAATCCGAGATATCAAAGAGCCCCTGATACTTTTTCAGATGTTCTTTGAGTAGGTGGGCGGATTGTTTCATTACTTCTAAATCCTGCCCTGCAATTTCTATATCAAGTGCTGTTTTATTTCCTCCAGCAGCAACATCTCCAAAATAAAGTTGTTTTACGCCAGGTAAAGGAGCGATTCTTTCGCGCCAGAGAGCAGAAATTTGGGGCGCACTTCTAGTTCGATCTTCTGATTTAATAAGCTCAACACTAATTTCTCCAATATTTGAGCTGGTTAAAATAGTGCTTGAACCTTTTGGACCTCCTGAAAATGGTTGAGCTCCCATTGTTATCATGTCGTACTTAAAAGGATTGGGTTCACCTACAGATTCCAAATATTCAATCACCTTGAGCCTAGCTTGTTCAACGAGTTCAATCGCATGTTCCGTAGTCGCTGCTGGAACCCCGTCTTGCATAGTTATTTTAACCGAGATGTAATCAGAGGGCACTGGAGGCACTCCGCGGACAGACTTAACATGTCCACCAATAATAAGTGCAAATGTAATAATGAGGATACCCAAGAATCCTGCAACCACAGGCCATCGTAAGCGCAGGCATCTTAACAGAAAGGGAGAATAGATTTTATCTATAAAGCGTTCAAGGCTATCCGCAATGGATTCTTGGATACGGGAAAACCAATTGTTACTGCTCCGATTAAAACGGCATAATGTGAGGTGATAGGGTAAAATGAATTTTGATTCTACTAGGGAAAACAATAGGGCAGGAATTACCACCAAAGGAATATCCTTCATCAACTTTCCAAACCAACCAGGTAAAAAGAGCAGTGGTACGAACGCGACAACGCTGGTGAGAATCGCAAATGTAACGGGGATTGCAACGAGCTGGGTACCCTTAATAGATGCGTCGACGGGTGAGTAGCCTTTTTTACCAAGAGTATATACAGATTCTCCAACTACAATTGCATCATCGACAAGAATACCTAAGACCACGATGAATGCAAAAAGTGAAACTAGATTAATAGATGCTCCAATAACCCCCATTGTGGCAAATGCCCCCATGAATGAAATTGGTAAACCAAGGGCTACAAAAAAAGCAAGGGAGGGTCTTAAGAAAAAAGATAATACGAGAAACACAAGGATTAGACCGTGCTGGGCGTTTCGAATCATCATATCTAATCGACCTTGCAGGTAATAAGAACTGTCTTGCCAGATAGTCATATCAATCCCCTCGGGTAGAGTGAGTTTTCGATCTTGAACATACTGTGAAACTTTTTTGGATATATCCAACGGGCTTTGTTTTCCTACTCTGAAAATTCGTAATGTTACCGCAGGTTGCCCTTCAAATTTAGTGTATAAAACTTTGTCTTCAAACCCGTCTTTGACCAGGGCGATGTCTTGAAGTTGAATCGAGGATCCATTGGTTGAGGAAACAATTTCAATTTGGTCAAATTGCCGACCTTTCCTCGCTTTCGCGGTGGTACGAATAAGAGTTTCTCCAGCAGTGGTACGGGCGACCCCTCCAGGAATATCAATGGAGTTTTTCTTCAGAGATTCTGAAACCGAATCAAAGCTTAATCCATGTTCTCGCATTGCCTGTTCAGAGAGTTCGATGCCAATCTCGGGACTTCTGATTCCGGATATCTCAACTTGAGTAATCCCGGGTATATTCGTCAGATCATCCTGCGTTTTTTCTGCTAATTTTCGAATAGATTTAATGTCACTGTTCCCATGTATTGCCAGAGCAAGAACTCTTCTTTTAGCAGTCATCACTTCTACTATAGGCTTTTCTGCCTCTTCCGGGAAATTGCTTATAGCATCGACTCGAACTTTAATTTCATCGGCAAGAATCTTGGCATCTTTCCCTTTCTCGACTTGTATCGTAACAATTCCAGTGTTTTCCCTCGCGAAGGAAGTCATTTCTTTAATCCCAGTAAGATCCCAAATTTTTTCTTCAATTTGTTTACAAATTCCATCCTCGACTTCAAGTGGTGCGGCACCAGGGTAGATAACTGAGATTGTGACTATATCAAGGTCGAAATCAGGAAAGAGTTCCATTTTGAGACCACGAATCGAAATTATGCCGGCTAGCAGAATAATGCCTGCAAGTAAATTGGCGGCTACACCATTTTTGGCAAACCATGCAATCATAGCTGAGTCTCGTTTTGATCTAAGTTCGAAGGCGATATGTTAACTCTCATCCCTTCTGCAATAATATCCATTGGTGTGGTACAAATTATTTCTCCCTCTTTAATTCCACCTACAACCCATACTTCCTGCCCGTTCCTTTTTACGCTTTTAACTTTTCGAAAAGTTAAATGGTTATCTTGATCGAGAACGAGAATTGTATTCTGTTCTCGGAATGCGGAGATAGGGACTATAAAAACATTAATCGTTGGGCCCGTAAGTTTAAGTTTCACAAATTGACCAATGCTCAACGGATCTTCTACTTTAGAAAGTTGATTGAAGGGATCGGTGAAACAATTTTCAAAGCTTGCGACTAAGTTGTGTAAGCGAGTTCGTGAATCAATCACTCCCTGAGAACGATCAATCACTCCAGTATGTATGGTCTTTCCTTGATCGTTGAGGACTTCTGCCAGAATTTGATCAACTCCATTGGGAGAACCTTCATCAAAATTAAGAAAAGAAATTTCTTTTCGGCTAAGTGAAAGGTGAACCTCACCGGTTTTGATGGAGTAAATCTTGGCGAGAGTAGAAGAAGAGCCCGAACCAACCTGTTGTCCCTCATCGGCTAAAATATTCAAAATTCTTCCTCTGAAAGGGGCACGGACATTTGCCTTACTTACATTTTGCCTTGCTTGATTATGAAGAGCTTCTGCGGCCTTAGTTTCAGCTTCAGATTTCAGAATTTGAGGTCGTCTTTTCACTAAATCTGGAGCGAGGTTCCAGTCTTTTTCACCCCACTCAGTTTTAGCTTGCTCAGCAAGTGCCTGTTCTTGTGCCAATTGATACTCGGTTCGTCTAAGATTAGCAAGTGCCTCTGCCTCTTTGGCTATAAGATCGATGTCTTCAATTTTTACCAATAAATCTCCCTTTTCGAAAAAACCACCATTTTGGAAAGAAGATATAGATTGGTTTGACTCATTATTGAAGGGGGCAACCCCTTTGATTAAGCCAGGTACTTCTGCAATAAGATTGGTGAGAGTTCGTGCCTTTACTGTTCCGAATACTTCTATCGTCGCTTTCTGAGAGATACGATTTGCTTTAATAACGTCGACAAAGGGAAATTGTTTAACAATTTCTTTGGATTGGGGCTTGGCTTTACTTTCGATCAGGAATTTTCCGATCAAGATTGCGGTTGTAATGATTATTCCGCAAAGAATAAAAAGTGAGAATTTCTTCATGATTCTGGTGCAATGGCTTCCATTCCAATTGCTAGGTAAAGGTTGATTCGATTTAGGATTCTTTCTTTTTTAATTAATAAAAAACGACTTTCAGCTTCAAATGAACGCCTACGAGTTTCAAGGGTATTAAAAATCCCTTCCACACCACGTTGATACCTTTCCCAACTGAGGTCGGCTGCGTCAGCTAGCACCGCGGAAGCTTGCCTTAAGTACTTTTCTTCTTTGGCAAGATGTATATCGGAGGAAAGGGTGTTCTCTACTTCATAAAAAGCACGAAGGGCAACTGCTTTAAAATTTGAAATCGCCGATTTTTGTAGAGCCTTGGCTTTCCTCACACCCGCACGCAATCTTCCTCCTTGAAAGATTGGTTGGCTCACCGCTGCTGAAATATCCCAGATGCGGAATTTTTGATCGATTAGATCTTCAAAATTATCTGACCTGCTTCCTGGACCACCAGTCAGAGTAAGGGATGGCAGTAGACTTTTATTAGCCACTTTAAGATCCAAGCCAGACGATTCAACTTTTAGCCTGGCAGAGGATAAATCATGGCGCGCCTCCACCACCTTCGAGGGCGTAGGAGGAAGGGGAGGCAGGATTAAATCGGGTAGGGTGCTGGTCGAGTTTATATCGAAGTTTCCATCTGGGTATTGCCCGATTAATTCTTGAAGGGTTTGAGCAAAGTTATTTCCAAGTCGTTGTCTTTGAGCAAGAGTTGCCTGTGACGAGCGAAAGCTAGCTTCGGCAAGTTTTTGTTCCAAGGCTGTAGCTAGTCCTTTTTGGTAGCGATCATTAATGAAAGAAAGGTTCTGGGAATATGTTTCGATGGTATTTTCGATAAGTTGGATTTGGAATGAATTCTCAACCAAATTGAACCATGCTTTTGCTACTTGGCCATTGAGAGATAAACGGGCCGCTCTGTAGTCAGATAAACTTGATTCAAATACTCTTTTGGCTGAATTTCGGGAGTCTTTAACTTTACCCCAAAGGTCCAATTCCCAACTTATATTTATGCCAGAATTAAAACTACTTGAGGTAAAAGAAGTTTCACTATTTGGAAAATTAAATCCTATTAAGTTTCTTTTGTTTCTTGCTCCAGCAACATTTGCATTGGCTGTAGGTAAAAGCTTAGCACCAGCAATGGTCGCATCTTCTCCCCTTGCGATCACCCGTTCATACATGGCGATCAGTTCATGATTAGTTGTATTGGCAGTTGCTATTAAGTGAGTCAGTTCAGGAATATCAAATGCTTTTGTCCAATAACTCGTATTGTCGTCGGATTCTAGATCTCGTAACTCTGCACGCCATTGAGTTGGAATCAAATCTTTCTCCATATTGGAGATCTCTTTATTTGTAGATCGACAAGAGAAACTAAGAAATAGAGGGAAAAATAAGTAAATATAATAGAGTTTCATTTTTTATTTTGGATACCCGCATCGAACCCATTGGAAACAAAAATAATTAATCTTTCTATCATATCCTGAATGGCATTCTCATTACACCTGCCAAAAGAAAAATCATTAATTCTTCGATGCTGAGCCAAAGTACCCAACATTGAGGAAACTGCAAAGTGATAATTCCAATATAAGTCTTCCTCCTTTGCAGTAGGGTGTGAATTTTTAAGTTCGTTCATGAAAATTTGAGATAATTCTCCAAAAAATCTTTTATGGATCTTTTCAAGGAAACTGGCTGGCTCAGTAAAACTACGAGAAATGATTTCAATAATTCCGGATTTGTTGCTTATTTGCTTTTCAACTTCTTCTCCGACTGGTTGGATAAGAGCTCGGAAGATTTCGATGGTGGGTAAAGGTCGATTGGGGGACTTCAATTTGGCATCGGCAAGTTTTTTTCTCCTTTTGGTATTAATTGGTTCGATTTTTGATTTGATCATTTCTAAAACCATGGCTTCTTTTGATCCAAAATGATAATGAGCCGAAGCTAAGTTTGTTTTGGCTTGCTGAGCAATTCCTCTCATGGTGACTCCAGCAACTCCCTTAGACGCAAACAACTCTTCGGTCGTTCGCAAAAGTCGTGCCTTTGTTTTTTGCCCATTTGCCCGGGTTTGATTCGATATCGCTACCATCAAGAAAAATTATTTAAACGATCGTTTGAAGAAAGGCAAGATTGCTTTAAATAACGAAGGTGAAATTAATTGAGTTCAAGTCCTTATGTACCCATCAAATCAAGGCTTTTTCATTGACAGAGCCCTTGCAATAATCTTTTGTCTTACCTTTTTCCTTAATTCGCACACTTCATTTACTAAGTAGATTATGATCAAGATTCGCTTGCAAAGACACGGGGCACGCCATGCACCATTCTATCGTATGGTTGTTACTCCCTCTACCACCCGTCGAGACGGAAAGTTTATTGAGGTTCTTGGAACTTATAACCCAAAGGCGCATGCTAGAGCAGAAGAGCTAAAGCTAAAGATGGATCGTATTGATCATTGGTTGGGCGTAGGTGCACAACCAACTGACACCGCGAAAAGTTTGATTCGCCAAGGTAGATTAACCCCCGAGGAATGGCTTTTGAAAGCTGATCGAGAAGCAGCAAAGCGACTCGCCCGTGCCCAAAAAGGAAATGTTGCTCCTGCGATGGAAGAAAGTAATGAAGGAACTCCAGTTGTAGAACCCGAAGCTAAACCAGAAGAAGTAAAAGCGGAAAAGGAATCACCTGTTGTTGAAACGAAAGAAAAAACTCCAGTTGTAGAACCTGAAGCCAAACCAGAAGAAGTAAAAGCGGAAAAGGAAACACCTGTTGTTGAAACGAAAGAAGAAACTCCAGTTGTAGAACCTGAAGCCAAACCAGACGAAGCAAAAGCAAAATAGGAAGCACCTGCTGTTGAAGCGAAGGAAGAAATTCCAGTTGTAGAACCTGAAGCTAAACCAGAAGAAGCAAAAGCAAAAAAGGAAACACCTGCTGTTGAAGCGAAGGAAGAAGCGAAAGAAGAAACTCCAGGTGTAGAACCCGAAGCCAAACCAGAAGAAGCAAAAGCCGAAAAGGAAGCACCGGTAGTTGTAGCAAAGGAAGAAGAGTCAAAAGAAGGCTAGATCATAGCCCGTACTCTTCCTTCCTATATGTATTTAAAATTTAGTGATGATTCGCAAGATGGACCCAATTCTGCGTTTCGATGTTTTATCTCTCTTTCCTAAGACTTTAGAAGGATTTATTGGCGAAAGCATAATTGCTCGTGCAATCGATAGCGGTTTGATTGAAGTCAACTCGTTTGATTTACGGCGTTGGGCAGATGGAAAACATAGAGAAACTGACGATCGTCCATTTGGAGGCGGTGCAGGCATGGTAATGAAACCCGAACCATTATTTGCGGCAGTTGAAGAGATTGCAGAAGAATCTACCACCATTATTTATATGGCACCAGATGGTGAAAAATTAACCACTCCACTTTGTAAGGAATTAGCCCAAGAAAAACATATTCTGGTGCTGAGCGGTCATTATGAAGGAGTTGATCAACGGGTTCGTGATAATCTCGTTACTAGAGAGATCAGTGTCGGAGATTATGTTTTGACTAATGGTACTCTAGGTGCGTCCATATTAATAGATGCAGTGAGTAGGCATGTTCCAGGAGTACTGGGAGATGAAGATTCTTTGAAAGATGAAAGCTTTGAAGATCAACTCCTCGCATTTCCTCAATACACTAGACCCGCAGAATTTCGAGGAATGAAGGTGCCCGATGTCCTTCTTTCTGGAAATCATTCAGAAATTTCGAAATGGCGTGAAACAAAAAGATTAGAAAAGACTCAAAAATTGCGCCCTGATTTATTGAAAAATTAACCTGAGAGTATACAGAATTATGAACAACCAACTATTAGAAGAAGTAACCAAAGAGTATTTAAAAGAAGGCCGCGACCAATTTAAAGTTGGAGATGGGGTCAAAGTTCACGTTCGTGTACGTGAGGGAGAAAAAGAACGTATTCAGATTTTTGGTGGAATTGTGATCGCTCGTAAAGGATCGGGCGTACATGAAACTTTCACCGTTCGGCGCATTGCTTCTGGTGTTGGAGTTGAGCGGGTATTCCCCGTCCATTCGCCTCTAGTTGATAAAGTTGAGGTTGATCGCGAAAGTATTACTATGCGTGCTCGAATGTACTACCTTAGAGATCGAATTGGTAAAGAAGCCAATAAGGTCAAAGAAAAACGCCTTTTTGAGGCCAAGCGTAAGAGAAAATAGTTCCTTAGTTGTATTTGCGATTTCATGGGAACAGGTTGAAATTGTAAATTATATTGTTTTTTCTTTTTCCAACCGTTTAAGGATGAGAAAGGTGATTCAATTATTTCATATTGGTTTATTCAGTATTTTGGCATTATTTGTCTTTGATTAAGGATTGGAAAATTTTTGAAATTAAGAACATAGTGGCTTTTTAATGAAAAAGTCTTTGTGGTTTGTTTTTGTATTGTTGGTAACCATCGCATCAGTTGATCTTATTATTTTTGATTGGTGGTTACCTCAAAGATTTGAAACTCAATTAGCAAAGGGATTGCGTGGTGGAAAACTTAGCTTTGATGATATTGAATTAAACTGGAAAGATGGACGTCTAGTTGGAGGAAAATGGCAAAGCCCCAAGCGTGATCTTTTTTTAGAAGAGGGGAGTTTTTCCTATTCTTCATTTGATTGGTTCTTCAGTGATCATTCTCAAATTAAGCATTTAGTATTGAGAGAATTCCGAGTTGTAGAAAAGGATGAACTCAATTCTAGTTTCAATATTTGGAAAGTACTTAATGACTTACGCTTACATTCCTTAGATTATGGATGCGATTCAATTGATATAAGTGGAAGTTACGAAAAAAGTGAGATTTCAATTCCTTTTTCTATTTTTGCTTCTCATTCAAAATGGAAGAATGAAATTAAAGCAGCCATCGAGATTAGGTTAGATGAGTTTTTTCCGCTATTTACCAATTTTTTGCCTGTCGGGAAAACCTTATTTTTAAAACTTTATGTACAAAGAGAAGAAAATTTCGGTAATCCAGTTTTACAAATCTCCATTCGCAACGAACTCCTCGGAGAAATTAGTTACATAAATGATGGGGAGTCTGAGTCTATTCAATTATCTCCTGGTTCTAATAAAAAAACCGCCACAAAAATGTGGCTTACTGCAGATCGATTAATTGGAGGAAATCAATTTTCAGGCGATTGGAATGCAACGACGTCATCGCAAAGTTGGGTAAGGCAATTCCCCATTCTTTCGCTTGTAAATGGATCGTTCGAGAGTTCTGGTGGAATTGAATTTGATACATATGAAGAAAAGGTTGTTATTCGTGCAGATGGAAACTTCTCGGTTTCATCGTTCTTTTTCCCGAAGGAGGGGCTAGTTCGTGGTCAGATAAAGGGACAATCTGAATTCTCAAATAAGAATTGGGTAATGGAAGATTTTCGTCTTTTGATTGAAAA
The DNA here is from genome assembly GCA_963924995.1 of uncultured Opitutales bacterium. Taxonomy (GTDB): domain Bacteria; phylum Verrucomicrobiota; class Verrucomicrobiia; order Opitutales; family Seribacteraceae; genus Seribacter. Next base: position 41,542 of record CAWUUU010000028.1, read on the forward strand.
TAAATTGGGCGAACAAGTAGAAGCAAAAGTCATGTCTCCGTTTTCAGACTTTAAAAAAATTGAAAATTTAATTCTTTCTTTTAATTCATTTAATATTGGCCGATTAAAAGAGCATTTTTCTGCAGGTTCCAGAATGACAGGTATTTTTGAAGGCGAATTAATTGAGGATATTTTAAATCTGTCATCCGAAAATATAAGTTTAGAAACCAAGGAGAAAACTCAAGAAGAAATCAATTTGAATTTAAAGATACCTCTTTTTTCGAAATTTAAAAAAGACGGAGGGGTTAATTTCGAGATCGGAGTCTCTTCTGAGGTTAAAATACAAACGGGACTACTTCCACAAAGTTCTATAGATTTTAATCAATCTTCATTACAGAACCTTCATCTCAAAGGGCGCATCCAACCGACTTTCTGGCTTGTGGACCAAGGAGAAGCTGAACTTGTTAATCAGGATAAAGAGGTGACGCTTACTTTTAAAGTGAAGGATTCATTTCGATTAAGTTTTAAGCAGGGTTTAGTAAATTGGTCCCCAGTAAGTTTAGTTGATGGGGAGGGGATTTCATTTTTTAGTAATGATTTTGCTCCTGAATTCTTTTTAGGAATTCAAAAAGTTCAGTTAAAAGTTCCGAATGTTGATCTTTTGGGAAAGATTGTTTTCGAGAATGGTTTACCTGTTTGGGTTATCGAAAATTTTCAAACCGAAGGAAATTTTCAAAATGTTAAATTATTGGAAATGGAAACTTTTCAAATTCAGGGGGATTTGAAATTTTATCCACATCTTGGCACCTATGGTATTTATGAATTAAATAATATTATTTTAAATATCGAAGGCGAAGAAATATCCCAAGGAGACTTGTCAATTTCTATCAATGAAAATTCAAAGGTTCACCGTGTTAGGAGTAATAATTTTCAAATTAGCTCTCAAATCGCTAATCAATTTTCATTTCCTAAGTCTATTATTTTAGCTAATTCGCTAATTAAAATTAATCGGCTTGATTGGCATCTCATTGATAAAAATGAACTAGTGCTAGATGGACTAATTGTTTTGTCTTCTATTGATAAAAAGCGGGTAAGAAATTTTGAAATTCCATTAAAATGGACATTGGTGAAGAAAAAAGAAGATTTTTCTCATTGGATTAAATTATCGTACAGTAAGAGTTCACGGTCAGATTTAGAAATAAACTTTATACCAGAAAGTAATCAACTCACTTTTCGTGGAGATAAATTAAATTTAATCGATTTGATGAATTTGTACAAATCGAGCTTTGGTCCTTTCATTCAAAACAACTATGTTACTCCAGATTGGCTTAAAGAACGATTAAGCATAAACGCGCAATTATCGTTCAAAACTCTCATTATCGCACCTTCTGTTGTGCTTAATGAGTTTGAAGCCGAAATCAATTTCGAAAAGCAAAAAATAATTTTTAAATCGAATTTTAAAGGAGCACCCATTAAAGGTGGATTGGATTTTAACTTAGAGGATTATAACTCGTCGGAGTCCTCCACTTTTAACCTTCAATTAAGTGGGCAAGATATAAATGCGTCTATTTTTAACTCAATCACTGAGGTAACAATTGGGTTGGATGGTTTAGTTAATTGGAAACTGAATGCAAAAGGAAATATCGGCGGCCAGTATGAACTTAATAGCTCTATTGAAGTAAATAATGTGTCTTTGAATTTGCTGGAGGGGGAACACAAGACCAACATTGATTGGCTTAAGGAAGAAATGGAGAAGAGTCTGGGACATTCCTTTTCTTGGTCCGCTCCTCAGACTCAAATGATTGAGGTTTTTGGTAATCTTTTGATAGATATTTATTTCGCAAACGGCTCAATTGAGATTAATCGAAATGAATCTGGAGAATGGCGTTTTTCCTTATTGAATTGGAAAGGTCCAAACATGACTCTTTTGGGCAGGGGTACCATTTCTTCAGATGGTAATTTAAAGCTGAATCTAGTTCCTAGCTTTAAAAATAAATGGGCAGATTTTTTACAAGTGGTCAATGTTCTAGCCGCTGGAAATGTTCGACAAGGGTATCGAACATTAAAACGAGAACCACTTGAGATTGAAGGACGTCTAGGTAGCTTGAAATTAACAAACTGGTGGAAATTGATTGGACAAGGAATGGGTTTGGAGCCCCATGAATAAAATTATTAAGTCCTAAGAAGATTTAACCTTTTTGGTGAGAGAAAGGAGTTCAGTAAATCTTCGCCTTTAATATATTCTAGTCGATCGAGTTTCATATCTAAAAGGGAAGCGTAAATAATATTTAGCTTTTTTACATAAGTATCCTGAGCAAATTTCTCTATTATAGATTCTTTATTCTTCTGAATTATTTTTGAATCCAATTTGTCTAGATTTATTTGTGACTGGATATCACCCTGAGCATGCTTGGATTTTGAGATAGATAAAATGATTTCTTCTTGAAATGCTTCATCTAGGCGCCCGAAATCAATCTGACCATCTTGTACAATTGATCGATAGGCAGTTTCCGTGGCGTCTTTTGGAATACCCTGTCTGTAATCAGTAAAAAATTGCTTTAGTGTAGCACTGATTTTTAATTTTAGTGTTTCCTTATTTACCAAGTGATTAAGGTCAATATTGAGCCGTTCGTATAGTCCATCTAAATTAATCCCTAGTTTCGAGAAATCTTGGGTTATTTCAGGAATATTTCGACCATGTAAGAATTTATTGGATGTCCATGGTTCCAGAAAGCCCAGTCCGAAACCCTCAGCGATACTGGTGGTGATTATGCCATTCGCATGGTTTACCATGTCGGGGAATGTGCAGGTAGTTTGTTCTCCAAGACCAAAAGAAATGGGCAGGTCCAACTTATTACTGAACTCCTTCCATCTTTCAAATATTGGAGTAAAGTTCGGGTTGGTGGGGCCCAGGCTATTCGCAAAATGCTTTTCAGGGTGTGAGGCTGCAATCAGAGCTAATTCACCAAGGTTTTTTCTTCGCACCGCTCGAACAGGGTAGAGAAATAAGTTTTCGGGCAAGTCCTGATGGCTTTGGTTTATAGCCTCGTTATTAGAGGGAATAGAAATCGCATTGGGTAAGAGGTGAACCTGACTTGCTTTGCCTGTGAATACTTTTTTTAAAAAAGAATAATCCCGATGATTAAGAGCTGCATAATGAACCCTTGATGTTGTGGGGTAGGTCCGAGAATATACTTCTTGAAGCGCATTAAAATTGGAGGGTCTTCCGTCCTCCGCAAAATCATGAGGATGAAGAAGCAGTGGATTTGATTCTTCTGCAAGTAGCGAAACTGCTCGGGTTAAAGAAGGGTTTTTTCCTAAGCTATGATTGTGAATATGCCAGAGGTCAGGCTTTCCACCAAGCCCGGCTTTAGCGGCTTGCTCCATTCGTTCTTTGAGTAGTCGAGGAGAAATTGCATTTAATTGTGAAGAATAATCAAGTCCCTCCACGATTTGAACATTATTGATTTTATCACCCGGGTATTCACGGCCACTCAAAACAACAAATTGAGGCGGGGTAGAGGTTCGGGCAAAAGAGTCGAGGGTATTTTCAATTACCCGAGTGACTCCACCAGGTTCAAGGTGATAATGGACAATGGCAACCCTCATGCCGATTGGGGCTTCTCGCGAGGAGAGTTAAGACTCGACCCTTCGATTACGGTATGCATCGATTTCAATCATGGGAGGTCTTTCCTCTTCCACGACTTCCTGAATAAGTTGATTATATGAACCGTCTTCAACTTCGAAGCGTCGATAGAAGTTTTCCATATCAGGAATACGATCAACTTTTCCTTGGCTATGTAAACGGTTGATGAAAGTCTGGAGTATACCGAAGCTCATTTTACCGAGCGCACTGGTGGTTTGATTTCGATGGACTCTGCGATCGAGATCAGTTTGTGCAAACGCATCTAAACCAAACTTTTCATATAGATCAAGCAGGTGAGAGGTTTCCACGCCGTATCCGATTGGAAACGGAATCATTTCTAAAACTTCTCTTCTCGCCGCGTACTCACCAGATAATGGTTGAATGATATTGGTCAGCTCAGGGTAAAATAAAGAGAATAATGGTCGAATGAGGATTTCGGTGACTCGGCCACCACCGCTTGCACGAAGACCACTCGAGTAATTAAGTGGTCTGTCGTAAAAGGCTTTTACATATTGTACTTCTTTTTGCTTAATGAGCGGAGCAACTAAGCCATAGACAAATCGTGGATGAATATTAGAAATATCTGCATCAACATAGCATATAATATCTCCCTTGAGTTGATGAATGGCTTTCCACAGATTCTCTCCTTTTCCTTTCTTATCACCAACCTCGGGAAGGATGTCAGAAGCTAAATATGTATCAGCACCATAGCTTTTGGCCACTTCAAGTGTTTTATCAGATGATCCAGAATCAATAACCGCAAATTCATCAATTAATGGATACCTTTCCATTAACTCAGACCGAAGAATTAAAACTTCTTTTCCTATTGTTTTTTCTTCATTGAGGGTGGGAATACACAAAGAAATGGTTAGTCCTTTTTTTTCTTTTTCCTTAACTAAATTCAAGATATCCCAAAATTCACCATGATGAAAAGTATTTTGGTCGAGCCATTTTTGATTGTCACCAGTCATGATTCGCAAAACCCTTGATCGATTGCCTGAAGAAGAGTAACGAGTTGAGCAATACCAGCTTGGAGAGGCTCAAGTTGAATAGTTTCATTTTCCTCTCCAATATTTTCCGCGTGGGTCAGCCCCAAGGTAACACCAGCATAGCCAGCCTCAATCAGTACATTTAAGTCTCCCGTACTGGGGATTACTTGTGGGGTGATTCCGATTTCGTTCATTATCGAGCGTGTCGCTTTCACTAACGGATGAGTGAACGGTATGCTACAATTAGGACGTGTCGCCACCACCTCAAGGTCCACCTTCGTGCCATCTTCAAGCGAACACTGTTCGCAAAGATCCTTTACCTGTTGGCGCAAGTCGGCGAGCACTTCATCGTCCTCACTGGTAATTTCAAAACGCAAACACCCACTGCGTGGAGTCTTGTTATAGGTCGAACCGCAAGTTAATCCTCCCAGTACCATCTTAGTCTTAGGCTCTATTGGCAGGGGGATTTCAAGAAGCTGTTTGATGATTCGAGTCAAATGTCCCACCGCACCCGAAGACCCAAAGCGATTCCAGTCATAATTTCCTGGTACTTCTAAGCGGATTTCTCCCCTGAGTGTGCCCAGTCCTGAATAACTTAACCGGCCTTGACTGGCTCCTTCCAAGCAAATACCTGCACGGATGGGACGCTGTTTAGTTTCTAAAAAATATCTTGCACCATCAAGATTCCCACGACCCAAACTTTTAGTATTAGCTAAAAGGATTAAATCATCTTTTAAGGTAATCCCTAGCATTTGAAGAAGTTTGGGAAGTGTCACTACAGTGGCTAAGCCAATTGCATTGTCAGCAATCCCTGGTCCTGTGATTGAATCTGGCCCGACATTGAGAACATGCTGAGTATTGGCGTCAAAAACAGAATCCGCATGGGCCATTACTAGAATGGATGATCTGCCTTCGCTGCCTGGTAAAACTGCAGATGCATTTCCTTGCTCATCTATCTCAGGATCTTCTAATCCATTTTCCCTGAATCGATCGACGGTGAGCCGGATACGATCCTCTTCGTTAAAAGTAGGTGAAGGAATTTCCCCAAGCAACACCGCATCGGTTAAAACAAGTTTCCGAGTTTCCTTAAGCTTTTCGATTTGCGTAGGTAATTCTTTGAGTAAATTCCCGAGGTCAAATTCTTTTGAAGTAGTTTCTAACATCATTTGATACACTCGCCATAATGTATTATTAAAAATCATGCCACGACAATCTGCATTTTTTCCTTTTATTTGTTGAAAAAGTTCAAGAGTTACGGCACAAAATGTGTTTGAACGATCGTGGCTATTAACAGCGAATATCGATCCTTTTTTTATGTCAAAAAACATAGGCTTTATTTCAACCCGTTTTGCAGGCCAAGACGGAGTATCTCTCGAAAGTGCAAAGTGGGCAGAAGTTCTTTGGGAGGATCATCATATCAGTTATTGGTATAGCGGGCAGAGCGATCGAGATCCTGACATCAGTTTTGTGGTCCCTGAGGCTTATTTTGGTTTTTCAGAAAATAAGTGGATAAATGAAAGAATTTGGGGGTCAGGGCAGCGAGACCGTTTTGTCTCTTCAAGGATCAGGGATTTGGCTGACTATTTAAAGAGTACGCTTTATCGCTTTGTCGAGAGGTTCAATATTGATATTGTCATCCCCCAAAATTGTTTGGCTATTCCGATGCACCTTCCCTTAGGCATTGCATTGACTGAATTTTTATCGGAGACCCAAATGCCTGCCATAGCTCACCATCATGACTTCTTTTGGGAGCGAACTAGGTTTTCAGTTAACTCAGTTCCTGAGTACTTAGATATGAGTTTTCCTCCCAAGTTTTCAAATATGAGGAATGTAGTCATAAATCAGGAAGCGCAGGAGCAACTTGCATTGAGGAAAGGCCTGTCTTCATTAGTGATTCCCAATGTATTTGATTTTGACAATCCACCTGATCATATTGACGAGTATGCCTCGGATGTTCGTGAAGAACTTGGACTCGCAGAGGATGATTTTTTTATTCTTCAACCCACCCGAGTTGTTCCGAGGAAAGGGATCGAGCAGGCGATCAAATTAGTTAGCTTACTTAAAGATCCGCGCTGTAAATTAGTGATTTCACATGAAGCGGGTGATGAAGGATATGAGTATTTAGGAATGCTTGAACAATTAGCCAAAGAGGAAGGTGTCGATATGCGAGTGGTCGCTGATCGGGTAGGAGAGGTAAGGCAACGAGATTCGGATGGAAAAAAAATATACACCTTGTGGGATCTTTATCTTCATGCAGACTTTGTCACATATCCGAGTACATACGAAGGATTTGGAAATGCTCTTCTAGAGGCGATTTACTTTCGTAAACCCGTTTTAATTAATCGCTATTCTATTTTTGTTCGTGATATTGAGCCAAAGGGTTTTCGTTTGTTAACCATGGACGGGTTTGTTACTCCGACCGTGGCCAAGAGGGTAAAACAACTTCTTTTTGATGAAGAACTTCGAAATGAGATCGTAAATTTCAATTATGAAGTCGCCCGGCAATTTTATTCTTATTCTGTAATCCGGAGTAATTTACGTCCTTTTATTGCCAGCTTAACCGGTTACTAATTTATGAAGAATCCATCTTTGACATCCTCCATGAAGCACGTATCTAGTGCAAAGCTTAAAACAATTAGAAAGCGGTTTGCCAATTTATATGGAGTGGAAGTGGCGGACTCTCTTTTGGATCGATTTTTTCATATGATCGGGCGTTATGGTGTGGGCGTACATCGATCAACATTGTCATCCAAAGTAATTTCCCAAAAAGATGCGGTTTTAATTACCTATGCCGACATGGTCTCAAATGAAAAAGCTCATCCTTTGTCCACATTAAGGGAATTTTGTACGGCTCGGTTAAAAGGTGCATTTTCTGCAATTCATATTTTACCCTTTTACCCATGGACTTCGGATGATGGTTTTTCTGTGGTTGATTATCGAGAAGTTGACCAGAGGTATGGCAATTGGGATGATGTTTCCAGGTTATCGGAAGAATTCGAGCTTATGTTCGATTTAGTACTCAACCACTGTTCTTCAAAAAGTCCATGGTTTCGCGAATATGTTTCTGGAGTTGAGCCGGGAAGTAATTACATCCTTGAAGGAGATAAGGATGCCGACCTCTCTGCTGTCGTCAGACCGCGTGCCTCCCCATTGCTTACCCCTTATCAAACTCGCAAAGGTGAAAGGCATGTGTGGACTACTTTTAGTGCGGATCAGGTTGATTTGGACTGGACGAGCCCCGATCTACTTTTTGAATTTCTTGATATTATCATGTTTTACGCCTCAATTGGTTGTAGGATTCTGAGACTTGATGCGGTGGCATTTCTGTGGAAAGAGATTGGTACAAATTGTTTACACCAGCCCAAGACGCATGAAGTTATCAAATTGATTAGGAATTTTATCGAGGTCGTTGCTCCTGAAGTTTTTATTTTAACTGAAACCAATGTACCGCATCAGGAAAATATTTCATACTTTGGAAAAGGAGATGAAGCTCATGCTGTTTATCAGTTCCCTCTCCCTCCTCTTCTGCTCCATGGCTTACTACGAGGCACAGCCGAACATGTAACTAATTGGGCCGCAAATTTAGCACCGCCTCCAAAGGGTTGCCATTTTCTTAATTTCACTGCAAGTCATGATGGAATTGGAGTTAGGCCATTGGAAGGAATTTTACCTACGGAAGAGATTCTAGCTCTTGCCGATGAAGTACGGGGCAATGGTGGACATGTTTCTATGCGTAAGCTTGAAGATGGAACAGAATTCCCCTACGAGTTAAATGCAACTTATTACGGGGCACTTTCTCATCAAAAAGATACCGAATTGGGGAACAAGAGATTTCTTTGCTCACAAGCGATTGCATTAGCGATGAAGGGCATTCCCGCTGTTTATTTCCATTCGCTTTGTGCTACCCCCAATTATACGGAAGGGGTCAAGGAGACTGGTCATAATCGTACCATTAATCGCAGAAAATGGAAAAGTGATGAACTAGATAATTTATTAGATGATGAGAGTGGTAATTCGGGAGAAATTTTTGAATGGTATACTCGGGTATTACGAAGACGAGCATCATGCCCAGCTTTTCATCCAGATGCTTTGCAAAAAGTAATAGATTTAGGTAAAGATGTTTTCGCATTTGAGCGAAAATCTATCGATGGAGGACAGACGATATTATGCTTGTTTAACTTTCTTCCTATTGAAGTTAAGATTAATCAAAAACAAGCTGGCTCCTTTTATTTGTCCAATGGAACGGTTAAAGATTTGATCAGTGGAGGGGAGTTTTCTTTTGATAGTAGCTCTTTTGCCCTTCGACCTTATCAAGCCCTTTGGCTTTGTCAGAATTGAATATTCTTTTAATTTCAGAGAAAGTTTCTTTTCTAAATTTGCCAACGGATGGGGAAACTGGTTCTCATATCACAAGGGTCCTAAATGCCCAAGAGGGAGATTCGATTGATATTGGAGTTCGTAATGGACCCAAGGGGAAAGCAACATTGCTATCTTTAAATAAGCAAAATTTAAAATTATCAATTAAATGGGATGACGACCACCCCACTGACTTATTTCCAATAAGCTTACTAGTTGGGCTTTCCCGCCCGCAAACTTGTCGAAAAATTTTGGAACAAGCGAGTGCACTAGGGGTATCTAATATGCATTTTTTTGTTTCCGATAAATCAGAACCCTCCTATCGAGATAGTAGGCTTTGGAAAACAAAGGAATGGGAGGAAAAAATACAAAAGGGAGTCGAGCAGGCGTTTTCCACTTTTATCCCCGAATGTGAAATTTGGTCTAATCTTGACGAATGTTTAGCCTCTCAACCTGGAAGTTCTTTTCGAATTGCTCTTGATAACTATGAATGCTCGGGAACATTCCCCTGTTCACCTCAGCGGGACAAGATTGATCATTATACGATTGCAGTTGGAGCTGAGCGTGGTTGGTCGGATAATGAAAGGCAGAGATTGAGAAACTCCGGTTTTTTGCTTCTTTCTCTCGGACTTCGAGTCTTGCGCCAGGAAACTGCGGTAGTGGTTGCCTTGGGCCAAGTTCTCGGTCGATTTTGGAAATCTTAACCCTCTATTTGAAAGAGTCGAAATAATGGAGACCCCTTTTTACTTTTCCCTATGGTTTTGATTAGATTCCATCCATCAAGGTTATATTTTTCTTCAGCAGGAGCCTCATGGATCAGAATCCCAGTTTTCTTAAGTATTTGATTTTGTTTAATTAGATCAAAAATTTGCGGACCAACTTGGGGAAAAAGGGAATAGGGTGGGTCGAGAAAAATTAGATCAAAAGAGGTTTTTTCATTCTTTAGGTACTCGATTACCTCTCGATTTTCAATAATTGCAAGACTTTGATCAACTTTTGCACTTTTACAGACACTGGAAATATTTTTTCTTAGGTTAATAATCGCTTTTCTATGGAATTCAACGAATGAACCCTGCTTCGCTCCACGGCTAAGGGCTTCAAGTCCGTATGAACCAGTACCAGCAAACAAGTCAAGAAAATGGGTATCGATCACATTTTCACCAAAGGATGAGAATAATCTTTCCCGATTGGCATCCGTGGCCGGTCTAATTTCAATTCCCTTGGTTACCAATAAAGGAATCCCACGGGCTAATCCTCCGCAAATTCTCATGGGTTGATTTGGTTGAAATGATATAACTGAGTAACTTGCATGGTTTTCAAAAGACTGAGGAGGATTGCCAAAGGGGTATCTTTTTATTTAAACAAGAAAGATGCCTCGTACAATGAGAACTTTTTTTGATTCGAACATTCTAGGTTCGAATGATTTTATTTATTTGGATGAAGTGGAAAGTCACCATTTAATGAAGGTTCTTCGTTTAAGGGAAGGCGATGAAGTGGAAGCGTTGGATGGACAAGGAAATAAATACCTTACTGAGATTTATAAAACAGATCATAAGCAAGTAGAGTTGAAAATTTTGAATAAAAATTTCTTCGTCCAACCAAAGCCTACATTTCGATTAGCAGTTGCATTGGCTAAGGGCAATCGATGGGAAGATATGATCCGTCCATTGACTGAATTGGGAGTCACTCGGATAACGCCCTTACTCACAGACCATTCCGAATATAAAAATATTGAAAAGAAACTGGATGCCAAAATTCAAAAATGGCAAAAAATTGCGATCGATGCATGCAAGCAATCTGGAAATCCGTGGATTCCCCACTTTGACTTGCCACAAACTTTTACACTTTTTCTAGAGAATGTTAAAGAGGAAGAAAAAGTTTTCATAGGAAGTTTGTCAAAATTATCTAAACCTTTTAAGAATCTGGAAATAGGACCAATAGACCAAGTATCGATCTTAATTGGGCCAGAAGGTGGTTGGAGCGAAAAAGAGGCAGAACTTGCTGAAAAAAATGGATTTATATCTTTTAGTCTTGGCCCTAATACCCTTCGCCTAGAGACTGCTGCTATATGTGGATTGGCGGTTGCACGAGAAAGCTTCATTCTTTAATCTTTAAATCATATGTCGGTAGAATTTTCTGGAGAGCAAAAGTTACGAATCGTACTTGAGTCGATTATTAGAAATGTTCCGAAGGCGGAGCAGAGTAAGAAGTACGGTATATCCGAAGAAGAGTTTCAATCTTGGCACGATCATTTGATTCAAAATGGGGGGGGGATATTCGATGCCTCCGATCAAAATAGTTCAAGGAGACGCCACAGTAAGAAGAAGATGAGGCCATTGGCAAAACTCTTCCTTACTTTGAGTCTTTTGGTTAACCTTGGGCTAGTAATTGTTGGAATTGTCTATTCCATGAATGATGAGAAAGAACCCAATGAATTGATTCATGGTGAAACAACTTCAATCGATTCGCCAATTAATTTAGTAGATCATTCTTCTGATGTCATTTCTCCAATTTCTGATGGGAAATCGAAAGAAGCAAAAAACGATTCTATTGATGTAATGTTGGAAAATGCTCGTGCACAACCATTGCCTACAAAGAAACAGACTGGTGATATTGAAAATCTTCTTGCTTCACCTCAAGGCTTACCCGTTCCTTCTCTGATTCCTCCCGTTACTATTCCTGAGCCTGCGAACGAAGTTACTTTTTTAGGTAAGTCCTACGAGGGGAGGCATGTGGTCTATTTACTTGATGCAGGTACCTATGTCTTGGATGGGAATGAATCTATTCAGCAATTTAATCAATCTAAAGAAGCTTTAATTTCTTCAATTTTAACTCTATCACCCAATTCATATTTCAACCTCGTATTATATTGGAATTTAAGAGAAGCAGCCGCACTTGGGAAAACGATTTTAAAGGCATCGCAAGAGAACAAAAAGTATGCCATCGATTGGATCACGAGTTTAGGAGATAATCCAGAATCTCTAAAAGTTGATAGAAATCAATATTATCCGAAAGAACTTTTATATGCCGACCCCGCGTCTGGTATTATTGGTCCATGGTATGGTTTAAGCACTGCAATTAGCTTCGATCCTGACTTAGTATTTGTTTTGGCGGGCAATTTACCAAATTATGACCGATCGGAGGTTCCGCGTTCCCATTACGAAGGCTTAGGTAAAGTTAATTTCGACAAATTACAGGGAGGGGGGACCTTTAGTTCGAATGTAAATGCCCTGAGTCGTGAAACTGCACGGAAATGGTTTTATGCGATTACCCCGATTACTTCGCTTCCTACCAATGAACAGGAGGTCGAGAAGGTTGCACTTGCTCGATTAGGTTTCGCTTCGAGTAGTGAAAATAAACCAGTCTATACCCCGTTAGCATGGGAGAAATCATTTGAAAATTTCTTGTCCGGATTAGAGGTCGGTTTTGATAGAATTCCTCAAACTCATTTTATGGTCAGTCTTCCAAAATATGTTTCTTGGCCATCTCCTCTTTTGAACGCAGTGAAGGAATTTACAGAGAGTTCACGGGGGTCATTTTCACAAAATCTATTTTTACCTTAAGACGGGAGTATCTTTATGCTTAACGGGCATTTTAATAGATGGATAATTTTATTCATTCTTGTATTTTCTACATTTCATTTAAGTAATGCGCAGAAAATTGATGATTTAATTGAAGTCTCACTTCTTTCAGATGTAGAAAAAATAAAATCAGGAGAAAGTGCCTGGTTGATACTCCAAATTGATTTGGAACCAAAGTGGCATGCTTATTGGAAAACAGCAGGGCAAACTGGATTCCCCACAACCATCGAGTGGGTTGTACCCGATGGAGTAGAACTTGGAGAAGTTTTATTTCCTTCTCCGATGTTGTATCAATTCCAGGATTTAGTCAGTTATGTGCATGAAGATACTTTTTATCTGCTCACTCGTTTAGAAGTCGAACCGGATGCTGTCTTTGATCAAGATATCATTTCATTAACTGCACAATTTTCGACCTTAATTTGCGACGAAGGAAATTGTATTCCTTTTAATAAAGAATTGGTCTTTGAAATTCCAGTTTCTCCAGAGACTATAAAATCAAAGGTACATTCCGAAAAAGTTCAACTTGCCTTAGCCGAGTTACCCCAATCGCCACCCGTGGGTGGGCAAATTTCAGCATTGATACAGGATGATTCCATCGTTTTATCCTTTGAGCATAGTTCTTTGAATAATTTAGACCTAGCCGGATTCAAATTTTTTCCTGAAGGAGATTTTATTACTCATGGAGAGAGGCAAAAATTCCAAAAAAATGGAGAAGGTCGGATTTTAGTCCAACTTTCTTTGGATTCATTCCCTGCAGGTTTTTCGACCCCAATAAAAGGATTACTCAATCATCACCAATTTCCTCAAGGCTGGTTAATTGATCTTTCAGTGGATCAAGTTTCTTATGGAGTTACCCAGGATAAAATTGAAGTCTCGAAATCCAATGAGATTCCTAAAGTAGAGTCAGGTTTTAATCAGCTTTTAATCATGCTCGGGCTTATTTTGGTGGCCATGTCAATTTGGCTTTATGGTAAAACAAACTACCCCGTTAAACCATCGTCAACAAGGACCTTAGGTCGTGCTACTGCATTGAGTCTTTTGGTTTTTGGCGTCTGGCTTGGTTATCCTCAGAATAATACTGATACAGTTAATCAAATTGAATGGATTCCATGGACACCTGAAAAAGAAGAATCTTTGCGTGCTGATGGACGACCCGTTTTTATCGATTTTACTGCAAGGTGGTGCATGTCATGCCAAGTAAATAAAGTAGTGTATAAGAAGAAAGCAGTCATTGAAAAGTTTAAGGAATTAAAAATTGTTGCCTTGCAAGCGGATTGGACAAAGCGAGGCCCCCTTATTTTAAAAGCTTTGCAGGAATTTAAAAGGGAAGGGGTCCCACTTTATGTTTATTATCCAGCTCGAGTTAAGAGTGAACCAGTAAAAGATGGGATTTTGTTTCCTGAAATTTTAACTGAGAATATTGTGTTAACTGTTATTGACGAAGAGAAGCCGTTTTTGGAACCAGTGGGCGATAGTTTTTTGGCCATACTCGGTTTTGCTTTTCTGGGAGGAATAATTCTTAATTTAATGCCCTGTGTTTTTCCCGTTCTAGGGCTTAAAATTATGTCATTTGTAAAACAGGCGGGAGAAGATCACAAAAAAGTCCGATGGCATGGGATCATTTTTACCTTCGGGGTCATTCTTTCCTTTTGGATACTCGTTGGAATCCTACTCGGATTGAGAGAAACTTTTGATGGTGAGCTTGGTTGGGGCTTTCAATTACAGGAACCAGTTTTTGTCTTTGGCTTGTCCATTTTTCTCTTAATTTTTGCCTTAAGTTTGAGTGGAGTTTTTGAAATTGGCTTGTCTTTAACTGGAGTAGGGGGACAACTTTCTCAAAAATCCGGTTATCTCGGATCATTCTTTTCTGGCTTCTTAGCCACGATTGTGGCCACACCATGCATGGCTCCATTTCTTGGAGCTGCTGTGGGTGCAGCCCTTGCAATGCCATGGGGTTCGGCATTTGTAGTATTTACAAGTATCGCTCTTGGGCTCTCAACTCCATACTTACTACTTTCTATTTTTCCAAAATGGATAAGTCGTTTGCCCAAACCAGGTGAATGGATGAACACACTTAAGCAGGGTATGGCATTCCCTCTTTATGCAACCGTGGCTTGGTTGCTTTGGACTTTAAATAGTCTGATCTAAGATCAGAGTGCTTCTTCGCCCTGCTCGCCGGTCCGAATTCGAATCGCCTGTTCGATAGGAAGCACAAAAACTTTACCGTCTCCAATTTTCTCAGTCTTGGCAGCTTTAACGATGGTATCAATTACCTTGTCGCAAAGTTCGTCTGGAACCGCTACTTCAACCACAACTTTGGGTAAGAAATCGATGGTGTATTCACTCCCGCGATAAATTTCAGTATGACCTTTTTGACGACCGAAACCTTTGGCTTCAATAACAGTCATTCCCTCAATGCCGATTTCAGAAAGTGCATCCTTAACATCTTCGAGTTTGAATGGTTTGATGATAGATTTTATAAGTTTCATTTTAATTTAGTTTCTTGGAAAAATATTTAATTGAGCGTGTAAGCATTCTCTCCATGAAGTGCTTGGTCAAGCCCCTTTGTTTCATCTTCATCAGAAACTCGAATTCCACCAATTAACGGAGATATAATTTTAATAATTAGATAAGTCGCGACAACGGACAGGGCGATGGCAGCGATACAACCTTGTAATTGAACGATAAATTGTTCATTGGCTGTCTCTAAGTTGATTCCAAGACCTCCAAAGTTTCCTTTGACGCCAAAGTAGGCAACCATCAAAGTTCCGAGAATGCCTCCTACTCCGTGAACCGCAGCAACATCAAGCGAATCATCAACTCCAAGTTTTTCTTTAATAAACCCACAGGCAAAATAACAAACTAAACCTGCAGTTGCCCCGATTATAATTGCCCCCATGGGGCCTACGCTGCCAGAAGCCGGCGTAATGGTTGCCAAACCGGCAACCATTCCAGTTACAATCCCAACAAGACCAGGTTTTCCTGTTTTTTTCCACTCAATAAACATCCAAACTAAACTTGCTGTAGCAGCAGACAAATGTGTGACCAACATTGCCATCCCGGCACTTTCATTTGCTGCGGCCGCACTACCTGCGTTAAATCCAAACCAACCCACCCAAAGCATGCAGGCACCGATCATCACCATTCCTGGATTATGAGGAGGCTTTAAATGCCTTGGGAAACCATGTCGGCGTCCGAGCATCCAAGCAAGAGTGAGAGCAGAAGAACCAGCGGTTGCATGGACCACAATACCTCCAGCAAAGTCAATCACACCTTTATTGGCCAACCATCCTCCACCCCACACCCAATAGCAAACAGGGAAATAGACTGCAAGTAACCATAGCCCGCTAAAGAGAAGAACAGCAGTAAATTTAATTCTCTCCACAAATGCACCCACAATCAAAGCTGGTGTGATGATCGCAAAAGTCATTTGAAACATAATCCAAACTGTTTCGGGGAAATCTCCGTTGAGGTTTTCGACATTCAAAGTTTGTAAAAAGAATGAGGCGGTTCCACCAATCCAATCACTTTCTCCTGCGGTAAGAGATAAACTGTATCCACACACAACCCATAAAATAGAAGCAAGACACGCAATGGAAAAACATTGCATTAACACAGACAATACATTCTTAGACTGGACCAAACCGCCGTAAAATAATGCTAAGCCAGGAAGTGTCATGAATAGTACTAGAACAGTGGCGGTAATCATCCATGCGGTATTTCCTGTATCTAATTTAGATTCTTCGACAGGGTCACTCGTCGTAACTTCTTCTGTAATTACTATATTAGCTTCTGCGGAAGACGATTGATTTTGATCCGCGTCTTGAGCAAATCCATAGCTAGTGATACTGAGCAGGATAAGAGAGGAGATAAGTGTGCGAAGGCAATGTATTACATTCATTTCGGTTTTGGATTAATCAGGTTATTGCAAGTACTTGTATGTTATTGCGATAATGAACCAATTTAATGTTAGAGTGGTTAAGATCGCATTTCAGAACCGTTTACTGCAAGAATCTTGCCATGAGCTAAATTCACTAAAAAAATGAATAAAATGCATACATTATTTCAACATTTCATTTCATTTACTCACCCTTAATTTTAAAAGTGTATAAAAAAGGCCCGATTCCGAAGAATCGAGCCTTTTAAGAATTTAATGTTAATCGGTGAGTACCGATGAATAACTAGAGAGCTATTTCTCCCTTTTCACCTGTACGAATTCGTATGGCCTCTTCAATTGGGATGATAAAGACTTTACCATCTCCAATTTTACCAGTTTGGGATGCACTTACAATTGCATCAACAACCTTGCTGACAATGTCATCGGCCACAGCGATTTCGAGTTTTACCTTGGGAAGAAAATCAACCGTGTATTCACTTCCACGGTAGATCTCTGTGTGCCCTTTCTGTCTGCCAAAGCCTTTAACTTCGGATACTGTCATTCCTTCCACTCCAATTTCGGAAAGTGCGTCTTTTACTTCTTCTAGTTTAAATGGCTTAATAATGGCCTTAATTAATTTCATATTCGTCCTTGTTTTTTTGTTAATAGAGTAAGCCTTATTCTTATGAAGTATAAGCTTCTTGACCGTGCTCGGTAATGTCAAGACCGCGTTCTTCTTCCTCTTCGCTGACGCGAACTCCCATAATTGCTTTTAAAATGGAGAACACTATGAAAGCGAAAACAAATGCAAATGCACTTACTAGAAATGCACCTTGAATTTGAGTGGCCATGGAAAAGTCTCCTGTTCCGAAGAGGGCCACCGCAATAGTCCCCCAAACTCCGCAAACGCCATGAACTGAAATGGCACCTACCGGATCATCAATTTTGGCTTTATCAAAAAAGATTATCGAGAATACCACAATGATTCCAGCTATTGCACCAATTGCAATTGCTCCTCCTACGGAAATAACATCAGCATTCGCAGTAATTCCAACTAACCCGGCTAATAATCCATTTAATGCCATAGAAAGATCTGGCTTTTTGAGCAAGAACCATGAAGTTGTAATTGCACCCAGTGCACCAGCGCAAGCACCTAATGTAGTAGTAGTGAAAACTAGACCTAATGCACCTGGCTCTGCAGATAGAACTGAACCACCGTTAAAACCGTACCAACCAAACATCAGTAAAAATACCCCAATCGCGGCAAGAGGAAAGCTGTGTGCAGGGATTGGTCTTATGCCGTTCTCTGTGTATTTCCCCTTTCTTGGTCCCAATACCATTACGCATGCTAAAGCACCGAATCCACCAAAAGCGTGAACTACTGTTGAGCCTGCAAAGTCTTTAAAAGGAATGTCTAATGTTGAAAGGTATCCCCCGCCCCAATGCCATGAACCAGCAACAGGATAAGCTACGCCTACGAAAAGAACTGCGAAGATCATAAAGGATCCAAGTTTTACACGCTCGGCCACTGCACCTGATACAATCGTTGCACCGGTAGCGGCAAACATTGCTTGGAAAATAAAATCCCCAAAACCTGTCATCGCTAAACTAAGTCCACCATACCCCCAAGTGTTTCCTCCGTCTGCATTTAAATCTCCAATCATTCCACCCCAACTAAACCAACCATTAAATTCTCCAGGGTAGTGAGTGTTGAATCCGAATAATGCATATGTAATCACACCGATTGATATTATGAATACATTTTTGAAAAGGACATTTACCACATTCTTTTGTTGGCACAAACCTGACTCAAGAGTGGCAAACCCTAAGTGCATTAAAAACACCAATGCGGCCGCAATTACCGTCCACAACATCGAAGTGGTAAAAAAATCATAAGCGGGAGCGTACTCTCCTTGGGCTTCTAATAATGCGTTATAATCGTCCACCGGGCCCGCTTTTTCCTCTGTGGGTGCCGATTCAGCGGGATCTGCTTCCTCGTGATTATCAGCGTGAACCGGTATGGCGTATGTAAAAAGCAAAGCCGCTAAAAGTAAGAAAAACTTCCAGGGTGCTGTAGCTAGGCTTGGTGATGATGCGAGTTTAGTTTTCATTTTGTAAGTTTATGATTTTCAATTAATTATGTGTAATTAAGTTAGTGCTCGTGCAAGTGGTTGCAATACTCGTGCCAAGAATTTAAAACTTTGAAAAATGTAAGAAATTTCCATGAATAATTTTCATAGGTGGTCAAATTAAACACACTTGGTCGGTATCGAATTGGCTGTTTCAAGGTTCCTTGAGATTGGGGCACACAGACACCTTTTTGAGCTGTGAACTCAATGAGTTCACATAGTTTCTTTTATAGTTCTACTTGGTGCCCACAGTTTTTTATTTACCTAGGCAATTGCTTTGGTAAATAATTAGGTAAGGTCGGAGATCTATAATTTCTAAGTCAGTCCCAATTAATTGAGATAGGAGAGAAATAGAATCGATTTCGCATCAATCTGCGAAGATCATTACCTATTTAAAAATTAGTTATCTTCCGCAATTGATTTCACCTTGAGGTCTCGCAATTGACGTTCCGTAGCACTACCAGGGCTATCTGTCATCAAATCTTGTCCTTTTTGAGTCTTGGGGAAGGCGATGACATCGCGGATACTTTCTTTGCCGGCAAGAATAGTGACTAATCGATCAAGTCCGAGAGCGATTCCTCCATGAGGAGGGGCTCCATATTCAAAGGCTTCGAGCATGTAGCCAAATCGACTTTTTACCACATCAGCAGGGATTTTTAATACTTCTTCAAATATTTTCTTTTGTACATCAGGTTGATGAATCCGAATACTTCCACCCCCGAGTTCGACTCCGTTAAGAACTATATCATAATGTTGACCGCGTACTTTTTTGGGTTCGGAGTCAAGGAAAGGTAAATCTTCTTCAACTGGGGCTGTAAAGGGATGGTGGGAGGCGACGAAGCGACCTTCTTCTTCTTCAAAGTGCATCAGGGGAAAATCGATCACCCAGAGGAATTTCCAGTCTTTGGGATCACGAAGTTGTTGACCTCTTTTTTCTAAGAGGGTGGCCGCTTCCAAGCGGATACGACCCAAGATATTACAGGAACTGTCCCAGGAACCGGCTGCGAAGAATATGATGTCCCCATCTCCGACTTCGAGTTTGGTCTTGAGGGTTTCCTGTTCGGCATCGGATAAAAATTTGAGGATGGGGGATTTCCATTCGCCTCCTTCGGATTTAATAAAAGCGAGCCCTTTGGCTCCGAGTGATTTTGCGGTTTCTTCCAAGTGTTTGAGTTCGCCTTGGGTGATATCGGCAAGCCCCTTGGCATTAAAGGCTTTTACACTACCTCCTGATTTTACGGTACCGGCAAATACTTTAAAATCGGATTCGCGAAAGTCTTCAGAAAAGTCCTGAATTTCCATACCAAAGCGCATGTCGGGTTTGTCCGAACCAAAGCGGTTCATTGCTTCGTTGTAAGGCATGCGGAGAAAAGGAGTTTTGATTTCCTCACCCAGGGTTTCTTTCCATACAGTGGAGAGAAGACCTTCAATCAGGGCATACATATCCTCGCGGTCGATAAAGGACATTTCGAGGTCGATCTGAGTGAACTCGGGTTGGCGATCGGCTCGAAGATCTTCGTCGCGGAAGCAACGGGCAAGTTGATAGTAGCGCTCAATCCCGGCGACCATTAGCATTTGTTTATACTGCTGGGGCGATTGGGGAAGGGCGTAGAATTTTCCTTCGTTCATTCGACTGGGGACCAAAAATTCACGGGCACCTTCGGGGGTACTTTTGAAGAGGATTGGGGTCTCAATTTCAAGAAAGTCCTGCTTGTCAAAATATTCACGAATCGTCATGGATGCACGATGGCGCAGTTTGAGGGTATTGAGGTTACTTTTACGGCGAAGGTCGAGGTATCGATAAGCAAGGCGAAGGTCTTCGCCCACTTTATCGGCAGTGTCGTCCATAGGGAAGGGGGGCGTCTTGGATTGGTTGTGAACAATAATTGAACTGGCAAAAAGTTCAATGTCACCGGTGGAAAGATTACTGTTCTCCGTACCTTCGTCCCGATTGCGGACTTCTCCTTTTACTTCAATTACACTTTCAGGCTTCAGTTTAGGGAAGAGTTCGGAAAGGGTTTGATTTTCGGGGTCGAGTACCACTTGGGTTTTTCCTTCACGATCTCTCAGGTCAAGGAAGAATACTCCACCATGATCTCGAAGGGAGTCGATCCATCCAATAAGGGTAGCGGAAGATCCGGCGTTTTCTTTGCGAAGTTGATTACAGTGATGGCTACGTTTCATGCCTAATAAAATATAATAAAAATGAACTTCTAATGAATCAATCTGTTCATGGCAAGATTGGTATGCCTTGATCCAATGTTCTGAAATAATATTTTAAAGCATCAAGAGCTTATTTAAAGATTTTAAACTCGCCATTCATCAAGGTCTTGGCATGGGTTGATTCTATGAACAATAGGTTTGTAGTCATTATGGCAGGCGGGCGTGGAGAACGTTTTTGGCCTCAAAGTCGTTTAACGCGTCCCAAGCATCTTCTTCCCATTGTGGGAGATTCTGCAATGCTTGCCCAAACGGTCGAGCGCTTAGAGGGGTTGGTTCCCGCAGAAAATATTTTTGTCATTACTAATGTGGAGCAAAGAGATGCGGTTTTAGAAAGTTGTCCAACATTATTACCAGAGCGGGTAATTGGAGAGCCTGTAGGGCGCGATACTGCTGCGGCAGTCGGATTAGCTGCTTTATTGGTGGATCAGGTTGAGCAAGATGCAGCTTTCGCTCTTTTGCCTGCCGATCATGTGATTGAGGACGGGGAAGGTTTTCGTTCAGTTCTAAGAAGTTCTTTTGAAGCTGCCGAACGAAATGATTATCTTGTTACAATTGGAATTAAACCAAACTTTCCTTCTACTGGTTACGGGTATCTTTCTCAAGGTGATGAATTGGACAATGTTCAGAATCGGTCCGTTTCCAAAGTTGATCGATTTATTGAAAAACCAAACTTAAGCACAGCAGAGGAATATTTAAAACAGGGTGGATATTTTTGGAATGCGGGAATGTTTGTTTGGAGGCCATCAGTTATTTTATCGGCGATTCAAAAGCATGCCCCAGTTCTTTCGGAGGGTCTGAAAGAATTACAGGCAGATTTGAATTCAAATGGATCTTTGATTAGAGCGATGGAAAAGGTTTATCCAAATCTTGAGAAAATTTCAGTTGATTTTGCGGTGATGGAAAAAGCGGAGGGAGTCGTAATGCTAGAATCTGATTTTGACTGGGATGATGTTGGTGAATGGCCTGCGATCGAAAGACATTATCCAGCCGATGAAAATGGAAATGTATTTAAGGGGGACGGGATTGCTGTTGATTCGAAGGGTAACTTGGCTTTTTCAGAAAAAGGGCATTGTATAACCCTTCTCGGAGTGGAAGATTTAATTGTGGTTCAAACTGGTGATGCGACCATGGTTTGTCATAAGGACCGAGCACAAGAAGTGAAGGAACTTGCCCGCAAAGTGGGCGAAATCCACCCTGATTTAACTTAGAAGTATGTCGGTTTACCTAGGGATCGATTATGGGACTAAACGGATTGGGTTAGCTTGGGCTGATGAACTTGGGGTCGCTTTACCAATAGGAGCTTTTCCTGGGGTTGATAATAAATCGTATCTGGATGAAATATCTGGTGAGGTTTTAAAAAAAGGAGTTACTGAGATCGTGGTTGGATACCCCATTCACATGGATGGAACTGTGGGATTGAGGGCAAAAGAAGTGGATGTCTTTATCAGAAATTTGGAAAAAAGTTTAGCACTCCCTGTTCATCGAGTTGATGAGAGATTAACCAGCTTAGCTGCTGAAGAAGCATTGGGACCCCAATCATTAAAAAAGAAAAAGAAAAACCTTGGGAGAATAGATGCTTCGGCCGCGGGATTAATTTTGCGTGACTTTATTGAGAATCGAAAAGTAATTCCTCCACCCAATGGCTGAGCTCAATAAAACTAATAACCAAAGCCAATCTATTCAGCGTTGGCGTTGCTTATGTGCCTACGACGGAACAGACTATACCGGTTGGCAAAAGCAACCCACCCAAAACTCCGTACAGAACCGCATCGAAAATGCCTTGAGCAAAATTTTTCCTGGGCCAGTACGAACAATTGGGGCAGGTCGAACAGATGCTGGGGTTCATGCAAAGGGTCAAGTTTTTCATTTTGACCAAGAGTGGAAGCATGGAGAGGAAAAAATGCTTCAGGCTTTGCGTGCTCATCTTCCTTCCGATATCAGTCCGCTTAAGATTAAAGAGGTGACGCCTTCTTTTCATGCTCTTAGTTCGGCCAAAGGAAAGCGTTATCTTTATCGAGCAGTACCGGGTTGGGCAATGCCGCAGGAGGAACGATTTTGCCTGTCGTTGAAAAATCAAAATCTCGACATAGGGGCAATGAAAAAGGCAGCCAGGTTTCTTGTTGGGAAGCATGATTTTACTGCTTTTGCAGCCTCCCGTGGAAAAGAGGAAAAGGAAGATCCAGTCAAAGAGATTTGGATTTTAGAAATTAACCAGAACGAAAATGAGATTCAATTTTTAGTAGAAGGTAGCGGTTTTCTTTATAAAATGGTCCGTAGTATGGTGGGTGGTCTGTTTGAAGTAGGTCGGGGGAGAATCAAAATTGATACAATTAATAAAATTTTACAAAGTCGTCGACGAACTGAGGTCGTAGTAAGTGCCCCCGCAAAAGGGCTCTGCCTAGAAAAAGTGTACTATTCAAAACCAAAATTCTTATCTTGATGACGGCTTTTCAGAAATGTTTGAATTATCTGACTGATTTGGTTTTCCCTGGAAATTGCCCAGTATGCGAACAAGCACCCTACAACGATGGACTTTCTTACATGTGTGTGGAATGCGAAGATTTATTAGCCTGGATTAAAAAGAAGGGTTGTAAGTTTTGCGGTATTCCCATGAGTGGTTATGATTTTAACGGACTCGTTTGTGCCGGTTGTAGAGAGGATCCCCCTCGTTTTAAAACAGGGAGATGTTTATTTCTTCTCGATCAAAATGGAAAGAAAGTAATTCATGAAATTAAGTATCATGGAGTTAAAGATGTACTCAAAGACTTACCAAGGTGGCTTGATCGAAATCTTTCCTATCGGGAATTTCTTCACGGAGCTTATTTAATTCCGGTCCCTCTCCACCGTAAGCGATTAAAGAAACGTGGGTTTAATCAAAGCTTATGGATTGCGAATGCGATGAAAAAAGAATTAGGGGATTCGGTTGAAGTGATTGATGCCTTAACACGGACCCGAGATACACCCACTCAAACTGAGTTTGACCGGATGGATCGAAAAAAGAATGTTAAAAATGCTTTTGCCCTGAAAAAGAAAATTTGTTTAGATATTGATCAGAAAATTGTTTTAATTGACGATGTTTACACAACGGGAGCGACTTTGGATGAATGTGCAAAAGCATTAATTCAGGAAGGCTGTCAGAATGTTAATGTTGCAACTTTGGGACATGGATAACAAAAGATTAAATTATGGCCTTTTTTAGCAAACCAAAATATTCCAAGGTAGTTGTAAAGTCTCGTGAAGGAGTGCCCAAAGGGGTTTTTACGAAATGCCCTGAAACCGGTGACATGGTTTTTGCCAAGGAATTAAAGAAAAACTTAATGGTTGTTCCATCGAGTGGTTACCATTTTCCACTAGCTGCCCCAGATCGAATTGAGTCGTTATTGGATTCAGGTACTTTCATTGAATGCGATGCTAACCTATCTTCCCTTGATCCGCTTGAATTTAAAGGACTGGCATCTTATAAAGATAAATTGGAACAGAATAGACAAAAGACTTCACTTGAAGACGCAGTTGTTTCAGGAATTGGGAAAATGGATGGACGATGGGTGAGTTTGGCGGTGATGGATTTCCGGTTTTTAGGAGGAAGTATGGGATCGGTGGTTGGAGAGAAAATTACTCGGGCAATCGAGCGAGGGTTAGAATATTCGATGCCCGTCGTAGTGGTCTCCGCTTCTGGAGGTGCGCGGATGTATGAGGGAATACTAAGCTTAATGCAAATGGCGAAAACTAGTGCTGCACTTGCCCGATTATCTGAAGCTAAAATTCCATATTTTTCGATTTTGACCAATCCCACAATGGCTGGAGTAATGGCAAGTTTTGCTACTTTGGGCGATGTGATTATCGCCGAACCCAAGGCCTTAATTGGATTTGCGGGGAGACGGGTAATTAAGGAAACCACTCGGGCAGATTTACCGGAGGGTTTTCAAACCTCGGAATTTTTACTTGAGCATGGTTTGGTTGACCAAATTGTTGATCGGCACGACTTGCGAGATCGGTTAATTACTCTTATTGGCCATTTGGGGGCAAATATAAAAACCAAGGAACCAACCAATTTATTATCCGTGACCAAGAAACCGTTAGCAAAGAAAAAAGCGACTCCCC
Source organism: uncultured Opitutales bacterium (assembly GCA_963924995.1). Lineage (GTDB taxonomy): Bacteria > Verrucomicrobiota > Verrucomicrobiia > Opitutales > Seribacteraceae > Seribacter. Next base: position 66,423 of record CAWUUU010000028.1, read on the forward strand.
TCAAAACTGCACCAAAAAAAACGCGTGCAGCACCAAAATCTAAGTAAACCAAAAATTTCACCAGTTATAAGTTGGTGAACGAGACACTGTCATTTTTATATAGTCTCCGCAATCGGGGATCGAGTTTCGGCATAGATCGAATGTCGAGATTTGTGGAATTACTAGGAAATCCACAGAATGATTTCCCAATCATTCATGTCGCAGGTACGAATGGAAAGGGTTCTGTTTGTGCAATGCTAGATTCCATTTATCGTACCAATGGATACAGGGTAGGACTTTTTTCTTCTCCTCACTTAATCGAGTTGGGGGAAAGAGTACGAGTTGATGGAAAAAATATTACTGAAAATGAAATTCAGGAATGGGTAAGACTATTAAAACCGATCGCTCAAAAAATGGAAGATGAAGAGGTGGACGGACATCCAACTTTTTTTGAATTCATGAGTGCGATTGCCTTTTTGACTTTTCAAAAAAATAGAGTTGATCTTGCCATTATAGAGACCGGATTGGGGGGGCGATTAGATTCTACAAATGTGGTAACTCCTGAATTATCTATTATTACCACGATCTCTAAGGATCATTGCACCATTTTAGGAGACACCTTAGAAGAGATTGCAACTGAGAAAGCGGGTATTATTAAAAGACAAGTCCCCGTTCTCATTGGCAATTTACCAAGTTGTGCACAAGAGGTTATTCAAAAAATTGCTTTTCAACATGAGGCACCTATTCATACAATTTCCAATTTGAAGGAAGAAGAGTGCCCCATTACAAACTTGTTCGGGTCTTACCAAAGAAGGAATGCGGCATTAGCATTTCGGTCCACTGAGTTATTAGAAAAAAAGCTCCCACTTCGTAGCGACCTTACTCATAAAGGTTTAAACACAGTTAACATTCTAGGGCGTTGGCAGGTTATTAAGGGTTCCCCGACAATTATTTTAGATGCCTGCCATAATTCAGATGGTGCACTTTGCCTAAAAGAAAACCTAGCAACTTTGCCTCAAAAACCAGAAATTTGGATTGGTGTACTTGGAGAGGACAGAGCAGAAGACATAATGAAAGTGGTCATCGAGTTTGCATGTTCGATTAAACTGTTTGTAGTTCAGCAACCCCGTGCTTGTAGTCTTGATTATCTCCGTTCTTTAATTCCTGACTCTTTTTGTGGAGAAGTGATTGATTTTGATTTAGAAAAAGCCAAAGAAGAATTAAAAACTTCGACCTCAAATAAAACGATTCTAGCAACAGGGTCTATTTATTTGATTGGTGACATTCTTAGTCTTCTCGCCGATCAAGATTTTGATTCAAAAGTCGACTGGAATGACCGTTTTTGAATGCTCTAGTTATCTGATTAAAACTAATATTCAAGCTCATCAACTTCAATTTTGAAGTGGAGTAATTTTGATTAAATTATTAATTATTATAAGTTTATAATGTACTTTTCAGAGGCAAAGAAAGCCCAGTATCTATTCAGATAAGCAGAAATTCACTTTTGTGAATAAGTAAATTAATAACTACTGATAACTTTGTCTTGGAAAAGTAAAAAAAATACAGTTTTCTTGGAAATTATAGTTTAATGAATATCTTTATAGTGGTTTGTGCAAATCTGACCTGAAAGTTATTCACACCGCTACATATTGTGCCTTGAGGCACGCACAGACACTACATATTGTGTGTACGTTAATAATTTTTTTATATAAATCGCATTTTTTTCTTTTCTTTTTTCTTCTCAGAGGGCAAAGTCGAATTATGCAACCGACAAATAAAACCCCCAAATTTAATTATCGATGCATCTAACTCAGTCATACAATCTCACAAAAATTTCAGCATAGAAACAAACGATAAAGGGAATAATACAGATGGATAAAGAATTCAAAATCGGCGATAAAACTTTTCTTCTCAATGAAGAAAAAGCAATGCAGGCATATCATGAAAAACAAGTCATTAATGGGCGTGACACAATGACTTTTAATTTACTGCCTCTCAAGTACCAGTGGGCTTATGATCTTTATCGCAAAATGAAGGCAAATCATTGGGAACCAGAAGATGTT